>NZ_JBEOSJ010000031.1:0-67099 GCF_040302905.1 Streptomyces sp. NPDC096193 | reverse complement strand
CACGAGGCGGCACTCGGCGTGGGCGGCGGCACCGCTGGCCCTGGCTCTGCTGGCGACCGGCTGGCCCCCGCCGGCCGGTTGCGTTACTTCAGACCCGCGACGGTCTCGCGGACCTTGGCGTTGATCTCGGTCGGGATCGGGGCGTAACCGGCCTCGGAGAGGACCTTCTGGCCCTCGTCGCCGGCGGTGTAGGTCAGGAAGGACTTGACCGTACCCAGCGTCTCGGCCTTGTTGCCCGTGTCGCAGACGACCTCGTAGGTCACGAGGACGATCGGGTAGGCGCCGTCGGCCTTGGTGGTGTAGTCCAGCTCGAGAGCGAGGTCCTTGCCGGTGCCCTTGACCTTGGCGGCGGCGATGGCCTTGGAGGCGTTCTCGGAGGTGGCCTTCACCGGAGCGGCGGCACCGGTGTTGATGTCCACGGTCGGGATGGACTGCGAGCTGGCGTAGGAGAGCTCGAAGTAGCCGATCGCACCGTCGACCTGCTTGACCTGGGCGGCGACACCGGAGGAGCCGGACGCGGCCTGGCCGCCGGGGGCGGGCCAGCTCTTCTCGGCCTCGTAGGGCCACTCCGCCTTGGCGGTCTTGCCGAGGTACTTGCCGAGGTTCTGCGTGGTGCCGGAGTCCTCGGAGCGGTGGAAGGCCTGGATCGCCTTGTCCGGGAGCGTCTTGCCCTTGTTCAGAGCGGCGATCGCCGGGTCGTTCCACTTCTTGATCTTGTTGTTGAAGATCTTGGCGATCGTCGGGGCGTCCAGGGTCAGACCCTCGACACCGGACAGGTTGTAACCGATCGCGATGGGGCCGCCGACCATGGGCAGGTTGATGCCCTGGCCGCCCTTGCAGATCTTCTTCGAGTCCTCGACCTCTTCGGGCTTGAGGGCCGAGTCGGATCCGGCGAAGCCCACCGTGCCCTGGTTGAAGGCGACGATGCCCTCACCGGAGGAGGAGGACTTGTAGTTGACCTCCACGCCGGAGCAGGCCGCCATGTAGTTCTTGACCCACAGGTCCATGGCGTTCTTCTGCGCGCTGGAGCCGGAGGCGGGCAGCTTGCCCTTGGCGTCGTCGCACTTGATGTTCGATGCGGCGTTGGTCTTCTCGCCGGTGCCGCCGGTGCCGCCCGCGTTGTCGTCCGAACCACACGCCGTGAGGACCAGGGCGCCGGTCACGGCGAGGGCGCCGAGCGCGGTGGCGCGAAGCCCGTTCTTGCGCTGAAGCTTCACTTTCGGGTGTTCCTTCCAGGAGCCGCCGGACGCTGACCTGAGTCGGGGACGTTCGAAGCGGCGTGTGTCGGGGTGGGGGGAGCCGGCTCTTTTGCCGGTCACCGTGTAGGGCCGAAATTAGGCAGATCAGGTGAAGCGGCCCAAGGTGGAGAGTGAACGGAAGGTGAACCGTGTCGGGCGGCTGGGTGCCTGGTGGCGTGGCGGGTCGGACGGTCGCGCTCCGTTCACCTGCACCTCTGTCCCGGTGACCGTCCGTACGTCTGTCCGGCATGGGGCGGCGAACGGTCGCGTCGAGGTCGGGGGCCGCCGACGGGACGGGTCCGGGGCGGCTCCTGCCCCGGGCTCCGGAACCTCGGCTCTCAGGTCTCAGGTGGTGACCCTCGGCCTTCGGCGTCTACGTCCCGGCCTCGTGCGTCAGGCCGAGTGCAGCGCGTCGAGGAGCGCGTCCAGCAGCATGCGGTCCCGCGGCTGCGTCAGCCGGTTGCGTGCCGCGGCGGGCGGCAGCCAGAGAATGCGGTCCACCTCCTCGCTCGGGGTGAAGGACCCCGTCGTCGCCTCGGCCGCCCAGTACGTGACCTGCTTGGGGCGCCCGTTCGCAAAGTAGCGCGCGGTCGGCAGCCGGGCACCGGGGACACACGCGTGACCGGTCTCCTCCAGCACTTCGCGCAACGCACCGGCGAGGGTGTCCTCACCGCGTTTCAGTTTGCCTTTCGGGTGCGACCAGTCGTCGTACTTGGGCCGGTGCACCAGACAGATCTCCAGGCCCTCGTCGTACGGGGCCCGGCGCCAGAGCACGCACCCCGCCGCACGGACCGTGCTGCCGTCACCCATCAGAAGCCCGCCTTCATGAGCCGCCTCCATGGCTCGCCTCGTGTGCCCGGTCCCATGCGCCCGTCCTTCTGAACCGCATCGAGGACCAGGACCGGGGTCCTTCATGGCGCGGATACCGCGGTGGTGGTCCGCCACACCTCCTGGAAGGCGAACCGGGCCGCCTCCACCTCGTGCCGCTGGTCCGCGTGCAGCACCCCCAGCGCGTACGCCGTGGCCGGAGCGATCCGGGGGGTGCGGGCCGCGGCGGCGGCAGCGGCGGCCGCCTCGGCGGCGTCACGGTGCCGGTCGAGGACCTGGCCCGCGCGGCACAGCACCGGGTCCGCGTTCGGGTGGAGCACTTCCTGGGCGTACCGGTGCAGCCGCAGCAACTGGCGGACCTGGTGCCAGGGCGCGTCCTGGGCCTCGCCGGCCGACGCGGTGGCGAGACCGTGCACGAGGGCCTCGGCGTTGTACGGGTGCCCTGCCCTCGACAGCGGCAGTGCGGCGACCGCGTCCACCAGCCGTTGCTCGGCGACCTCGGCGGCGGGGGCCAGGGCCTCCGAGGCCGGGGCGCCCGCGACGGCGCCGAGCGGCAGCTCGGAGGCGAGTACGGCGACGGCGTCGGCGACGCCGTGGAAGCGCGAGGACCCCAGCGCCTGGAGGGCGGCGGAGTGGGCGCGCGTCCGCGCGAGGGTGAGCTGCCGCTCCAGCAGGGCGCCCGCGCGTGCCGCGCCCACCGTGAGACTGCCGGAGGGGCGGGTTGCGTCCGTGGCCTTGGGGCCCGTGGCACCGTCCAGCACCCGGAACGCACCCCGGGCCGGCGGCACGGGCGTAACGCCCGAGAGCCGGGACAGGGCGCTCAGCAGCCGGTTCAGCCGCGAGGTGCAGGCGTGTTCCTGCGCCAGCGTGGCGGACAGCCAGGCCAGCTCGGTCCGCAGATCGTCCGCCCAGCCCGGGTCGAGCAGCGGCCGGAAGGTGTGCAGGATCCCGCTGATACGGCGGGCGGCCATGCGCAGCGACCGGGCGGCCTCGGCCGCGCCCGCCGTATCCGAACCGCTCTCGGTGTGCATCCGCAGGCTGCGCAGGAAGTCGCCCGCCCGTGCGTTCAGGTACCGGGCGAGAGCATCGCCCGCGGTGACCGCGATGGGGGGACCGGACGGGACGGCGGGTGCGTCCCCCCGGGACAGATCAGGGCTGTGCACGCCGGCGCCTCCGGGCGTCTATGAGCATCTCCTGTACGTTCCGCAGCGGCTGGCCGTCCGGATCCGTCGCATGCCGGGTCCATGCGCCATCCGGGCCGAGATGCCAGGAAGACGTGGAGTCGGACATGCCGGTCTCCAGAAGGCGGGTGATCGTCGCGCGGTGGGCGGGGTCGGTGACCCGCACCAGAGCCTCGATACGACGGTCGAGGTTGCGGTGCATCATGTCGGCGCTGCCGAACCACACCTCGGGTTCTCCGCCGTTGCCGAAGGAGAAGATCCGGGAGTGTTCGAGGAAGCGTCCGAGGATGGAGCGCACGCGTATGTTCTCCGAGAGCCCGGTGACGCCGGGGCGCAGGGCGCAGATGCCCCGCACCCAGATGTCGATCGGCACGCCCGCCATCGCGGCCCGGTAGCAGGCGTCGATGACCGCCTCGTCCACCAGCGAGTTGACCTTGATACGGACGTACGCGGGGCGCCCGGCGCGGTGGTGCGCCGCCTCCTTGTTGATGCGCGCGATGAGACCGTCGCGCAGGGACTTGGGGGCGACCAGCAGCCGGCGGTAGGTCTCGCGCCGTGAGTAGCCCGACAGCCTGTTGAACAGGTCGGACAGGTCGGCGCCGACCTGCGGGTCGGCGGTCAGCAGCCCCAGGTCCTCGTACAGCCGGGCGGTCTTCGGGTGGTAGTTGCCGGTGCCGACGTGAGAGTAGCGGCGCAGTGTCTCGCCCTCCTGGCGCACCACCAGGGACAGCTTGCAGTGGGTCTTCAGGCCGACCAGGCCGTAGACGACGTGGCAGCCGGACTCCTCCAGCTTGCGCGCCCACTTGATGTTGGCCTGCTCGTCGAAACGGGCCTTGATCTCGACCAGGACGAGGACCTGCTTGCCCGACTCGGCGGCGTCTATCAGCGCGTCCACGATGGGCGAGTCGCCCGAGGTCCGGTACAGGGTCTGCTTGATCGCGAGCACGTCCGGGTCGGCGGCGGCCTGCTCCAGGAATGCCTGCACGGACGTGGAGAAGCTGTCGTACGGGTGGTGCAGCAGGACGTCGCGCTCGCGCAGCGCCATGAAGATGTCGGGTGCGGAGGCCGACTCGACCTCGGCGAGGTCCCGGTGGGTGCCGGCGACGAACTTGGGGAACTTCAGCTCGGGCCGGTCCAGCGCCGCGATGCCGAAGAGCCCGGTCAGGTCCAGCGGGCCCGGCAGCGGATAGACCTCGGCGTCGGACACCTTCAGCTCGCGGACCAGCAGGTCGAGGACGTACGGGTCGATGGACTCCTCGACCTCCAGGCGCACCGGCGGCCCGAAGCGGCGCCGCATGAGCTCCTTCTCCAGCGCCTGGAGCAGGTTCTCGGCGTCGTCCTCCTCGACCTCCAGGTCCTCGTTCCTGGTCACCCGGAACATGTGGTGCGCGAGCACCTCCATGCCGGGGAACAGCTCCTCCAGGTGGGCCGCGATGACGTCCTCCAGCGGTACGTACCGCTGCGGCGAGGCCTCCAGGAAGCGGGAGAGCAGGGGCGGGACCTTCACCCGGGCGAAGTGGCGGTGGCCGCTGACCGGGTTGCGGACGACGACCGCGAGGTTCAGCGAGAGCCCGGAGATGTACGGGAAGGGGTGCGCCGGGTCGACGGCCAGCGGCGTGAGCACCGGGAAGATCTGCTGCCGGAACAGGGTGAACAGCCGCGCCTGCTCCTTCTCGGTGAGGTCCGGCCACCGGATCAGGTGGACGCCTTCCTCGGCGAGCGCCGGGGCGATGTCCTGCTGGTAGGCGGCGGCGTGCCGGGCCATGAGCTCGCGGGAGCGGGTCCAGATCAGGTCGAGGACCTCGCGCGGCTGGAGGCCGGACGCCGAACGGGTGGCGACACCGGTGGCGATACGGCGCTTGAGGCCGGCCACCCGGACCATGAAGAACTCGTCCAGGTTGGACGCGAAGATGGCGAGGAAGTTCGCCCGTTCGAGCAGCGGGGTGGCCGGATCCTCGGCGAGCTCCAGGACTCGCTCGTTGAACGCGAGCCAGCTCCGCTCCCGGTCCAGGAACCGTCCCTGGGGCAGCTCGGCGCCCGATCCGTCGTAATCCTCCTCGTAGCCGTCGAGATCGGCGTCGAGGTCGGGTTCCAGCTCGGACACCGTGGCCGCGACGGTGTGCGGGCGGTGCGCGGCGATGGAACCGACGGACGGCTGGGGGTGCTGGACCGGTACCTCGGCGGGCTGCTGACTCATGGACCCATTCTTCCGCGTAGTGGGTCTGACGGGCGCGTCGGAGGGTGCCGGATCGAGGTGGAATCTGCCGTTGGGGGAGGCGGGCACGGCGGGCTGCATTGAGAGAGGGTCGCAAGGGTGTCTGAATGGCCGGTAACGACGACATGACGTGTGGGAAAGCGCGGCAGGGCTCCCCGGGGTCGCGCGAGGGGTCCGGCCCGGGATTCGGGGGCGTTCCGGCGGGTCCGGCGGCGTGGGCCGCCAGGCCCCGGGGGTGCGGGGTCAGCCGTGGCGCCGGCGCGGCAGCCGGAATGCGGCGGCGGTGACGGCGGCGGCAAGGGCCGGGGAGGGACCGGTCCCGGCGGGCTGGATCGGCCGGAAGAGGCCCCGCCGCACCGAACCGGGTGAGCACGACAGGCCGGGGCGGCACGGGTGTGCGGGCGAGGTTCCGTCCGGGCCGGTGCCAGCAGGTGAGCGATCAACCGGCCGTGGAGCTCGCCCGGGGGCCGTATGCGTCCGGAGGGCGACGGACAGCACCTGGCCGCGGGTGTCGGTTCGGGCCGTCGGCGCGCGCGGTGCAAGCATGCGGCGACATCCGTCGTACCGCTCGTTGCGGCGCACCGCGTCCCGTCAACTCGCGCCGCCGGCCGTCCCGTCGGGCTCGCGTGAAGAAGGGGGCCGGGTCAACCGGCCCCTCCGCAGGCTCGTTCAGGACTCCGCGCGGTACATCAGGTCCACCTCGTGCGTGACGAAGCCCAGTCGCTCGTACACCGCGAGTGCCGCCGGGTTGTCCGCGTCCACGTAGAGCATGGCCGTCGGCATCTGCTGGGCCGCCAGGTGGCGCAGGCCGATCGCGGTCAGGGCCTTGCCGAGACCGCCGCCCTGGGCATCGGGGCGGATGCCCACCACGTACACCTCGCCCAGGTGTTCCTCCGCGTGCACCTTCGTCCAGTGGAAGCCGATGATCTCGCCGTCGCGCTCCGCCAGGAAGAAGCCCTTCGGGTCGAACCACGGTTCGTTCTTGCGGTCGTCGAGGTCCCGTTGGGTGAGCGAGCCCTGCTCCGGGTGGTGGGCGAAGGCCGCGGCGTTCACCGCGAGCCAGGCCGCGTCGTCCTGGCCGGGGACGAAGGTGCGCACCGTGACCCCGGCCGGGAACACCGGCTCGGGGATGTCGAGTGGGCTCAGGGGCCTTCGCAGCTGGCGCAGTTCGCGGAACAGGCTGAGCCCGAGGACCTGGGCCAGGTGCCGGGCCGCCGACTTCCCGCCGTGTGCCCATACGCGCAGCCGCTTGCCCGAGGCGCCGAGGAGCGCGCTGCCCAGGGCCCGGCCGTGGCCGCGGCCGCGGTGGCGCGGGTGGACCACGAGTTCGGCGGCCGGGGCCTCCACCGGGTCGGTGTCCTCCAACTGGGCGTAGCCGATCAGTTCGTCGCCGATGGTCAGCAGGAAGTGGCGTACGCCTTCCCGCCTTCCGCCGCGCAGTTGCAGCCGGCCCTGCTCGGAGACGGCCTGCATCCCGTCGTTGCCGGCGGCCTCGGCGAGCAGATCCATCACGGCTTCCGCCTGCTCGGGAGTCAGCTCGTCATAGGTCAGGATCTGCCGGCCGGGCTCCGGAATCACCGCGTCAGTCGTCATGGGAAGAGCGTACGGCGGGGGGCACGGACCGCGGGTGGCACGCCGGACGGCAATGGTCCGGCCGGGGTCGGTCACCGCGAAGGCAATCAGGTCGTAACCCGTACACCCCTGTCGCGCTACGCGCGTTGACTCTAGGCTGCCGCTCGCACCCTCAGACGCGCTGAGACCTACAAGGGGACAGATGTCAGCGACACCGCACAGAAACCGCAGCCGCATACTCGCCGCGGTCGCCGGCCTGACCACCGTCGGCGCTCTGGTCGCCGCGATGCCGGCAGGAGCCTCCGAGAGCGGCCACGGACACGGCCGCACCGTTGACGTCCAGCTCCTGTCCTTCAATGACCTGCACGGGAACCTGGAGCCGCCCGCCGGCTCGGCCGGGCGGGTCACGCACACCGACGAGGACGGCACCACGAGGACGATCGACGCGGGCGGCGTCGAGTACCTCGCCACGCACCTGCGTCAGGCGCGCGAGGACCACCGGTACTCGGTGACCGCCGCGGCCGGTGACATGGTCGGCGCGTCCCCGCTGCTGTCCGGTCTCTTCCACGACGAGCCCACCGTCGAGGCGCTGAACAAGCTGAAGCTCGACGTCTCCTCGGTCGGCAACCACGAGTTCGACGAGGGGGCCCAGGAACTGGCCCGTCTGCAGAACGGCGGCTGCCACCCGACCGAGGGCTGCTACGAGAAGGGGAAGAAGTTCAAGGGCGCGGACTTCCCCTACCTCGCGGCCAATGTGACGAAGGAGAAGAGCGGCAAGCCGCTGCTCGACCCGTACTTCATCTGGAAGAAGAACGGGGTCAGGATCGGATTCATCGGCGTGACCCTGGAGGGCACGCCGAACATCGTCAGCGCCGAGGGCGTCAAGGGCCTGAAGTTCGGCGACGAGGTCGAGACGATCAACAAGTACACCAAGGTCCTGGAGCGCAAGGGCGTCAAGTCGATCGTCGCCCTGATCCACGAGGGCGGTGCGCCCGCCTCGGCGTCGTACAACTACAACTGCGACAGCCCGGGCCCGGGCGACGGCATCTCCGGCCCGATCGTGGACATCGCCAAGAAGGTCAGCCCGCAGGTCGACGCGCTGGTCACCGGTCACACCCACCAGGCGTACGCGTGCTCGATCCCCGACCCGTCGGGCAAGCCGCGCACCGTCACCTCGGCCGCGTCGTTCGGCAAGCTCTACACCGACACGACCCTCACCTACGACCGGCGCACGAACGACGTGGTGCGTACGGCCGTGGCCTCCGCGAACCACGTCGTCACCCGTGACGTGGCGAAGGCCCCGGACATGACGAAGCTGATCCAGCGCTGGAACACGCTGGCCGCGCCGATCGCGAGCCGTCCCGTGGGCTACATCTCCGCCGACATCGAGAACCCGGCGGACGTCCCCGAGAAGCCGGTGGGCAACCTGATCGCGGACGCCCAGCTGGAGGGCCTCGCGCCGGCCGACAAGGGCGGGGCGCAGCTGGCCGTCATGAACCCGGGCGGTGTCCGCGCGGGGTTGGTGCACAAGGCGGCGGGCGGCGAGGGCGACGGTGTCGTGACGTACGGCGAGGCCTTCACCGTGCAGCCGTTCACCAACATGATGAACGTCGTCGACCTGACCGGCGCGCAGCTGGTCACCATGCTCCAGCAGCAGGTCAGCGGCGCGAACCAGGCCGCACCGAAGATCCTTCAGGTGTCCAGGGGCTTCACCTACACCCTGGACATGACGAAGTCGGGCACCGACCGGATCGTGACGTCGTCGGTGAAGCTGAACGGTGAGGCGCTCGACCCGGCGAAGACCTACCGGGTCGCGATGAACGAGTTCCTCGCGGGCGGCGGCGACGGGTTCGCCGTGCTGAAGGAGCACAAGAACAAGCTCGTCGGCGCCTCCGACCTGGATGTGCTGACCGCCTACCTGGCCGCGCACTCGACGGCGGCCTCGCCGCTGGCGCCGCCGGCCACCGGCCGGATCACGGTCGTCAAGTAGCAGCAGACGCAGGGACGGTGGGGCGGCGGGCCTTCGGGCGCGCCGCCCCACCGGCGTTAGGCGTGGCCGGCACCCACCGGCGTTTTGGCCGGCCGGCGTGCAGCCGGTGTTTGCCGGGCCGGCGCCCCACCGGCGTTTGCCGGGCCGGCGTGCCCCAGCCGCCGCATCGGTGTTTGCCGGCCGGAGTGCCACAGCGCCCCACCGGCCCGGTGCCCCGCCGGCAGCGGCTGCCGTCCCATCGGCTCCGCGCGGCATCGGCCCAGCGCCCCACCGGCCCGGCGCCTCACACGCCCCGTGGGTCCGCCGCTTCCCGGTGCCCGGTCCCGGCCCGTCCCGGCCGGAAACCGCTGTTTATTACTGGCCAGTCCGGAGGCTGGTGGTGCTTGACGTGACCCCGCCATAATCCGGGGCCATGGACCGACGGAGCTTTCTCGCGGGGGCCGCAGCCCTGACCGCGACCGCCCTCATCTCCCCACCGGCCGCAGTCGCGGCACCGCGCCGCATCCTTTCCCCCCAGGACTGGATGGCGGGTCACGGTGACTCGACCGCCCTGCAGCGTCTGACGATCCCCGGCACCCACGACTCCGGCGCCCGCTTCGGCGGCCCGTGGGCCGAGTGCCAGAACACCACGATCGCCCAGCAGTTGACCAGCGGAATCCGCTTCCTCGACGTCCGCTGCCGGGTCACCGGCGACTCGTTCGCCATCCATCACGGCCCGGCATTCCAGAACATGATGTTCGGCGACGTCCTCATCGCCTGCCGGGACTTCCTCCGGGCCCACCCGTCCGAGACCGTGCTCATGCGCGTCAAGCAGGAGTACTCGAGCGACAGCGACGCGACCTTCCGCCGGATCTTCGACACCTATCTGGACACCAAGGGCTGGCGGCCGCTGTTCCGGATCGGCGACGGGATTCCGTCCCTCGGCGATGCCCGCGGCAAGGTCGTGCTCCTCGGCGACAACGGCGGACTGCCCGGGGTGCGCTACGCCGACGGTGCGCTGTTCGACATCCAGGACGACTGGAACGCGCTGCCGGGCGCCAAGTACCCCAAGATCGAGGCGCACTTCCGGCGGGCCTCTGAACAGCCCGGCAAGCTGTTCATCAACTACGTCAGCACGTCCGCGAGCCTGCCGCCGCGCTGGAACTCCGACAACCTCAACCCGCGGGTCCACTCGTTCATCGACGGCACGGCGAGCGGCTGGCGCGGGCTCGGGATCGTCCCCCTCGACTTCCCGGCCACCCGCGGTGGTCTCGTCGAGTCCCTGATCCGGCACAACTGACACCCCTGGCCGCGGAACGGACACGGCGGTTTCACAGGAAGACCGTCACAGCGAGAACGTCACAGCGAGGCCGGGGGCGGCTCGGCCGCCCCCGGCAGCCTGATCAGCGCCCGTGTGCCGCCGCCCGCCGCCGGCTCCAGCTCGATCTCGCCGCCCGCCTGCTGCACGGTGCGTGCCACGATCGACAGACCGAGCCCCGATCCGGGCAGCGCCCGCGCGGAGGACGAGCGCCAGAAGCGTTCGAAGACATGCGGCAGGTCCTCGGCATCGATGCCGGGCCCGTGGTCCCGCACCGTCAGCTCGCCGGCCTTCAGCCGCACCTCGACCACCCCGCTCGGAGGCGAGAACTTCACGGCGTTGTCGAGGACATTGACGAGCGCCCGCTCCAGCGCGGCGGGCTCGGCCCGTACGTACCAGGGCGAGACATCCGACGCGAACGTCAGCTCCGGGCCGCGCAGCCGCACCCGCTCCAGCGCCGCGTCCACGATCTCGTGCAGGGCGACCACCTGGAGCGGCCCGCCGTCGACCGCGTCGGGCCGGGACAGCTCCTGCAAGTCACCGATCAGCGCGGCCAGTTCGGTCATCTGCGCCTTCACCGACGCCATCAGCGCGGTCCGGTCCGCGGGCGGGATCGCCCGCCCGGTCTGTTCGCTGCGCGCCAGCAGCTCGATGTTCGTCCGCAACGACGTCAGCGGCGTCCGCAGTTCGTGACCCGCGTCCGCGATCAGCTGCGCCTGGCGGTCTCGCGAGGAGGCGAGGGCCGCGGTCATCGAGTTGAACGAGCGCGACAGCCGGGCGATCTCGTCCTCGCCCTCGACGGGGATACGGACGGTCAGATCCTCGGTGCGGGCGATGTGCTCGACGGCACCGGTGAGCCGGTCGACGGGCCTGAGTCCGGTGCGGGCCACCCACAGGCCGGCCGCGCCCGCGCCGACGACACCGATGCCGGCGACGGCGGTGAGGAACAGGGCGAGACGGTTCAGCGAGGTGTTGATCTCGGCGAGCGGTCGGGAGACGGACACCGCCACGGTGACACCGCCGATGTCCTCCTGCTCCGTGCGCACCCGCACCTCGGCGCCCGCGTCGGTGGTGCTGTCGTGCAGGCCGATGCGCGAGGTGCCGTCCGCGACGGCGATGTCCTCCTCCTGCACCTTCACGGGCTGCGAGTAGGCGACCGGGCAGCGACGGCCGTCCGGCGCCACGATCTGGACGTAAGCGAAGTTCGACGTCGGGGTGTTCTCGACGGGGCTCTGCCCCTGGAGGCACTCCTGGTACGCCTGGAGCAGCGCGGGCCGGGGCGCGCCGATGTTCTTCAGCGAGGTGTTCAGCTCGTCGTTCAGCTGCGCCCTCGTGAGCAGCCAGCAGGCGACGGACACGGCCGCGACGGCGACCGCGACGGCGGTGGCCACCAGCAGTGCGAGCCGGGACCGGATCGGCAGGGCACGGAACCGGTGGACCGGGCCCGTCACCCCTCACCGCCGCCGGTGCGGAGCGCGTACCCCACCCCCCGCACCGTGTGCACGAGGCGCGGCTCTCCGCCCGCCTCCGTCTTGCGTCGCAGGTACATCACATACACATCCAGCGAATTGGAACTGGGCTCGAAGTCGAACCCCCATACGGCCTTGAGGATCTGCTCACGGGTGAGCACCTGGCGCGGATGGGACAGGAACATCTCCAGGAGTGTGAACTCGGTACGCGTCAGCTCCACCGGGCGCGTGCCGCGGTGGACCTCGCGGGTCGCCAGGTCCATCCGCAGGTCGGCGAAGGCCAGCACGTCGTCCTCGCCCGCCGCGCCCGCGGCCGACGCGTACGAGCTGCGCCGCAGCAGCGCGCGGATCCGGGCGAACAGCTCGTCCAGTTCGAACGGCTTGACCAGGTAGTCGTCGGCGCCCGCGTCCAGACCGGTGACCCGGTCGCCGACGGTGTCGCGGGCGGTCAGCATGAGGATCGGCACCGTCGACCCGGACGCGCGTACCCTGCGGGCCGCGGTCAGGCCGTCCATCCGCGGCATCTGGACGTCGAGCACGATCAGGTCCGGGGCGTACGCCTCCGCCTTCTCCAGCGCGTCGATGCCGTCGACGGCGACCTCCGTGCCGTACCCCTCGAAGGCCAGACTGCGCTGGAGCGCCTCCCGGACGGCGGGCTCGTCGTCCACGATGAGGATGCGTTCGCCTTCACGGGGGGTCGTCATGGCACCAGCCTCGCACGCACTCAGCTGCTGCCGCCGTCGCGCAGTGCGTCGAGGTCGCCCTTCACGGTGTCGATCGGGATGGCGAAACCGAGGCCGACACTGCCCGCGGTGGAACCGGTCGCGGAACTGGGTGAGTACATGGCCGAGTTGATGCCGATGATCTCGCCGTTCATGTTGATGAGGGCGCCGCCGGAGTTGCCGGGGTTGAGGGACGCGTCCGTCTGGAGGGCCTTGTACGTGGTCTTCGAGGAGCCGGTGTCGCCGTTGAACTCCTGCCCGCCGAACTCGAACGGCCAGTTGCCGCCGCCGCCCTGTTGCCCCTGCCCCTGGCCCTGGCCCTGCCCCTGACCCTGCCCCTGGTCCTTCGCGACCGTCACATCGCGGTCGAGCGCGGACACGATGCCGCTGGTGACCGTGCCGGTCAGACCCTCCGGCGAGCCGATCGCGACGACCTCGTCACCCACCTTGACCTTGCTGGAGTCCCCGAGCGCCGCCGCCTTCAGCCCCTTCGCCCCGTCCAGCGCGATGAGCGCCAGGTCCTTGTCGGGATCGGTGCCGACGACCTTCGCGGTGTACGACTTGCCGTCGTCGAGCCGCACCTTGACGGTGTCGGCGCCCGCGATCACATGGTTGTTGGTGATGATCTCGCCGTCGGAGGTGATGATCACGCCCGAGCCGGTGGACTCACCGGCGGAGGTGGTCGCGTTGATCTCCACGATGCTCGGCGACACGGCCTGGGCGACGCCCGCGACGGTGCCGGCGGTCGTACGGGACACCGTGGTCCCGCTGACCGCCGAGCCGGCCGAGTCGCTGCCGTTGCCGGCGAAGTGCTGGACGAGGACGGAGGTTCCGCCGCCGACGACGGCCGCGATGAGCGCGACGGCGGCGATGAGGGCGACGGGACGCCTGGCCCTGGCCCGGTGCGTGGCAGGCTGTGCGGGCTCCTCGGGGCCGACCGGGTCGTACGGCGGGGGCGGCGGGTAGGAGGGGCCGCCGTCGAACACCGGGGCGGCGGTGTCGTACGGGTGCGCGCCGGTGGTGTACGGCTGCGGATGCGACTGCGCTGGATAGTGGTCCGTCATGCCGATGACTGTTCTCCTGCCGGATGAGAACAGTCTGAGGCGCTTCTGAGAACCACCCGAGAACCGGCGAAAGCCAGTCCCCGCACCGGGCCACGGCCTCCCGGCGCCGGACATGGGCCGCGCCGGCGCCCGGCGCCCGACAGACTCAGGCGCAGCCGCAGGACCGGCGGATCACCAGGCCCGAGGGGAACTGCTTCACCCTCTCGCGGCGCGAACCGGCCACCCGCAGGCCGTCGTCCAGCACCAGGTCCACCGCCGCCCGTGCCATCGCCGGGCGGTCCGAGGAGATCGTTGTCAGAGGCGGGTCCGTCAGGGCCGCTTCCTTGACGTCGTCGAAGCCCGCCACCGCGAGCTCGCCGGGCACGTCGATCCGCAGTTCCCGGGCGGCCCGCAGGACACCGATCGCCTGGTCGTCCGTCGAGCAGAAGATGGCCGGCGGCCGGTCGGGGCCCGCCAGCAGCTTCAGGGCCACGAGATACGCGTCGTAGCGGTTGTACGGGGCCTGGAACAGCCGGTCATCGACCGAGCGGCCGGACTCCAGCATCGCGCGGCGCCAGCCCTCGACGTGGTCGGCGACGGGGTCGCCGACGGCCGGGGTGGACTCCATGCCGCCGAGACAGGCGACGTACGCGTAGCCGTGCTCCAGGAGGTGCCGGGTGGCCAGCTGCGCACCGCCGACGTCGTCGGTGACCACCGCGACGTCGTCGATCGCCTCGGGCCGCTCGTGCAGCAGCACCACCCGCGCGTCCCACGCCTCGATCTCCGCGGCGGCCCGCTCGCTCGGTCCCTGGCTGACAAGGATCAGACCGGAGACCCGCATCCCGAGGAAGGCCCGCAGATAGTGGACCTCGCGCTCGTCGCGGTAGTCGGAATTGCCGACGAGGACCATTTTCCCGCGCTCGGCCGCGGCCTGTTCCACCGCGTGCGCCATCTCGGCGAAGAAGGGCTGCCGGGCGTCCGGGACGATCATTCCTATGAGATCCGTGCGCCGCGACGCCATGGCCTGGGCGACCCGGTCGGGCCGGTACCCCAGTTCCTTGATCGCTGCGAGAACCCGTTCGCGCGTGGCCGGGGCGACCGGCCGGGGTCCGTTGTTGATGACATAGCTCACGACGGCGGTCGACGTACCCGCCAGTCGCGCAACATCGTCCCGCGTCACCTTGGCCACGCGCGGCAGTCTACGCGTGGTGACCTACCTGTGTGCAGGGCGTACGGCCGCTTCCTCCTCCGAGGTCCCCTGCTCCGTACGGGTGGCCGAACCCGCCGCCTTCGCCTTGGCCTCCTCGGCCGCGCGCTCGACCTTCTCCGGCGCGACGAAGCGGTATCCCACGTTCCGCACGGTGCCGATGAGCGACTCGTGCTCCGGGCCCAGCTTGGCGCGGAGCCGGCGTACGTGGACGTCGACCGTCCGCGTGCCGCCGAAGTAGTCGTAGCCCCAGACCTCCTGGAGCAGCTGCGCGCGGGTGAAGACCCGGCCGGGGTGCTGCGCGAGGTACTTGAGCAGCTCGAACTCCTTGAAGGTCAGGTCCAGGACCCGGCCCTTCAGCTTCGCGCTGTACGTTGCCTCGTCGACCGACAGATCGCCGTTGCGGATCTCCATGGGGGAGTCGTCGGAGGTGATCTGCTGGCGGCCCGTCGCAAGGCGCAGCCGTGCCTCGACCTCGGCGGGGCCCGCCGTGTCCAGCAGTACGTCGTCGATGCCCCAGTCCGCGGTGACGGCCGCGAGGCCGCCCTCCGTGACGACGAGCATCAGCGGGCAGCCGGGCCCGGTGGAGCGCAGCAGCTGGCACAGCGACCGCACCTGTGGCAGATCGCGGCGTCCGTCGACCAGGATGACGTCGGCACCGGGGGTGTCGACGAGAGCGGGGCCCTCGGCGGGGGCGACCCGCACGTTGTGCAGCAGCAGTCCGAGGGCGGGAAGCACCTCCGTCGACGGCTGGAGGGCATTGGTCAGAAGCAACAGTGAGCTCATCGGGCTCCACCTGCCCAGGTCGTCTGCGTCTGACGGGGTTCGTGCACGGTTCGCTCGCCCATAACGTCGGTTCCTCCTCGGTCCCTGCGAGGACGTGATGCGGCCCTGCTTCGTTCTTCGGCTCCCGCGCGCCCTTGAGAGCCTTTGTTCACCTGCCTGTAACAACGGCCGGAAAACGCAAAAGGACCCGGGGGCTGCGTTGCCCGGATCCTCTGCCCAGCACAATAGCCCACATGAGTTCCGAGGCAGAGGGCTGATGTCACATGGTGGATGTTTCCTCGATCACCCGTGGCCCTCGGCGCGCAACCCTGCGGACCGCGGACGGGGTCCGCATCGAGGCGCTCCGCACGCCATGGGTACACGGCAACAGTGACACCGCGATCGTCGTCGCGCACGGGTTCACGGGTTCGGTGGACCGGCCGGCCGTGCGCCGGGCGGCGGCCGTCTTCGCGCAGCGTGCGGCCGTGGTCACCTTCTCCTTCCGCGGGCACGGGAACTCCGGCGGCCGCTCCACGGTCGGCGACCGCGAGGTGCTCGACCTCGCCGCCGCGGTCGAGTGGGCGCGTACCTGCGGCCACCGCCGGGTGGTCACGGTCGGTTTCTCGATGGGCGGTTCGGTCGTGCTCCGGCATGCGGCGATGCACAGGGGGCGCAGTGAGGCACGGACCGACGCCGTGGCCTCGGTGAGCGCCCCCGCCCGCTGGTACTACCGCGGTACGGCTCCGATGCGGCGGCTGCACTGGGTGGTGACCCGGCCGCTGGGCCGCGTGGTCGGCCGGTACGGCCTGCGGACCCGTATCCACACCGAGGACTGGGACCCCGTGCCGCTCTCGCCGGTGGAGGCTGTGCCGCTGATCGCGCCGACCCCGCTGCTGATCGTGCACGGCGACCGCGATCCGTACTTCCCGCTGGACCATCCCCGGATGCTGGCGGCGGCCGGGGACGCCGAACTGTGGCTGGAAGCGGGCATGGGGCACGCCGAGAACGCCGCCGACGACCGGTTGCTGGGCCGTCTCGCGGACTGGCTGGTCCCCGCGTGGCCCATGATGGATGCCGACGAAAGGAAGGGCGCCATGGCAGCGGGAACGATCCGCTACTGGGCCGCGGCGAAAGCGGCGGCCGGGATCGCGGAGGAGCCGTACACGGCGGAGACGCTCGCCGAAGCGCTCGACGCGGCACGCGAGAGGCATCCGGGAGAGCTGACGCGTGTGCTGAAACGGTGCTCGTTCCTCGTCGACGGTGATCCCGTCGGGACCCGTGACCATGAGACCGTACGCCTTGCCGAGGGCGGCACGGTCGAGGTGCTCCCGCCGTTCGCAGGAGGGTGAACCGCACACCATGAGCAGCGACCAGCAGTATCCGTACGGGCCGTACGGGCAGCAGCACGGGCAGCAGCAGCCGTACCCGCCGCAGCCGCAGTACCAGGATGCGTACCGGCAGCAGCCGCACGACGGTCAGTACGACCCGTCGTACGACCAGTCGCACGCGCAGGAGCCCTACCCGCAGCAGTCCCACCCGCGGCAGGGGCATCCGCAGGAGTCCCACCCGCAGCAGCACCAGCAGCAGGGGTATCCCCAGCAGGCGTACCCGCAGGCCGCGCAGACCTGGGAGGGCGAGACCTGGGACACGCAGTACCAGCCGGTTCTGCCCCCCGCGCAGACCCCGGTCGCCGCCGACACCGCGTATCTGCCCGTGCAGGGCGCCCACCCGCTGCCGCCCGAGACCCCCGCGTACGCCGAGCCCGCGGCCGAGCCGGTTGTCCCCGACGCATCCCCCGCCGCACCGGCGGGCGAGGGCTACAGCACGCCCACGCTCGGCGGGAACGCCCGGATCACGGACGCCCAGCGCGCCCGCGCCGAGGGCCGTTCGCCGATCATCCCGCCCGGCATCCAGCCCGCCGGGCTGACCGCCGCTCTCGGCCTGCTCCTCGCCGCCGGCGCGGCCATCGGCCCGTACGCGCTGCTCGTGCCGCTCGTCCTGCTCCAGGCCGTCACGGCCGCCGGCTGGTTCCGGCTGAACGGCATGTGGCCGGCCCGGCAGGGCATCGCGCTCGCTTTCGCGGGCGGGCTCACGGCCGACGTCGTCCTGCTCTCGGTCGGCCGGGAGAACGCACCGGCGGCCATCGTCGGCACGCTCGGCGTGTGGGTGCTCATCACCCTCGTCCTCCAGCTGCGCAGCCGTGCGGGTGCGGACGAGCGGATGCAGGGCCTGATGGCGACCGTGGCATCGTCCGCCCTGGCGATCCTTGCGACCGGCCATCTGGCGGCCGCCGACGACGCCGTGGTGATCGGCGGGATCGCCGTCGCCGTGGCGACCGTGGCCCGCGCGCTGCCGCTGCCCCCCGTCGCCTCCGTCGTGCTGTCGCTGCTCGCGGCCACGGGTGCGGGCGTCGCCGCGGGAGGCGCCACCGGCATCGGCGCCTCGGGCGCGCTGCTCGGCCTCACGGCGGGCGTCCTCGCGCTCGTCGGCCTGCGGGCGGCCAGCTACGACTACCCGTCCCGCTTCGTCCACTTCACCGCCGGGGTGGCGCTGCCGCTGACCGCCGCGGCGCCCGCGGTCTACCTGATCGGCCGCGTACTGGTCTGAGGCGGCGTACCGGTCTGGGGCTGGGGGGCCGGTCCGGGGGCGTGGGGAACGTGTGTGCGGAACCAATGCCCCCGCCCGGACGTCGATCACAGACGAGAAGGCGTCGTCCGGTCTTGGTTAGGCTCACGGGCGTCACGGGGGTCTGACGAATAAGGGTGGGGGACACCGAAGCAATGCGCGCACTGCGAATACTGCTCATCATGGCCGTCGTCCTCGGCGGCATATTCGTCGCCGCGGACCGGATCGCGGTGAACATGGCCGAGTCCGAGGCCGCCGACAAGATCAAAAGCAGTCAAGGGCTGAATTCCACTCCCGAGGTCTCCATCAAGGGCTTCCCCTTCCTCACCCAGGTGCTGGGCAAGGAGCTCGACGAGATAGACGTGAGCATCAGCGGGATCACCGGCAGCGCCGGCGGCCACACGGTGAACGTCACCGAGGTGAAGGCCGAACTGCTCGACGTGAGGATCAACAGCAGCTTCTCCTCCGCCACCGCGAGCCGCGCCGACGGCTCCGCCCGTGTCTCGTACGCGGATCTGACGAAGGCCGCCCCGAAGGGCGCCACGGTCTCCTACGCCGGTCCCGAGCGGGCCGCCCGGGGCCAGGTCAAGCTCACCGGGCCGCTGGACGAACTGCTGGACGGCGCGGGCGTCGAGATTCCCGGCGCGCTCGAAGGACTGGTCAAGGGCCGGACCGTTTCGACGTACAGCAAGGTCTCGCTCCATGCCGGCACCACGCTCCGGCTGAAGGCGGAGACGCTGCCCTCCCTGCCGGTGCCCGGCTTCGACGAGAAGCTGCGCGAGCTCGTCGACTACGACCTGAAGATCGACGGTCTGCCCGCCGGCATCAAGCTCGACAAGCTGGAGGCGACGAAGGAGGGCCTGAGGTTCTCCGGCGTCGGCAAGGACGTGTCGCTCGCGGGCTGACCCGCGCCGCCCGGGCACGGCCGCATGGTGAGACGGCCGTGTCCGCTGGGCAGATGAACACGAGGCGGGGACCGGTCCGGAGACCGCGGGGAGCGGTCCGGGCCGGTCTGCGTACCACATGCTGGACGATCGCGTCTCAGAATCCGACACGCCGGTGACATGGCGGCCGACTCGTCCCTACGATCGGTGGCATGAAGCAGCGACAGGCGGACCTCACGAAGCGGCGGGCAGTAGACCTGTGCCGCGTCGCCGCCATGCTCTGTCGCGCTGTCTGAGCGGGAGCTTTCTCCCGTTTCCCCCGGGCCCTTCGATGGTTTTCAGGGCCACCCCCGGCGCTTCGCGCAGTGCCCTCGCGCATCCGCGCAACCGCGCCCCCCGCCTCTTCGCAACACCCGCCGCACACTGCCCCGGAGGAGAACAGCATGAGCCGCAGCGACGTCCTGGTAGACGCCGACTGGGTCGAGGCCCACATCGACGACCCGAAGGTCGCCATCGTCGAGGTTGACGAGGACACCTCGGCGTACGACAAGAACCACATCAAGAACGCGATCCGGATCGACTGGACGAAGGACCTCCAGGACCCGGTCCGCCGTGACTTCATCGACCAGGAGGGCTTCGAGAAGCTCCTGTCGGCGAAGGGCATCGCGAACGACACCACCGTCGTCCTCTACGGCGGCAACAACAACTGGTTCGCCTCCTACGCGTTCTGGTACTTCAAGCTCTACGGCCACGGCGACGTCCGCCTCCTCGACGGCGGCCGCAAGAAGTGGGAGCTCGACTCCCGCGACCTGGTCGACGAGGTCCCCGAGCGGCCGGCCACGGACTACAAGGCCAAGCCCCAGGACGTCTCGATCCGCGCCTTCCGTGACGACGTGGTCAAGGCGATCGGCTCCCAGAACCTGGTCGACGTGCGCTCGCCCGACGAGTTCAGCGGCAAGCTGCTCGCCCCGGCGCACCTCCCGCAGGAGCAGTCGCAGCGCCCCGGCCACGTGCCGAGCGCCCGCAACATCCCGTGGTCCAAGAACGCCAACGACGACGGCACCTTCAAGTCGGACGAAGAGCTCAGGGCCCTCTACGAGGACGAGCAGGTCGACCTGTCGAAGGACACCATCGCCTACTGCCGTATCGGCGAGCGCTCCGCGCTGACCTGGTTCGTGCTGCACCAGCTGCTCGGCCAGGAGAACGTCAAGAACTACGACGGTTCGTGGACCGAGTACGGCTCCCTCGTCGGCGTGCCGATCGAGCTCGGCGCCAACAAGTAACCGACCCCGACCTTTCTGGAGAGCAGTATGTGTGGAGCGAAGGCCGGCGGCCCCGACGCCTCGTCGATCAAGCCCGGTGAGACCACCATCCAGGGCCACGTGACCCGCGACGGCGAGCCCGTCACCGGTTATGTGCGTCTGCTGGACTCGACCGGCGAGTTCACCGCCGAGGTCCCGACCTCGGCGACCGGACAGTTCCGCTTCTACGCGGCCGAGGGCACGTGGACCGTGCGCGCCCTGGTGCCGGGCGGTACGGCGGACCGTACGGTCGTCGCCCGGACCGGCGGCCTCTCCGAGGTCGCGATCGCGGTCTGAGCCGCTGATCGGGCACACCTGAACGGCCAAGGGCCGCACCCCCGGGGGTTGGACGCCACCGGATGGGGGTGCGGCCCTTCGGTCGTACGCTGGAGACATGTACGCACGGCGTCGGCGCGGCTATTTCTGGCTGATGGGCGGATGCGTGGTCCTGTTCGTGTCCGCCTGGTCCGTGGTGCGGCTGTGGTCGGTGCCGGTCGCCGTCGGTATGTGTGTCGTCGCCATGGTCATCCCGCCGTTCGCGGCGATGATCGCGAACCGGCGGGGGCCCGAGGACCGCTGGTGGGACGACCCGTCGGGCGACAAGCAGTCCGACGACTGGTGGGACGAGTTGGACGGCAAGAACCGACGGCAGTAGTGGACTCGGTGGCTCCCGCGGACTGCCGTACCCACTCGTGACGGACCGTCAACAAGGCGGCAGGCGCAGCTAGTAGACGAGAGCCTGCACGCCGTCGCCCATGATCTCGCTGACGAAGACCTGCGCGCCCGCGATGCGTACGCCCTCGATGACGTCCTTCTCTGTGATGTCCCGGCGGGCCGCGCACTGCGTGCAGAGCGTGATCAGCCCCACCGCCTGGATCGACTCGATGAGCGTCGGCAGCGGCGCCGCGTGCGGCAGTTCGAACTCGGCGGCCCGCCCCGGCAGCGCGAACCACGCGGACTCACCGGTCAGCCAGAGCGACACCTCCACCCCGCTGGCGGCGGCGACGGCCGCCACGGTGAACGCCTGCGAGCAGCGCTCGGGCGCATCGGAACCAGCGGTGACCTTGATCACGAGCTTCTTCGCCATATGCCGAACTGTAATGCGCGGCGGTGCAACCCACCCCGGGGCCGGTGGGTCTGTTGGGTGTGCACATACCGGAAGATCAAGAGAAGCCTGGTGAGCCCGAGGCTCCCGAGGCGGCGGCCCCGCGCGGGCGGGGCCGTACGGCGCTGGTCGTCGGGGCGGCGGCGGTGCTGGGGGTGCTGGCCGGAACGGTGACCGGCTACGCCGTACAGATGGAACGCGAGCCGACACCGCTGGCACCGTTGTCGCAGCCGGAGTTGCGGACGCCGAAGACGGTCGCCGCCGGTCCGGATACCACCCCGCTGACGGTCAGCGCGAACCGCCGGCACGCGACGGACGGCGATCTGCGTCAGCTGCTCGTCAAGAAGCCGAAGGGTGCCCGGACGGACCGGGCGGTGGTGTCCGACGGCTGGACCGACGTCGTCTCGTTCTCCGACGGCTTCGAGAAGCCCGACCGGCAGTTCACCTACCTGGCCGAGCTCGACATCCGGCGCATCGCCACGACCGCCTGGGAGCAGCGGGGCGGCATCTTCGTCACCGTCCATCTCATCCAGTTCCGGGACACGGCCAGGACCGCGGCGGCGGACTGGGTCTCCGACCAGCAGTCCTACATGCCGACGGAGGAGTTCGCCGGGCGATCCGGCGAACTCATCGCGGGCAGCAACAACGGGCGGGTGTACGTGTTCGACGAACCCGTTCGCAAGGCGGGTTACGAACCGCTGTACCAGGCCCGGGTCCTCGCGTACCGCGGTGATGTGGCCATGGAGATCTGGTACGTCGACAACAGCAGCAAGATCTCCGAGAAGGCCGTGACGGCCCTCGCCGAGCAGCAACTGGGGCGCCTGTGAACGAGCAGCCTTCCATCCCCGGGCCGCCGGCGGGCGAGGAACCTGCCGTCCCGGACCCGCCCGCATCACCGCCGGTCGTCTCCGGCGGGCAGGGCGCGGCCGGCGAGCCGCCTTCCGGCCCCGCCTCGCAGGAGCCGCTTCCCGAGGTCCTCGGCTCTCTCAAGGAGCCGCGGCGTGTGCGCCCCGGACTGATCGCTGCGGTGTCGGGGGCCCTCGCGCTCGCCGTGGTCGCCGGTGCGGGTGTTCTGGCGTTCGACCGGCTCGGTGACGCGGACCGCACCGCGCCCACCGTGGTGTGGGTCAATCCCCCGCAGCTTCCCGAGAAGCCGGCGGCGGAGCCCACGGGCCTCGCCGCCAAACTGCCTCCGGTGCCGTACGCATACCGGCTGGGACCGGACGTGGACGGCCTGGGCAACAACACCGTCCTCGGCAGGAAGCAAGCGGTCGTCAGGTTCAAGGAAGGAACCCGCGGCCTCACCCCCGCGCAGCGCAAGGCGAGGGACAAGGCGATCGACAAGCTGCGGCTCCAGGGCCTCGCCGTGCGCAGCTATGTCTCCCTCGACCAAGGGCTGATCGTCGAGATGCAGCTCGCGCAGATCGAGAACGCGAAGGACGGCCGGAAGCTGGCCGCCTTCCAGAGCGAGTTCGCCGACGCGCTCGGCGTGCTGCGCAAGGGCCCCACCGTCCCCGGCTTCGAGAACGCGACGTGCTTCCTGACGCCGAAGAGCACCGAGACGAAGCTCGACGCGATGTTCTGCAGCGCCTACGAAGGCGACGTGCTGGTCAACGTGTACGCCTACGGCCTCAGGCCGCTGGGCACCGCATCCGCCACCGAGTTGCTGAAGCTCCAGCTGGAGCATCTCGAATCCCCCGGGGAGTCCGTGTGATCGACGAAACCCGCACGGCACCCGGGGTGCGATCCGTGCACGAGGCAGACCCGGCCGCGCCGCAGGCCGACGGTGGCGCTCCACCGCAGGCCCCGCATGCCCCGGAGGCTCCGGAGGGCCAGGTGACCTCGGCGTCCGCCGCACCCGCCGCGACGCTCACGCCCGCCGCGCCCATGGTGACCTCGGCGTCCGCCGCACCCGCCGCGACGCTCACGCCCGCCGCGTCCGCCGCGCCCATGGTGACCTCCGCCCCCGCGGCGACGCTCACGCCCGCCGCACCCGGCCGCCGGAGGCGCCTTCGGACCGTGCTCCGCTGGACCGCCGCCACGGTGGTCTTCGCCGCCCTGGGAACGGCCGTCGCGTACGGCATCACCGAGCAGCAGCGCACCGACGTGCCCGGGCTCGCCACCGAGAACGACGGCCGCTGGGCCTACCCGAAGCTGGCGAAGCCGGTGCTGCCGGCCGGGGCGGTCGATCCGTTCGACCGGACCAACGAGGGTCAGGTCCACTACGCGGATCTGAGCGCTCTGCTGCTCCCCCCGCCTGCCGGGGCCCGCCCGGACAAGCAGCTCGGGGGCGGACGGGTTCCCGTCGGCCGATTCCTCGCCGAGTTCCCCGGGCACCAGCGCGAGGACCTGGACCAGGACCTCGTCGACGGGGGGCTGCGACACGTCGTGGCGCGGGGCTGGACCATGGCGGACTCCACCAGCACACGGATCTATCTGCTGCGTTTCCACTCGGCCGTGTTCGCCGACGAGTTCTTCTCGGCACACCTCGGCGGGGAGCCGGAGGCGGTCGCGCCGCTGAACGGGGTGGACCAGGTCGCGCCGGTCGACGAGTCCTACCCGGCCACCACCGCGGGCGTTCCCTCGACCGACCGCCATGTGTACGGCGAGTCGGAGCCGGGAGCGGTCCACGTGCGGCACGCTTACATCACCGCCGGCGACACCGTCGCGCTGATCGTCCAGTCCCGGAAGGGCACGTCCGCGGCGGTCCCCTTCCACCAGACCGTCGTCCTGCAGAATCAGCTGCTCGGCTGACCTCGCAGAGAGGCGTGACCGTCAACCCATTAGGCTGGGCACCGGCCCCGTTCCGCCACATCGCTCATCCGAGGAGCACCCCGTGCTTGAGGCATTCTTCGAAGCCCTTCTGGTCCTGGTCTGCGTCGGCGTCGCCGCCTTCGCCTGGCTGACCGTGAAGAAGCTCTACCAGGGTCAGCGCTAGCCGAGCCGTACCGCCGAGCCCTGTGACGACAGCCCCATCACTACAGATCGCCTGAGTTGCTCATGATCGAGATTCCGTCCGACCTGAACCCGGACCTCGTCCCCCTCGCCTTCCTCCTCGGAACCTGGGAGGGCGCGGGCGTCTCCGACTTTCCCGGCGCCGAGAAGTGCAACTTCGGCCAGTCCGTCACCTTCAGCCACGACGGCCGGGACTTCGTCGAGTACGTCTCGCACTCCTGGGTGCTGGACGCCGAGGGCAACAAGGTCAGGCCGCTGGAGAGCGAGCACGGCTACTGGCGCATCGACAAGGACCGCAAGGTCGAGGTCGTCATGGTCCGCGACCAGGGCGTGGTCGAGGTCTGGTACGGCGAACTGGCCGACCAGAAGCCGCAGATCGATCTCGTGACGGACGCGATCGCGCGGACCGCGTCCGCAGGTCCGTACAGCGGCGGCAAGCGGCTCTACGGGTATGTGAAGAGCGACCTGATGTGGGTGGGCGAGAAGTCCACGCCCGAGGTGCCGCTGCGGCCGTACATGTCGGCGCATCTGAAGAAGGTCGTCTCCCCGGAGCAGGTCGAGTCCTGGGCCAAGGACCTCGGCGACCTCCCCGACGACGGCATCGCGTTCTTCAAGTAGTCCGCGCGGCCCGTACTCCTCGGGCAGTGCGTGCTCCTTTGCGGCGGCCCGCGATCTCAAGCAACCCGAAGAGGATTCTCAGAGTCCTCTGAGGTACGGCAGGTAGCTCTGGAATGTGACCAGAGCTGCCACCGTGCTCGTCGTGGACGACGAGCCGGACATCCGTGAACTCCTCGCCCAGACGCTGCGCCTCGCCGGCTTCGACGTCAGCTGCGCGGCCACCGGCATCCAGGCCATGCAGCAGCTCGGCGGCCATGACCCGGATCTGGTCGTACTGGACGTGCTGCTGCCCGATCTCGACGGGTTCGAGATCGCCCGCATGATGCGCAGGGCCGGGCACGGCATGCCGGTCCTCTTCCTCACCGCCCCCGGCGCGGCCGACCGCTGCACCGGGCCCGCGGGTGAGGCGGACGCGTGCGTGGCCAAGCCGTTCAGCCTCGAAGAGGTGGTGCTGCGGATCCGGGCCCTCCTCGGCCGGACGCGGGACGCGGACGCGGTGCCACCCCGCCCGGACCGTCCGATCCGCGAAGTGCCCCCGCAGACCCCCGTCCGTCGCCCGGCGGCGGACCTACACTGGGTCCCGTGGTGAGCATCGACTGGAAGAGCGATCTGCGGCAGCGCGGCTACCGGCTGACCCCACAGCGGCAGCTTGTCCTGGAGGCCGTCGACTCCCTGGAGCACGCGACCCCCGACGACATCCTCGCCGAGGTGCGCAAGACGGCGTCCGGCGTGAACATCTCCACCGTCTACCGGACCCTGGAGCTCCTGGAGGAGCTCCACCTGGTCTCGCACGCCCATCTCGGCCACGGCGCTCCGACCTATCACCTCGCCGACCGGCACCACCACATCCATCTGGTGTGCCGCGACTGCACGACCGTGATCGAGGCGGACGTCTCCGTCGCCTCCGAGTTCACCGCGAAGCTACGCGAGACCTTCGGGTTCGAGACGGACATGAAGCACTTCGCGATCTTCGGCCGCTGCGAGAAGTGCTCTGCCGAGGCTTCCACCACCGAGTCGTAGGCTGGGGCACATGCTGCAACATTCACGTACAGCCAGCCCTCTGCTGTCCCGGCCCGGCGCGGTCCCCGCCGAGGGACACGATGAAGGGGTCGCCGCGCACTACGGCGACCTGTTCCGTGAGCAGCGTGCCCTCGCGGACGGCCGGGGACTCGTCGACCTCTCCCACCGCGGTGTCGTCGCCGTCACCGGTGACGACCGGCTGAGCTGGCTGCACCTGCTGCTCACGCAGCATGTGAGCGACCTTCCGGCGGGGCAGGCCACCGAGGCGCTGATCCTCTCCGCCCACGGCCACATCGAGCACGCCCTGTACCTCGTCGACGACGGCGAGACGGTGTGGATGCATGTGGAGCCGGGCACCGAGGAGGCGCTCATCGCCTACCTGGAGTCGATGAAGTTCTTCTACCGGGTCGAGGTCGCCGAGCGCACCGCCGATGTCGCGGTGGTGCATCTGCCCGCCGGCTCCATCGCCGAGGTCCCGAGCGGCGTGGTCGTACGCGAGACCCCGCACGGCCGCGATCTGTTCCTGCCGCGCGCCGACCTGGAGACGTACGCCGACGCCAACGGCCCTCTCGCCGGGATCCTGGCCTACGAGGCCCTGCGCGTGGAGACCCACCGCCCGCGCGTCGGCTTCGAGACCGACCACCGCACCATCCCGCACGAGCTGGGCTGGATCGGCTCCGCGGTCCACCTCCAGAAGGGCTGCTACCGCGGCCAGGAGACGGTGGCGCGCGTCCACAACCTGGGGAAGCCGCCGCGCCGACTGGTCTTCCTGCATCTGGACGGCAGCGAGGTCCATCTGCCCGGCCCCGGCACCCCGATCCGGCTCGCGGCCGACGGCGAGGAGGGCCGCAAGCTCGGGTTCATCACCACCTCGGCCCGCCACCACGAGCTCGGCCCGATCGCGCTGGCGCTGGTGAAGCGCAATGTGCCGGTGGACGCGGAGCTGCTGGCGGGCGAGACGGCGGCCGCGCAGGAAACGGTCGTCGAGCCGTAGACGCGACGGACCCGGGAGCGGTCGTGCCGGGTCGCGCCCCTCAGGTCCCGCCCGGCCCCGGCCGGTCAGATCTCGATCAGTCCGGTCAGATCTCGATCAGTACGGTGAACGGGCCGTGATTGGTGAGCGAGACCCGCATGCTTGCCCCGAACCGGCCCGTCCGCACCGTCGCCCCCAGTGCTCGCAGCTGCGCCACCACCTCGTCCACCAGCGGCTCGGCCACCGGCCCGGGCGCGGCCGCGTTCCAGGTGGGGCGGCGGCCCTTCCGGGCGTCCCCGTAGAGAGTGAACTGCGAAATCACCAGCAAGGGCGCATTCACGTCCGAGCAGGACTTCTCGCCCTCCAGGATTCTCAGTGACCAGAGCTTCCGGGCGAGCTGCGCCGCCTTCTCCGCGGTGTCCTCGTGGGTGACTCCCACCAGCACACACAGGCCTTCGCCGATGATCTCGCCGACCGTCTCGGAGCCGGACTCCTCCGTCACGTCGACGCTCGCGCCGTCGACCCTCTGCACCACCGCACGCATGGAGACCAACCTATCTGGGGCTGAACGGGTGCAGAGCGCCTGCGTCGGACGGTTCGGGAGTGGCACGATGCCATGAGGCGGTGCATCCCCCCGGCCCTTCCGGGCCTGCGGAGAGCCCATGCACCGGTCGAGGGGACGGACATACGCACATGAGCACATCTGGCGCCGGGCAGACGACGGGTCCCGTTTCGATTCCCGCATTCCCACCGGCGGCGGCCCGTGCCGCCCGCCCGCCCCAGCAGCGGACCGCGGACGCCCTGCCGGAGCCGCCGCAGTACGACCTCCCCGCGCTGCGGCTGCCCGAGCTGCGGGTGCTGCGCCGTGACGCCCAGCGCGACGAGGCGGACCTCAGCTATGTACGGCGGCTGCTCCAGGGTCGGATCGACATCCTGCGGGCGGAGCTCGCGCGGCGTACCGACCCCGAGACCCCGGTGGTGGACCGGCTGTCGGAGATCCTCGCCGACACCCCCTCCCGGCAGCGCTCCTCGGCCCGCCATGTGACGCTCTCGACGCCGCACGGCGAGGAGTACCGGCGGCTCGCGGCCGAGATGCTCTCCGACGTGGAGCTGTCCGACCTCGGCGCCCGTACGGACGAAGAGCTGCACGCCGGAATGGGGCAGCTGATCCGCTATGAACAGCAGGTGTCGCGCCGCCGACAGCTGCTGCAGCGCACGGCGGACGATTGCAGTGCGGAGATCGCCCGCAGGTACCGTGAGGGCGAAGCGCAAGTAGACGACCTGCTCACCTGAGGCGATCCTGCCGGGAGCGGGTTCCCGCCCCGGAAGGCCGACGATGAGCTCCACCCCCGCCAGCACCGCCATACCGCCGGTCCTCGCCGAAGTCGTACGTTCCGGCTTTGTCGAGGGCCATCACCGCGGGTCTCTCGTCGTCCTCGCGGCCGACGGCAGTGTGGAGTTCGCGCTCGGCGACCCGGTGACCCCCGTCTTTCCGCGCTCCAGCAACAAGCCGATGCAGGCGGCCGCGGTCCTCCGGGCCGGGCTCGACCTCTCGGGGGAGCGGCTGGCGCTGGCGGCCGCGAGTCACTCCGGAGAAAGCTTTCACCTCGATCTCGTACGGAAGATGCTCGCCGAGCACGGCCTGACGGCGGACGAGCTGCGGACCCCGCCCGACCTGCCGCTGGACCCCGCCGAGGCCGAGACGTACCTCGCCACGGGGCATGTGCGTGACCGGGTCACCATGAACTGCTCCGGCAAGCACGCCGCGATGCTGGCTGCCTGCGCCCGGGCCGGCTGGGACCGTACGACCTACCTCGACCCGGTGCATCCGCTCCAGCAGCTGGTGCACCAGGTCGTCGAGGACGCCTCCGGCGAGCAGGTGAGCGCGGTGGGCACCGACGGCTGCGGAGCGCCGCTGATGGCGATCAGCCTCACCGGGCTCGCCCGGTCCTTCCGCTCCTTCGTGCTCGCCGGCGCCGGCACGGCCGAACGTCGGGTCGCCGACGCGATGCGGGCGCACCCGGAGTACGTGGCCGGCACCCGCAGGGCCGACACCTGGCTGATGCGGGAGGTGCCCGGCGCACTGTCCAAGATGGGCGCCGAGGCCGTGCAGGCGGTGGCGCTGGACGACGGTCGCGCGCTGGCCTTCAAGGTCGACGACGGCGGGAGCCGCGCGCTCGGGCCCGTGCTGGCCAGGGCGCTGCGTCTGATGGGCGTGGACGCGCCGGTGGTGGCGAGGATCGGCCGGATGCCGCTGCTCGGCGGCGGGGCCGAGGTCGGGGAAATCCGCGCGACGTTCTGACGGCCGCGTGCAAGGCGTGGATGGACGCGCCCCCCGGAAGGCGCGACAAGCGCGACAAGCGCGACATGTTCTGACGTCTGCGGCGCGGGCGTGCCCGGACATCTCCTGACGTCCGGGGCGTCAGAGTGCCCGGACACCTGTGACGTCCGCGGCGCGGGGGCCGCTCGCGCGGTGATGTCCGGGCGGGGTGCGTTTGGTGCGCTCGGTGGTGCGTGTGGGGAGAGTTGTGTCTGTCAGCTGCCGGCGCTGATGGCGGGTGTGATGAGGAGAATGCCGCCGATGCCGGCGCAGGTGGCGTTCTCGGCCTTGACTCCGATGGTCAGCAGAGCGAGCCCTACGGCGGCCACGAAGCCGTACCGCAGCTGCACGTACTGCTCGAGAAGAAGGGCGATCAGGGGCACGGCGATCCCTCCTCGGGCTGGGGAGTGGAACGGCAGATGTGCGGAGTCGTCCGCGAGCGGCACCCGTACGACGGTGGACGGGGAGCAGCGGAGCTACGGACTGCGGACCGGTTCGACCTACCGGCCAAGTAGCGACCAACTTCATTGAAGTTGTCCCCACTTGGTTGCAGTCCATAAACAACTTGCAGGTAACTCCCGCTAGATGGTCAGAAGTTGTAGCGTTCTGTTGTGACCCATGAGCACAGTGCACTCGACGGCACCGGAAAACCCTCGCCCCACGAGGTGGCCGACATCCTGACCGAGCGCATCCGGTCCGGCCGGCTCCGGGCCGGTGAGCGGATGCCCACGCAGGAGACCCTGGCCGACGAGTTCGGCGTCGAGCGCCGTGCGATCCGGCAGGCGCTCGATCTGCTGCGGGACGCAGGTCTGCTCACCGCCGGCGTCCGGGGCGCCCCGGCGCGCATCACGCCGCCGAGGGAGGGCGAGGCCTCAACGGAGCCGCAGCAGACCGCCGCCGGGCTGCGGCCGCGGGTGCTGGAGGCGTTCCGGTCCCGGCACGTGACCATCGACGCGATCTGTCTGACCGCCGAGTCGCTGAATCTGGCGCTCGCCGACCCGTTGCAGCTGATGCGCTCGGGCCAGGTCACCCCCGAGAGTGTGACCGTCCGGCTGCTGCTGCCCTCGCGTGATCTGGACCTTGCCTTCCCCCGGCCCGCCGAGGACGCGGCGGACGAGAGGAAGGTCCACGAGCACTGGCTGTCGCTGCGCAACAGTCACGGCCAGGTCCTGCGCTCGAGTCTCCGGGCGCTGCGTACGACCCGCGGCATCGACGTGGACGTCACCCTGAAGGCGCTGCCCTTCACGCCGCCCGTGAAGCTCTATCTGCTGAACGGCTCCGAGGCGCTGTTCGCGTACTACACGGTGAAGAAGCGCGAGGAGCAGATCGACGACACTCCCACCGTGATCTACGACGCGCTCGGCAGCGACTCGCTGCTGTTCGCCTTCGAGCGCGCCGGGGAGGCGCGGGACGAGTCCTTTGTGATCCAGTCGCAGGCTTGGTTCGACGGCCTGTGGGGCACGCTTGCCTCGGACATCACCCTCGCCGGCTGACCCGACGGCCGCCCCGCGAGGAGCCCGGCGCGATCCGGGGGGCCGGCCCTCCTCGTCAACCACCCTTTCCGGCAACGGTGTTGCGGGCAGTATGGGGAGACGGCACCGGCCGGTCCGGACCTGCCCCCCTGCCCCGACGGACGGAGCGATGTGACCGACTCGCACCCGACCGCTGTGTCCGGCCTCTTCACCGCCGCCAAGTGCGTGCTCTTCGACTTCGACGGGCCCGTGTGCGACCTCTTCGCCGGGCACGCGGCATCCGATGTGGCACGCGCCCTGCGGCAGTGGATCGCGCGGAACATGCCGGCCGGTGTGCCGCAGCCGCAGGCCGTCGACGATCCGCTCGCCTGGCTGCGGGCCGCGGCCGTCGAGTACCCCGGCGGTGGGCTGGTGACGTCGATGGAGCGCCACCTCGCCACGCTGGAGGTGACGGCGACCCTGAGCGCTGAGCCGACCGCGGGGGTGGACGAGCTGATACGGCGCCTCGGCGCGGCGAGCTTCCGGCTGGCCGTCACCACGAACAACTCCGCACGAGCGGCACAGGGTTACCTCGTCCGCGCCGGCCTCGCCGACTTCTTCGGCGACCACATACACGGCCGCGTCGCCGACCCGCTGCGGATGAAGCCGGACCCGCACTGTCTGAGCCGGGCCCTGGAGACGACCGGGTCGACTCCTGCCGAGTCCCTGATGATCGGGGACTCGGCCGCGGACTGTCTGGCCGCGGCGGAACTGGGGGTGCCGTTCCTCGGGTACGCGCCGAACGCCGGGAAGCGCCGCGAACTGATCGCCGCGGGCGCGGACGAGGAAGCGATCGTCTCGACCATCGTGGAGCTGCTGCCGGTGCTCGACGGGCTGGGGGCGGGCCTTCCGGTCGAATAGCGGCCAACTGCGGCCGGCTTCGGGGAGATGGCCACAGGGTGGCCGCCGCTGCTGTAACTTCGCAGCACGCTTCGATCGGCTGAGCGGGGTACTCGGCGCCTCTAGTGTGCTTCGAGCGGGTGAGTTCAGACTCTGCGGGGGCGAGGCTTTGCCGAAAAAGCCGCCCCGGCACTTCCTGGACGGATAGCTTCCTCGGATCACTTCCTGATCCGGAACATCAAGGGCACCAGCGATGACAGTGGACGCGGCTTCGGAGGTTCGCCGGCGGGCCGGCGCGCTGAGCCGCGACGACCGGCTGGTCATCGGTCCGCTGGAGGGCCACCACCACGAGACGTACGCCTTTCCCCTGCCGGTCCCGCTGAAGGGCCGGTTCGAGCGGGCCAAGCTGCGGGTGCGGCGCCCGGACGTGGTGTGGTTCGACAGGCGCTGCTTCGAGGTCGAGGACGAGCTCCTGATGGTCCTTCAGGACCGGATCGACCGGATCCCGGTCCAGGACGAGGTCCTTCCGGGCGTCGTCCTCACCGGCTTCGTCGAAGGCGGCCCGCTGGGCCGCCGTTCCCCGACCGAACGGCAGCTGCGCCAGCTCGGTCTGCTGTTCCGGCAGTTGGCCGCCGTCCCGGCCGACGACCTCAGGGGACTGCGGCGCACCGGCGGACACGAGAACCACGGTGTGCGGCCCGGTGACTCGGGCGCCTTTCTGAACCGGCTCGTCGGGTTCACCACCGACGACGTCCTCCGCCACAACTACCCCGCGTACGGCGAGCTGTTCACGGCGTTCGGCGTCGAGTCCGACGCCCTGGAGGCGCTCCGGCCACGCAAGGGCCACCGGGTCCTGACGAACCGCCCCTTCACCCTGCTCCACGGCGACCTGCACCGGGACAACTTCATCGTCGACCGGTCCGGCGACCTGTGGACCATCGACTGGGAGCTCGCCCTGATCGGCGACCCCCTCTACGAGCTGGCCACCCACCTGCATCTGATGCGCTACACGGCGGGGTGGGAGACCCGCGTCGCCCGGCTGTGGGCGGACGCCCTGGACGGCACCGGGGCCACCCGCGGCTGGGAGAAGGACCTGCCGCATCTGCTCGACTACAAGCGCGTCCAGTCCGTCGTCACGGACATCGTCCGGACCGCCCAGACCATCGGCGCCCGGCCCGACGCCACCGGCCCGGAGTTCCACGACGCGGCGAACCGGGTCCATCGGGCCCTGGTCGCGGCGCGCGAACCGCTGCGGCTGACCGCCGTCCCCTCGCTGCACCGGGTGATGGCGGTCTATGCCGACTGGCTCAAGTCCTCACCGCGTCCGCATCCGGAACAGCACCCCTGACACCCCCGTCGCCACCGCCATGATCCCCGCGCACCACGCCAGCGCCGTCCACGGTGTCGTGCCCACCGGCTGGGAGAGCAGCAGGCCGCGCAGGGACTCGATCAGCGGCGTCACCGGCTGGTGGTCCGCGAACGAGTGGAGCCAGCCCGGCATCGTGTCGATCGGGACGAACGCGCTGCTCGGGTAGGGCAGGAACGACATGAAGAAGGTGAAGCCGCCCGCCGCCTCCGGACTCCTCGCCAGCAGGCCCACCGCCGCCGCGAGCCAGGAGATCGCGATCAGGAACGCGATCAGGATGCCGCCGGCCGCCAGCCAGGCCGCGGGGGACGCCGAGGGGCGGAAGCCGACCAGCAGGGCGACCGCGAGGACCAGTGCCGTGGAGAGAAGGTTGCGCAGGGTGCTGGCGGCGACATGACCCGTCAGGATCGCCGTGCCGCCGACGTCCAGGGAGCGGAAGCGGTCGATGATGCCGCCCTTCGTGTCCTCGCTCACCCCTACCGCCGTGGTCGAGGCGCCGAAGGCTGCGCACAGGACGAGGATGCCGGGCACCACGTACGTCACGTACGCCGTCCCGGTGTCGATGGCTCCGCCGAAGAAGTAGATGAAGACCACCATCATCATCAGCGGCAGCATCATCGAGGTGATGACGGCGTCGACGTTGCGCCGGCTCAGGCGGATGCTGCGGCCGGACATCGTCAGGGCGGTGGTCAGCGTGGGCGCCACCGTACGGCTCAGGGCGTCAGACACGGGCGGGCTCCTTGCCGGTCAGGGTGAGGAAGACGTCGTCGAGCGTGGCCTGCCGGACCGAGAAGCGGACGATGTCCCGGCGCTGCGGGTCGAGTTCGTCCAGCAGGGCGCGGACCTCCGCCGCGGTGCCGTCCGTCGGAAAGCCGACGGTGAGGGTCTCGGGGACGCGGTGGACGGAGCGGCCGGGTGCGTGGGACTCGATCCGCAGATACGCCGCCGCGTCGGCGAGGACCAGGTCGAGGCGGTGGCCCGCGACCCTGGCCTTGAGTTCGTCGGCCGTGCCCTCCGCGACGACCCTGCCACCGTCGACGAGTGCGATACGGTCCGCGAGCCGGTCGGCCTCCTCCAGGTACTGCGTGGTCAGGAACACCGTCGCGCCCCCGGCGGACAGTTCGCGTACCACCTGCCACAACTCGGCGCGGCTGCGCGGATCGAGACCGGTCGTCGGCTCGTCGAGGAAGACCACGTCGGGCCGTCCGACGAGCCCGGCGGCGAGGTCGAGGCGCCGGCGCATCCCTCCGGAGTAGGTGACGGTCCGGCGGCGCGCGGCGTCCGAGAGGCCGAACCGTTCGAGGAGTTCGGCGGCCCGCTGCCGGGCGGCCGGGCGGGACAGTCCGCTCAGACGGCCCATCATGCGGAGGTTCTCCTCGCCCGTCTGCTTCTCGTCGATCGCCGCGAACTGGCCGGTCAGGCTGATGGCCCGGCGCACCTGCGTCCGCTCGCGCACGATGTCGTACCCCGCGACGCGTGCCTGTCCCGCGTCGGCGGTGGTGAGAGTGGCGAGGATGCGGACGGCGGTGGTCTTGCCCGCGCCGTTCGGGCCGAGCAGGGCGAAGACGCTGCCCGTCTCGACCCGCAGATCGATGCCGTGGAGCACGTCGACCTTCCCGTACGCCTTGACGAGACCGGTGGCCTCGACGGCGGCTGACTGCTTCATGACGGGCTCCCCCTTATGCGTATGCCATACGCGCTACTGCGTAAGGGTTACGCATTACTAGGATGTGCGTCAAGCGATCGGGGCAGCGAGGCGGAGAGCGATGACGGACACCAGCGGCGACGGCGGCGGTACCGGGCTGCCCGCCAGCATCGAGGCGGCGTGGGGTCTGCGGGACCGCCCGGCGAAGGGACCGAAACCCGGCCTCAACCTCGAACGGATCGTCGCGGCGGCGGTCGCCCTGGCGGCGGCGGAAGGGCTCGGCGCCGTGTCGATGGGGCGGGTCGCCAAGGAGCTGGGCGTCTCGACGATGTCCCTGTACCGGTACGTCGCGGCCAAGGACGAGCTCTACATCCTGATGCAGGAGGCGGTCATCGGCATGCCCCCCGAGCCGCCCGGCCCGGACGCGGGCTGGCGGGTGGCGATGGCGGCCTGGGCGAGCGCGCAGCGCGAGGTCTTCCACCGCAATCTCTGGGCCCTGCGCATCCCCATCTCCGGCCCGCCGGCCACGCCCCATTCGGTGGCCTGGTGGGATCAGGGCCTCGCGGCGCTGGAGGGTACGGGCCTGGACGAGGGCGACAAGATCTCGGTGATCATGCTGGTCGGCGGCTTCGTGCGGAACGAGGCGCTGCTGACGGCGGACCTGGCGGCGGCGGTCGCCAGGAGCGGCGCCGGTCCGCAAGAGGCCATGCGTGGCTGGGCCAACACCGTGAAGCGACTGGCGGACCCGGCCCGCTATCCGTCGGTGGCCAAGCTGATGGAGTCCACGGCGATGTTCGAGCCGGACGAGCCGGGCGCCGATTTCGTCTTCGGGCTGGAGACGATCCTGGACGGCGTGGAGGCGCTGATCCGCAGGCGGGGCGGCCCCTGCGCGGCGGGGTGATCACCGTGGCCGCGCGAGGCGGTGCGTAGGCTCGGGTCCATGAGCGGTGGGACGGGCCTTCGTGAACGGAAGAAGCGGCAGACGTACCGCGCGATCTCGGACGCCGCGATCGCGCTCTTCCTGGAGAAGGGCTTCGAGGCGGTCTCCGTCGCCGAGATCGCCGCGGCGGCCGACGTCTCCAAGCCCACGCTTTTCCGCTACTTCCCCGCCAAGGAGGACCTGGCGCTCCACCGGTTCGCCGACCACGAGGACGAGGCGGCCCGCGTCGTGGCCGCACGGGAGCCGGGGGTCTCGGCGCTGGACGCTCTGCTGGGGCACTTCCTCGCCGGCCTTGACCGCGGCGACCCCGTGACCGGGCTCAGCGATGTCCCGCAGGTGCTCGCCTTCCACCGGCTGCTGTACGGCACGCCGAGCCTGGTGGCGCGGCTGTACGCGTACCAGGCGCGGTCCGAGGAGGCCCTGGCGGCGGCGCTCGACGGCGGAGAACCCCGGACGGGGGCAGCCGCGGACGGTGCCGGCGTCCCGGTGACCGCCAGGCTCGCCGCCGGGCAGATCGTCGCCGTCATCCGCATCCTGGCCGAGGAGAACTGGCGCCGGATCGCGGCAGGGGAGAGCGCCGAGGAGGTACGGCCGTCCGCCGAGGACGCCGCACGGCTGGCCTTCGCCCAACTCCGCAACGGTCTCGGTCAGGTGTGACCGGGCTCAGGTCTGACTGGTCGGTCCATCGGGCGGACGCCTGGATGAGTCTCGGTTAAGAATGTAACTCGGTTACGTTATTCTCGATGGAATGACGGCACCCGACGACGCACTCAGCCATGCCCTCACTCAGGAACGCACTTTCCACGACGCCTGCCGCGCGGCTCTGACCGGCATGGTCGACGGTGCGGCCCAGGACGTCGTCGACGGCGAGAACGCCTTCGCCTCGGGAGCCGACGCCGAAGTTCTGGGCTACGAACTGCGCAGCCGGGCCAAGGCGTTGAGCGAGGAGCCGGACAGCCCGCTCTTCTTCGGCCGCCTCGACTTCGGGCAGGAGGCGACCGCCGGCGAACACCGTGGGCAGAGCTACCACATCGGCCGCCGCCGGATCACCGAACATCCCTCCGCGCCGCCGCTCGTCGTCGACTGGCGCGCGCCCGTCTCCCGCGCCTTCTACCAGGCAGGTCCTCGCGATCCACGCGGCGTCGCCGTACGCCGCCGTTTCGGCTGGGCGCCGTTGAGCAAGGGCGATTCGGCGGATCTGACCGGCCTGGAGGACGAACGTCTCGCTGATGTGCCCGGCACCGGCACACACGACCTCGTGCCGGGCCCCTCTACCAGCCGTACCAGCGCCATCGTGGCCGACGAGATCGAGCGCCCTCGCGTCGGTCCCATGCGCGACATCGCCGCCACCATCCAGCCCGAACAGGACGACCTCGTACGGTCCGGGCTCGCCGAATCGCTGTGCGTGCAGGGCGCTCCCGGCACCGGCAAGACCGCTGTCGGACTGCACCGGGCCGCCTATCTCCTCTACACCTTCCCGCAGCGCATCCGGCGCGGCGGACTGCTGGTCCTCGGGCCCAACCGCACCTTCCTCACCTACATTTCGGCCGTCCTGCCCGCGCTCGGCGAAAGCGGTGTCCGGCAGTCGACCGTCGACGACGAGATCGCCCGTCACGAGGTACGCGCGCAGGACAGCGCTGCCGCCGCGGCCGTCAAGCACGACGTCCAGATGGCCGAGGTGCTGCACCGGGCCCTGTACGCACGGGTGTTGCCGCCCGCCGCGCCGGTCGTCGTGCCCGACGGCTCGTACCGCTGGCGCGTCCCGCTCCCCGAACTGCGGCGCATCGTCGACGAGGTGCGGGCGCAGGCGCCGCCGTACGCCGTCGGACGGGAACGCGTCCGTACCCGCGCCGTCCGGGCGATCCTGCTCCAGGCGGAGCGGCGCGCCGGGCCGATGGGCAACACCTGGGTGCAGCGGATCAGCCGTTCCCGCCCGGTCTCCGCCTTCGTCGACGCGGTCTGGCCGCGAACGCAGCCGGAGGAGGTTCTCACCGGCCTGCTCACCGACCCCGCGGATCCGCTCCTCACCGCGGCGGAGCAGGACGCGATCAGGTGGACCAGGCCTCCGCGCTCGTACAGGTCCGCGCGATGGACGGCGGCCGACCTCGTACTCCTCGACGAACTCGCCGGGCTGATCGAACGCCCGGAGGGTTACGGCCACATCGTCGTCGACGAGGCGCAGGACCTGTCGCCCATGCAGTGCCGGGCCATCGCGCGGCGCGCCGGGTTCGGATCGCTGACGGTGCTCGGCGACCTCGCCCAGGGCACCACACCGTGGGCGGCCCGCAGTTGGCCCGAGCAACTGGCCCATCTCGGCAAGGAGAACGCGGCCGTGGTCCCGCTGACGGAAGGCTTCCGTGTCCCGGCGGCGATCGTGGCCTTTGCGAACCGGCTGGTTCCCTCGCTCGGGGTCGACGTGCCGCCGGCGCGTTCGCTGCGCGGCGACGGCGCGCTGAGTGTCCGCGAGGTCGGCGACGTGGTGACCGCGACGGTCGCAGCCGTACGGGCGGCGCTGGAGCACGACGGCTCGGTCGGAGTGATCGCGGACGAGCCGGACACGCACCGGCTGCGCACCGCGCTCGCCGGGGCGGGCATCGCGACCGCCGCCGCGGACGACCTCGCGGCGGCCGCCCGCGTCACCGTGCTGCCCGCGGCGGCGGCCAAGGGCCTGGAGTACGACCATGTCGTCGTCGCCGAACCTGCCGCCATCGCCGGGGCGGAGGCCCGTGGCCTGCACCGGCTGTATGTCGTCCTCACTCGGGCCGTGTCCCGGCTCGATGTCCTGCACACCCGCCCGCTGCCGGGCGAACTCGGCCCGTAGCGACCGGTGGGGCGGTCAGGCGCCGACCGTTCCGTCGATCCCCTCGCGGAGGAAGTCGGCGTGGCCGTTGTGCCGCGCGTACTCGTGGATCAGGTGCAGCATCACCAGCCGCAGCGAGACGTCCTCGCCCCACCGCGCCTGGTAGCCGGTCACGTCGAGGGACGCGGCCTCCTTCTCGATCCGGCGCGCGTGGTCGAGCTCCGTCCGCCAGGCCGCGAACGCCTCCGCGCCGGTGGACCGGCTCGCGTCGTACGCCACCTGGTAGTCGCCCTCGTCCGACCAGACGAGCGGGATGTCCTCGCCGTTGATCACCCGGCGGAACCAGGTGCGCTCCACCTCCGCCATGTGCCGCACGAGCCCCAGCAGGGTGAGTGTCGACGGCGGCATCGACCGGCGGCGCAGCTCGTCGTCGGTGAGTCCCTCGGTCTTCATGGCGAGGGTCGCCCGGTGGTAGTCGAGGTAGGCGCGCAGCGTCTCGCGCTCGTCCCCCCGCATGGGCGGGTCGATGCGGTCGTCGGTCACGGTGGGTCCTTTCGGGAGGTCGGTCCCGAGGGCACCGACCCGGCGGCGTGCACCGGACCATGGTGGCAGGGCGGATCGCGGACGGCACGGGGTTTCGGGACGGGGTGAGGACGGGCCTCAGCAGGGCGGCGGGCGGCCGGGCAAGCGGCCGGAACCGTACGGTCCGTGGTGTTCTCACGGCGCGTACCGGCGGATCTCCCGCGAACCTCTGGCAGGCTCGGAGTGCGAGTGCGAGCCGCCCGTCGCCGGGTAGGCGGCCCCCAGGGCCGTACGGGTGTTGCGTGGAACACTATTGCAAGCAGTTGCTTGCAATAGTTAGCGCGAGTGTGCACCATCGAGAACATGGCATCACTCAACGTCGGCAGTCTCGGTGAGTATCTGCGGGAGCAGCGGCGCACGGCGCAGCTCTCCCTGCGGCAGCTCGCCGACGCCGCCGGAGTGTCCAATCCGTATCTGAGCCAGATCGAGCGCGGGCTGCGCAAGCCGAGCGCGGAGGTGCTCCAGCAGGTCGCCAAGGCCCTGCGGATCTCCGCCGAGACGCTGTACGTGCGGGCCGGGATTCTCGATGAGCGGGATCGGGATGAGCTGGAGACGCGTGCCGTCATCCTGGCCGACCCCTCGATCAACGAACGCCAGAAGGCCGTACTGCTCCAGATCTACGAGTCCTTCCGCAAGGAGAACGGATTCGAGGCCGAGGACGGCGCGGTCACGGAGGACACCGACGTTGAAGGGCCCCGCACGGCCGACGGCAGTGTTGCCGACCCACCCTCACAATGAATCTGCGTTCCGGGAGGACCACAGTCATGGCCATCACCGATGACCTGCGCAAGACCCTCACCGACCCGACCCCCCTCTACTTCGCGGCCGGCACGGCCGACCTCGCCGTCCAGCAGGCGAAGAAGGTCCCCGCGCTGATCGAGCAGCTCCGCGCCGAGGCGCCGAGCCGCATCGACGCCGTGCGCAACACCGACCCCAAGGCTGTCCAGGAGAAGGTCTCCGTCCAGGCCAAGGAGGCCCAGGCGACCGTCCAGGCCAAGGTCACCGAGGTGCTCGGCACCTTCGACGCCGACCTGAAGAAGCTGGGCGAGAGCGCCCAGGACCTGGCCCTGCGCAGCGTCGGCGTCGCCGCCGAGTACGCCGTGAAGGCCCGTGAGGCGTACGAGAAGGTCGCCGAGCACGGCGAGCAGACCGTGAAGACCTGGCGCGGCGAGGCGGCCGAGGAGATCAACGAGATCGCCGTCGCCGTCGAGCCCGATCCGGAGCCGAAGGTCACGAAGCCGGCCGAGGCGAAGCCCACGGTCGCCGCGGTCGTTCCGCCGGCCCCGGCCGCCAAGAAGAGCGGGCCGCGCAAGCCCGCGCCGAAGAAGACGGGCACGCCGCCGGCCAACTAGGGCGGCGCCGGCAACGGCGTACGGAGAAAAACGGGCCGGGCACCATTGAGGTGTCCGGCCCGTTCTCCCGATAGCTTTGGCGGCGAGGCGCTCCTTCACGACTCACGAGGCGGTACTCCATGTTGCGCGCGGGATTCGACTTCACACTCTGGCTGGTGCTGGACCTGGTCTTCCTGGTCACCTCGGTGACCGCTCTGATCATGGCCGCGCTGGCCCGCAAGGACGCCTACACCGCCGCCGACAAGCAGACGAAGAACTTCTGGCTGATCATCCTGGGCATCACGGTCGCGGTGAACCTGTTCGTGTCCGTGCTGTTCCTGTCGATCGCCGGACTGATCGCCAGCATCGTCTTCTTCGTCGACGTGCGTCCCGCGCTCGCGCAGGTGTCCGGGGGCGGCAGGCGCGGCGGCTCCAGCAGCGACGGCCCGTACGGCCCCTACAACGGCGGCAGGTAGCCCGCGGCGCGGCCACTCGCGCCGTCACGGCATCGCCGTGCGACGGCTCAGGCCGTCTGCCGGTCCCTGCTCAGCAGCAGTACCGCCACGTCGTCCGTGAGGTCGCCGCCGTTCAGCTCGCGTACCTCCGACACCGCCGACTCCAGCAGCGCCTCGCCCTCGAGCCCCTCGCCCAGCTGCCGGTTGATCATGTCGAGCATGCCCTCCTGGCCCAGGCGCTGTTTCTCGCCCGGCCCGGCACGGCCCTCGATCAGCCCGTCGGTGTACATCATCAGGCTCCACGCGCCGCCCAGCTCCACCTGGCGGCGCGGCCAGCGGGCGCGCGGCAGCAGACCGAGTGCCGGGCCGCCGTTCTCGTACGGCAGCAGCTGCGCGGCCTTGCCCTTGCGGGCGATCAGCGGGGACGGATGGCCCGCCAGGCACAGTCCGGCCCGCCGGCCGTCGGGGGCGATGTCGACCGTGCACAGCGTCGCGAAGATCTCGTCGCTCTCCCGCTCGTGCTCCAGCACCTTCTGCATCGTCGAGAGCAGCTCGTCCCCGCACAGACCCGCGAAGGTCAGCGCCCGCCAGGCGATCCGCAGCTCCACACCGAGCGCCGCCTCGTCCGGGCCGTGGCCGCAGACGTCGCCGATCATGGCGTGGACCGTGCCGTCCGGGGTGCGGACGGTGTCGTAGAAGTCGCCGCCGAGCAGCGCCCGGGAACGGCCGGGGCGGTAGCGGGCGGCGAACCGCAGATTCGAGCCCTCCAGCAGGGGGGTGGGCAGCAGGCCGCGCTCCAGCCGGGCGTTCTCCTGTGCGCGCAGCCGGGACTCAGCGAGTTTCATCTGCGCGGTGTCGGCGCGCTTGCGTTCCACGGCGTACCGCACGGCCCGGCTGAGCAGCCGGGCGTCGAGCTCGTCGCGGAAGAGATGGTCCTGGGCGCCCAGCTGCACCGCATCGGCCGCGCGCTGGGCATCGCCGGAGGTCGTCAGGGCGAGCACCGCGTGGCGCGGTGCGAGCCGCAGGACGTGCTTGAGCGGCGAGAGGGGCTCGTCGCCGGTGCCGGGCAGGGCGAGGTCGACCAGGATGCAGTGGACGTCGTCGGTGAGCAGGCGTGCGGCCTCGGTGAGGTTGCGCGCGCTGCGGACCTTGACGCGGGCGCCGGCCGTGTCGGGCAGCTCGGGTACGGAGAAGGAGCCCGCAGGGTCGTCCTCGATCACCAGGAGCGTGAGGTCGCCGCCGCTGACACCGCTGCCGCCGCCGGATACGCCTGTGGAGCCGCCGAGGCCGCTGTCGCCGAGGCCGCCGCCGGAGCGGCTGCCGACGACTCCGGCGCCGCCGACGGCGCCGTGTGCGGTCTCCGCGACGGGGACGTTCCTCTGTCGCGGTACGGGTACGGGCATTGACTCGGTTTCCTTCCCTCCCCCCGAGGGCGCGGCAGGACGCCGATCGACGTCCCGCCCGACGGGGACCATAGCGGTAGCCCCGGCCGTAGCGGAATGGCGAAGGACATAGAGCCGGTGGCATATGCCGCGCATGGGGAGGTAGTTGACGCCGGGGCCATGACGAACATCACGCCCTGGGCATGATCCACAGCGCGGTTGGCGCCATGAGCCCGGTGGTGGCGCAGGTCACGTGCTCAGGTGCCGGGCGTAGGACGGCGAGAAGCGCTCAGGTGCCGTGGCGTACGACGGCGAGAAGGGCTCATTTGTCGGGGCGTACGACTCCGAGAATCGTCATCGAACCCGCCCCCGCGAGGGTCACATTCCGCCCGGGGCGCGGGGCGTGCACGATCGCGCCGTCGCCTATGTACATCCCGACATGGCTGGCGTCGGCGTGGTAGATGATCAGGTCGCCGGGCCGCATGTCCTTGACGTCGATCCGCGGCAGCAGCCGCCACTGCTCCTGCGAGGTGCGCGGGATGCCGCGGCCGGCGGCCGACCACGCCTGCGAGGTGAGTCCCGAGCAGTCGAAGGAGCCCGGTCCCTCGGCGCCCCAGACGTACGGCTTGCCGATCTGGGCGGTGGCGAACCGCACCGCCTTCTTGCCCTGTGCGGTCGCCGCGCCGCCGATTCCCTTGAGCGCGCCCGAACTCAGCCAGGTGGTCTGCGCCTTGTACTCCGCCTGCCGTTCCAGCTCGAGAAGGCGCGCGCGCTCCTCCTTCTCCAGCAGGTCCTGTATCTTCCTGGCCGCCGCGATCTTGCCGTCGATCTTCTTCTTGGCGGCGGCCTGCTTGACGCGGTGCGCCTCCAGCGTCTTCCAGTGGGCGCCGGCGTCCTTCGAGTACGCGGCCAAATCGGCCTGCGCCCGGGTGAGTTCGCCGAGGAGGTCCTTGGTCGCCTTCTGGCTCTGCCGGATCCGGCCCATGCCGTCGAGGAACAGCCCCGGGTCGTCCGTGAGGATCAACTGCGCCTCGGGCGGCAGCCCGCCGCCCTGGTACTGCACGCGGGCGGCCGCACCGGCACGGCTCTTGAGGTCGTCGACGCGCGCCTGGACCTTGACGGTCTCCTGGGCCAGCCTGACGATCTCGGCCGACTGCTTCTCGGCCTTCTCCTCGGCGAGTTTGTACGCGTCCGCCGCGGACGCCGCCTGCCGGTAGAGGGCGTCGAGTTCGAGACGGACCTGCTCCAGCGTCTTCTTCGGCACGGCCGGCGCGCCGGAGGAGGGCGGCGGTTCGGGCGCGGCGGTGGCGGCGAAAGCCTGTCCCGATGACGCCAGCACGGTCAGAGCGCAGACCAGAGTGATCGCGGCAGTGGCACAGTGGCGTCGGTTCACGACTTCCCCTCCGTAACCCGGGCGTGTGCCAGGAAACCTGATTTACCGTCAGTAACTTTGTGTGTGATGTCGCGATGGTGCCACGGCCTCCGTCAAAGCGACAGAGTCATTCGGGAGATCACACCCACTTCACAGGGACGAACGATCAGGGCCGCACGTTCCCCGCGGGCGCGGGTTTCACCCGGAACCGGGCGCCAGCGCCGTCCAGTTCACGGTGACTTCCCCCTGCCGCCACCGCCGGTCCTTCGACAGCGGCCAGTCGGCCGCCAGTTCGGCCACCGTCCTGACCCAGCGCTGCCGCGCGCCGAGCGAGGCGTACGGGGCGGCGGCCGCCCAGGCGCGGTCGAAGTCGCGCAGGAAGGCGTGGACCGGCTCGCCCGGCACATTGCGGTGGATCAGGGCCTTGGGTAGCCGCTCCGCCAGGTCGGAGGGGCGCTCCAGGGAGGCCAGCCGGGCCGCGAAGGTGACCGTCCGCGGCCCCTCGGGCCCGAGCGCCACCCACACGTGCCGCCGTCCGATCTCGTCGCAGGTGCCCTCGACGAGCACACCGCCGGGCGCGAGGCGCGCGCACAGCCGCGTCCAGACGGCGGCGACCTCGCCCTCGTCGTACTGGCGCAGCACGTTCGCCGCGCGGATCAGGGCGGGCGGCCGGTCCGACGGGACCTCGAACCCGCCGTGCCGGAAGGTGAGCCCTTCGCGTTCGTACGGCTTCGCCGCCGCGACCCGCACCGGATCGATCTCGATGCCGACGACCTCGCAGCGGGGGTCGGCCGTACGCAGCCGCTGGAGCAGTTCGACGGCGGTCCAGGGGGCCGCGCCGTACCCGAGGTCGACGGCGACCGGCCGCTCGCCGCGGCGCAGAGCGGCGCCGTGGGTGGCCGCGATCCAGCGGTCCATCCGGCGCAGCCGGTTGGGGTTGGTCGTCCCGCGGGTCGCGGTGCCGACGGGACGGTTCATGCCAGCGAGGGTATACGTGCCGAGGTGACGGTAATGATTTGGCAAAGCAGGGGGTGGCGGGAAATGGAAGCCACGGGTCCGCTGTTGTAGCTGGCTGGTAGGGCTGCGTGCCCGCAGTTCGCCGTGCCCGGACCGAGGAGGACATCCGACGTGAGCCAGTATGTCTCGCGCCTCGGCAGCAGCCTGGTGACCCCGCGCATCCGGTTCCCCGGCGGCCAGCGCAAGCCGCGCCGGATCGCGATGCTCAGCGTCCACACCTCACCGCTGCACCAGCCCGGGACGGGCGACGCGGGCGGTATGAACGTCTACATCGTGGAGCTCGCCAAGCGGCTCGCCGCGATCAACATCGAGGTCGAGATCTTCACCCGGGCCACCACCGGTGGTCTGGCGCCGCGCGTCGAACTCGCCCCCGGAGTGCTCGTACGCCACGTCGACGCCGGCCCCTACGAGGGGCTCGCCAAGGAGGAGCTGCCCGGCCAGCTCTGTGCCTTCACCCACGGCGTGATGCAGGCGTGGGCCCGCCACCGCCCCGGCTACTACGACCTCGTGCACTCCCACTACTGGCTCTCCGGCCACGTCGGCTGGCTCGCCGCCGAACGCTGGGGCGTCCCCCTGGTGCACGCCATGCACACCATGGCCAAGGTCAAGAACGCGGCGCTCGCCGACGGTGACACGCCCGAGCCCGCCTCCCGCGTCATCGGCGAGACGCAGATCGTCGACGCGGCGGACCGTCTGATCGCGAACACCGCGGAGGAGGCGGACGAACTCGTCCGGTTCTACGACGCGGACCCGGCGAAGGTCGCGGTCGTGCACCCCGGCGTGAACCTGGACCGCTTCCGGCCCCTGGACGGCCGCGGACCCGCGCGCGCCCGCCTCGGAGTGCCGCAGGGCGCCTTCGTCCCCCTCTTCGCGGGCCGCATCCAGCCCCTGAAGGCCCCCGACATCCTGCTGCGCGCGGTGGCACTGCTCCTGGACCGCGTGCCCTCGCTGCGCTCGAAGGTCTACGTCCCCATCGTCGGCGGCCCCTCGGGCAGCGGCCTCGCCAAGCCGGAAGGCCTGCAGAAACTGGCCGCGCGCCTCGGCATCGCGGACGTCGTCCACTTCCACCCGCCGGTCGGCCAGGACACCCTCGCGGACTGGTTCCGCGCCGCGTCCACGCTGGTCATGCCCTCCTACAGCGAGTCCTTCGGCCTCGTCGCCATCGAGGCGCAGGCGACCGGCACGCCGGTGATCGCGGCGGAGGTCGGCGGCCTTCCGGTAGCCGTACGCGACGAGGTCACCGGCCTGCTGATCCCCGGCCACGACCCCGCCGACTACGCGGAGGCGCTGCACCGCCTGCTCGCGAACCAGGACCTCGCGGGCCGCATGGGCGCGGCGGCGGCCCGCCACGCGGAGTCCTTCGGCTGGGACACCGCGGCGTCGGCGACGGCAGACGTCTACACGGCCGCGATGTACGAACACCGCCGGCGGGTACGCTCGCATCATGGCTGACCTACGGCAGGCCGCGGAGATCATCGAGAAGACACTGGGCGACGCGGACCTCGCCTGGGAGAACCCGGCACCCGGCACATACGTGGTCCAACTCCCCGGCACCCGCAAGCTGTCGACGACCTGCTCCCTGCGGGTCGGCAAGCACGCCCTCTCGGTGAACGCCTTCGTGATCCGCCACCCCGACGAGAACGACGCGGCGGTCCACCGCTGGCTGCTCGAACGGAACCTGAAGCTGTACGGGGTGAGCTACGCGATCGACACCCTCGGCGACATCTACCTCACGGGCACACTCCCGCTCTCCGTGATCACCCCGGAGGAACTGGACCGCCTCCTGGGCACGGTCCTGGAGGCGTCGGACGGTGCGTTCAACACGCTGCTGGAGCTGGGTTTCGCGAACGCGATCCGCAAGGAGTACGCGTGGAGGGTGTCGCGAGGCGAGTCGACGCGGAACCTGGACGCGTTCACAAACCTGACCGCGGAGGAGTAGCTCCCGGCACGCCGGGGGGCCCGCACCTCATGTGTCTCAGCCGCGCGCGGGAGGGGTTGCACCTGTGTGTTTTGCGGGGCCGACGCCCCACACCCCCCATGGGGCGGCAGCTTCGCGCCGCGAGGGCCTACCGCCACCGGACCGGTGCGGGGGAAAGGGGGCTTGCGGGACTGCGCCCCACGGCCCCGCTGGCGCGGCAGTTTCGCGCCGCTGAGTCACCCGCCCCTGTCCGGTGCGGGTGAGAAGAAGAAGTTCATGCAGGGCCGACGCCCCATACCCCCATGGGGCGGTAGCTTCGCGCCGCGAGCGGCCTACCCCCACGCTGGCGCGGCAGCTTCGCGCCGCTGAGTCACCCGCACCTGTCCAGTGCGGGTGAGAAGAAGGAGTTCATGGGGGGCCGGCGCCCCACGCCCCCCTGGGCGGCAGCTTGCGCCGCAAAACAGGCGCGCCTACGCGTGTGCCCGGACGCCAACGGGTCTCGCCCTCGGCCGCCCGGGAGGGGGCGTGCAGGGTCGGCCCCGCAGGGGATCGGCGGCAACACCCGGGTGCTCAATGCAAGGAACCTGTACGCCGCCGACCCCGAGGAGTCGAGCCCGGAGGGCCCCCGGACAACCACCCGAGGCCCCAAGCACCTCGCCCACCCCCCGGACCCGACGCCGGACAGACCGAGGCCCAGGCGCCTCGCCCGCGCCCCGGACCAGCACCCGAGGCCCCAGGCGCCTCGCCCACGCCCCGGACCCGCCACCGGACAAGCACCCGAGGCCCAAGCACCTCGCCCACCCCCCGGACCCGACGCCGCACAAGGGCCCGCACCCCAAAGGCCCGCACGCACCCGCACCCCGCACAACCCCCCCGCACACCCCTTCCCGCACCCCACACCCTCATGGCATGCTCACCACCAACTCCCATATGAACGTTGTTCACATTCGTGGAAGGCGGCTCATGGACACCGGTCAGCGCCCCATCAGCAGACGCACTCTGCTCGGCAGTGCCACCGCCGTCGCAGCAGCCTGTGCCACCAGCGGCACCGTCTTCAGCGGCACCGCACACGCCGCCGACCCCTCCTCCCTGTGGCGCGAGTACCGCCGCAACCCCTTCAACCACCCCCAGATCCCCTACATCGGCCGCGCCGGCCGCCACCGCGGTGACCACCACGCGCCGAGGCACCACACGCACACGCACACCACCGTCGACGTCCTCGACTTCGGGGCAAAGCCCGACGGCTCCGCCGACGCCGCCCCCGCCATCAACCGCGCCCTCGCCGCCGTCGGCAAGCGCGGCGGCGGCACCGTCCGCATACCCCCCGGCACCTACCGCATCGACGACGTCATCCGCATCGGCCACAGCAACGTCGTCCTCAAGGGCGCCGGCAGCACCCGCACCAAGCTGCTCGCCGCCAAGAACCTCACCGAGCTCATCGGCCCGTACGGCAGTCGTTACGGCGGCGACAAGTCCTCCTGGTCCTGGGCCGGAGGGCTCATCTGGCTCTGCCCGAACGGGCGTTGGGACAGCCTCGTCGATGCCATCCGGGCCAAGGACTGGCCCTTCGAGGGCTGGACCGGCAACCAGCGCGACGAGTGGCGCACCCTCGCCACCGTCCGCGCCGCCAAGCGCGGCGACTGGACCGTGACCGTCCCCGACACCCGCGAACTGCGCCGCGGCCAGCTCGTCCTGCTGCGCATCGCGGACGACGCCCAGTACACGCTGCTGGAGCACATGGCCGGAGACGGCCCCGGCCCCGAGGCGTACTTCTGGGCCGACAAGACCAAGCTGACCAGCTACATCCCGTACGAGTGGCCGGTCCGCATCACCGCGGTGAAGCGGAACAGGGTCACGTTCGAGCGCCCCCTGCCGCTGGATCTGCGCCCCGAGTGGGACCCCCGACTCGTCACACCGGTCACGCCGCTCACCGACTCGGGTGTCGAGGGGCTCACCCTGGAGGCCGTCGAGACCCCGCAGTCCCCGCACCTGCTCGACAAGGGCTACAACGGCGTCACCTTCCAGTGCGCGTACGACTGCTGGGCGGACGACGTGACGGTCCGTCACGCGGACAACGGGTTCGGCCTGGTCGCCGCGTCCGCCTGCACCCTGCGCCGTACCCGGGTCGAAGGCCGCGGCTCCCACCACCCGTACTTCTGCCGTGAGGGCTCGCACGACAACCTCGTCGAGGACTTCACCATCGCCCGGCGCACCGTCCCGGCCCCGGCCGGCACCCAGTTGCACGGCATCAACGTCGAGGGGCTGTCCAGCTACAACGTCTGGTCGCGCGGCCGGATGGAGATGGGCACCTTCGACACCCACCGCGGTATGCCGTTCGCCAACGTCCGCACCGAGATCACGGTGAACAACGACGGCCGGCACGGCGGCGACGCCGGCGCGGGCCCGCTCTACGGCGCCCGGTTCACGCACTGGAACATCACCGTCACCAACGAACGCGCAGGACTGATCAAGATCGACGGAATCGCCCCGTACAGCGCGACCGTCGCCATCTCCACGGTCCGAGAGTTCGACCAGACGGACGTACCCGACTTCACCGGAGACCTGCACTCCCGGCTGGAGGCATACGGAGCCCCGGGTGGCGTGCAGCCGCGCAATCTGCATCAGGCGCAGCGCGCTCTGCACCCGTAGGCGCCCCTGACCTCTCCCTCTCCCCGGGCGTGCGGGACACCCCGGGGAGGGGGAGAATCCCACCATGAGCGACAAAACGGGGAGTGTTGCGCCCGGTACGGCCGCTTCCGGAGCCGCCGGGCCCCATCAGACCCTGGCCCTCGCGGCGATGCTGTTCGCGGTGTCGATGACGTTCATCGACCAGACCATCGTGGCCATCGCCGCCCCGAGCATCGTCGACGAACTCGATCTCTCCACCTCGGGCGTGCAGTGGGTCGTCAACGCCTATCTGCTGGCCCTGGCCGCGTTCTTCGCCCTCGGCGGCCGGCTCGCCGACATCCTCGGCCACCGCCGGATGATGGTGATCGGCACTCTGGTCTTCGTCATCTCCTCCGTGCTCTGCGGCTGCGTCCCCGACGACAGCTTCGCCCAGACCTGGCTCATCATCTTCCGGGCCACCCAAGGCCTGGGCGCCGCCCTGATGTTCCCCGCGGCGCTCGCCGTCGTCGTCGCGGTCTTCCCGGTGGAGAAGCGCGGCCGGGCCCTCGCCCTGTTCTTCGGCCTGTCCGGCGCGCTGACCGCACTCGGCCCGCTCCTCGGCGGCTGGCTCACCGACTGGACGTGGCGCGCGATCTTCTGGGTCAACGTGCCCGTCGCGATCATCGCCCTCGTCCTTACGGCGTACGCCCGTATCCCCAACCAGAAGCGCCCCGAACGCCTCGACCTGCCCGGCGCCGTCCTCGTCGCCGTCGGTATGGGCCTGAGCGTGCTCGGCCTCCAGCAGGCGTCCGCGTGGGGCTGGAGCAGCGTCACCACTTGGGCCTGCATCATCGGCGGCCTCGCCGTGCTGGTCGTGTTCTGCGCGTACGAACTCCGCGTCGAGCAACCGCTCATCAGGCTCCAGGTCTTCCGCGACAAGGCGTTCAGCGTCGACTCGGCCGTTCTCTTCTTCGCGATGCTCGCCTTCGTCCCGGTGTTCTTCTTCGCCTCGGTGTACGCGCAGGTCTCGCTCAGCGCCTCACCGAACCAGGCCGCGCTGTTCCTCCTCTACTTCTTCATCGGCTTCGGCATCGCCTCCCAGTGGGGCGGCCGCATCCTCGACAAACGCGGTGCGCGGCCCGCGATGAAGCTGGGCACCGCGCTCGGCGCCGTCGGATTCTGGCTGTGGGCGGGCGAACTGACGAACCTTTCGATGCACGACCAGTGGCTGTACGCCGCGCTCGCCGGCGCCGGTATCGGCTTTCTGCTCGCCCCCGCCTCCACGGACGCCGTCAACCGGTCGATCAACGCCTCGTACGGAGAGGTCACCGGCATCACCCAGACCGTGCGCAACTTCGCGGCGGCGGTGGGCATGGCGGTGTTCGGCACGATCCTCACCCATGTCACCACCGACAAGGTCGTGTCGACGCTCCGGGCCAAGGGCGTACCCGAGGGCCCGGCACGGGACGCGGCCCGCGATGTCGCCGAGGCGGTCACCGGCCACCCGGACACGAAGACACCGACCGGCGACGGGCCGATCGCGACGACGATGCGCGACTCGATGAACGCCATCCGGATGGACTTCGCCGAGGCCAACCAGTACGTGTTCTACGGCATGGCCATCGCGCTCGCCATCGCGTTCGTGTGCTCGCTGCTGCACCCCGGGACGCGGGTGACGGACGAGAGGGAGGCGACGTCGCGGGTGCGGGCGGACCGCTGAGGCGCGGAAGCTGCGGCGGCCCGCCATCGGTGGTCCTCGGCCGGCGACCGCGGTCAGGCGCCGGCTTTCTCCGCCGCGCCGGTGTCCGTGAGCGTGACGGGCGTGACGGATGTGACGGGCGTGACGGGCGCGACCGGCGTGACGGGTGCGATCGGTGTACCAGGCGTATCCGGGACGGGGATCTCCGACGCGGCCGGTTCCTCGTCCGGCAGGCTGCGCATCAGCAGCCAGTACCCGAGCCCGGCCACCGTCCCGAGCACCGCGCACATGCCCCACAGGAGCCCGGCGCCGTAGTGGTCGATGACGAAACCGGCCAGCAGCGGGGCGATCAGCGCGGCGACCGACCACGACATCGTGTACATGCCCTGGTAACGGCCCCGGCCGTGCAACGGCGAGAGCCGCACGACCAGCCCGGTCTGTGTGGGGGCGTTGACGATCTCGGCCAGCGTCCACACGCACACGGTCAGCGCGTAGACCGCGATGGACCCGGCGAAGGCGGTGAGCCCGAAGCCGTACCCCGCGAGCAGCGAGGAGATGATCAGCAGACGGCGCGGGTCGCGGTGCTCGATGTAGCGGGTGACGGGGATCTGCATGACCACGATCAGCACACCGTTGATCGCGATGGCCGCGCCGAAGTCGGAGGCGGAGAAGCCGTCGGCGCCCATCGCGAGCGGCAGGCCCATGTAGCCCTGCATGAAGACCAGCGAGACGAGGAACGACAGCCCGACGACGCCCATGAACCGCCCGTCGCGCAGCACGGTCCCGAGCCCGATCCGCGGCTCCGCGGCGCCCGTGGCGGCCTCCTCGGCCGACTGCTCGGGCCGCGACTCCGGCAGCTTCACGAAGACGACGACGGCGCAGATGAGGGTCATCACGGCTTCGCCGAGGAAGCCCGCGAGATAGCTGTACTCGGCGATGAAACCGGCGGCGACGGAGGAGACGGCGAAGCCGAGGTTGATGGCCCAGTAGTTGAGCGAGAACGCCCGCACACGGTCCTGCGGCCGGACGATGTCGGCCATCATCGCCTGCACGGCGGGGCGGGAGGCGTTCGACGCCATGCCCACCACGAAGGCGACGGCCGCGATCGCCACCGGGTGCTGGACGAATCCGAGCACGGCCACGGACACGGCCGTCGAACTCTGCGCGATGAGCAGGGTGGGGCGGCGCCCCAGCCGGTCGGCCATCACACCGCCGCCGAGGGAGGAGATGACGCCGCCGAGACCGTGCAGAGCGACGACGAGACCCGCGTACGAGGCCGAGTAGCCCTCCTCCAGCGTCAGGTACAACGCCATGAAGGTGGCGACGAAAGCCCCGAGCCGGTTCACCAGCGTGCTCGTCCACAGCCACCAGAACGCCGGGGGGAGCCCCGAGACGCTTTCGTGGACGGCTCTGCGCAGTGCGGCTGTGGACATGTGTCTCCCCCGGGGCCTCGGCAGGCGTGTAAGTGGCTTCGTCGGCATCCGCAAGTTACTCAGCGGGGGGTCCCGGCCGCCAGTCAATTGACGTCTGCCGTCAACCGTGGACGCGACCTGTCCGCCCGGGAGGCGTCCATTAGGCTCGGACACATGGCCGAAGCACCGTACAAGCTGATCCTGCTCCGCCACGGCGAGAGCGAATGGAACGCGAAGAACCTGTTCACCGGCTGGGTGGACGTCAATCTCACCGAGAAGGGCGAGAAGGAGGCGGTCCGCGGCGGTGAGCTGCTCAAGGACGCCGGCCTGCTGCCCGACGTACTGCACACCTCGCTGCAGAAGCGGGCCATCCGCACCGCCCAGCTGGCCCTGGAATCCGCCGACCGTTTGTGGATCCCGGTCCGCCGCTCGTGGCGGCTGAACGAGCGTCACTACGGTGCGCTTCAGGGCAAGGACAAGGCACAGACCCTCGCGGAGTTCGGCGAGGAGCAGTTCATGCTGTGGCGCCGCTCCTACGACACCCCGCCGCCGCCGCTCGAGGACGGCACGGAGTTCTCCCAGAGCGACGACGCGCGCTACGCCACGATCCCGCCGGAGCTGCGCCCGCGCACCGAGTGCCTCAAGGACGTCGTCGTCCGCATGCTGCCGTACTGGTACGACGGCATCGTCCCGGACCTGCTGACGGGCCGCACGGTCCTGGTCGCCGCGCACGGCAACTCCCTGCGTGCGCTGGTCAAGCACCTCGACGGCATCTCGGACGAGGACATCGCGGGCCTCAACATCCCCACGGGCATCCCGCTGGTGTACGACCTCGACGCCGACTTCAAGCCCCTCAACCCGGGCGGCACCTACCTCGACCCGGACGCGGCGGCGGCGGCGATCGAGGCGGTCAAGAACCAGGGCAAGAAGAAGTAGGTTTCGTGATCACGCCCCCGACCTGCGCCGATGGCGCGGCTCGGGGGCGTTTTCGCGGCGCGGGCCTGTCGCTGGACGATGAGTTCCGTCGTCGTTGCCGGTCTGTATCACCGACGGACGACCGACCGCACCCGAGGAGAGCACCATGACCGCCACCTACACGTTCGACGTCTTCTCCAGCCTCGACGGCTTCGGAGCCGCCGGCGGCGACTGGACCGGCTACTGGGGCAAGCAGGGCCCCGAGCTCCTCGACCACCGGCTCTCCCAGTACGGGGAGGAGCAGCGGATGGTCTTCGGGGCCAACACGTACCGGCTGTTCGCGCAGATGCTGGCGTCGAGCACCGAGGAGTCCGAGGTGCGCGACCCCTGGGTGACGCGGATGAGGAGCCTGCCGGCGACGGTGGTGTCGAACACACTCGACGGGCCCCTCGACTGGCCGGAGGCGAAGATCGCGAGCGGCGACGCCGTCGACGTCGTCGCCCGGCTCAAGGAGGAGTCCGACGTACCGCTGCGCTCGCACGGCAGCCTCTCGGTGAACCGGGCGCTGATGGCCGCCGGTCTGGTGGACCGCGTCCAGGTGACGCTCTACCCGGTGATCACCGGCCGGACCGGGCTGGACCCGATCTTCCGGGGGGCGGCCGACTTCGACCTGGAACTGATCGGGCAGCGGACGCTCGACGGCCACATCCAGGAGCTCGTCTACCGGCCCGCGCTGCACGGTTGAGTCCGTCGCCGCTGCACGCTTCACGCAGGTGCGGGCCGCGCCCGGGTGCACGGACGAAAGCGCCGATGGCGTTCCTCAGGACACCCCTGGCCAGGGCCCGTTGGTGCCCCGCGGCCTGTCCGGCACGGCCGTACGGAGCCAGTCGGCGAGCACCCTGAAATCCTCGTCGGCCAGGCCCCGGCCCGCGTCCACGCGGTGCAGCAGTGCCGCTCCGGGGTGCTCGGACGCGACCCACAGGCGGTCCATCGCGCCGATCTCGTCGTCGATCCAGATGAACGGGCGCCCGCCCGCCCACTCGACGACGGTGCGCGTCTTCCAGTGCAGGCCCCGCGGTCCCTCGGGGACGGCATCCGGCCACCTCACCACCGGCAGTCTGGGCAAGCCGATCCGTGGTGCGACGACCTCGTTCGCGTCGTCCAGCCATGTCGTCGCCCACACCATCGCGCAGCCCAGCGCCGTCAGACGAGTTCCGACCGAGGGGTCGAGGCGTTCGAGCAGTGGGTTTCCCGGATCGGAGACGTTCCCGGAAACGGAAGGAGACAGACCGGAAGGCCGGCCCGATGACGGTCCGAAGGGGATGAATGGGCCGTCGACATCGAGGAAGAGGAGGGGGCGTTCCGCCGGGCCGGTCACGGGCGGAACACTAACCGCGCAACGATCCCGCCATCTCTTGGGCAACCCCCTTCACACCCCGCACAGCAGGCATGCAAAGATGCCCTGCCCCGGCAGGCGTCCGGGTAGGAGGGGAACTCAGTGAAATCAAGGAAATTGAGCCGTACGCGCCGCCGCGCGACCATATTGACGGCAGCGGTCGCCTCGGCTGTCGCCGGCGCGGCCATGCTGCCCAACTGGAGTGCCGGCGCGGCCAGTGCCGACAACGTGGCGGTGGACCCGCAGACCAGGGCCACCTTCCAGCGGCTGGCGGACGCGGTCTTCACCGACCGCACGGACGCCCTCGTGGACCGCAAGCAGAACCCGGGCAAGGCGCCGCTGACGTCCGGCTTCTCCGGCGACGTACGGCTGTCCGCGTCGCTGGAGAACAAGGAGGACTCCGCGCTCTCCTCGCTCCGCAGCCGCAAGTCCCGCCTCGCCACCCTCGGTGAGCGCTACACCTCGGCCAAGACCAGCGTCACCCTCGACAAGGCGCGGACGCGGGGACGTCACGCCACCGTCCAGGTCACCGAGACCACGACGCTGACGTACCAGAAGATCCGTGGCGACGAGCCGGGCACCACCGGTTTCCAGGCCCGCCACGAACTCACCTTCGCCGCCGACCGGCAGGGCAACTGGCAGCTGACCGGCATCCGCGACACCGATGACGGCTACATCGCGGTGAACCAGCCCGCCCAGCCGCGCACCGGGGCGACCGTCGCCGACGGCGCCATGCCGGTGGCCACGCGCGCGGCCACCACGCGGCCCGCGCCGGCCAAACCGAAGGCCCTCAACTCCGGTACGTACAACTACAAGGCCATGGCCGCGTACGCGGAGAAGTACTGGACGAAGTACAACACCGCCTACCCCAACTACCACTCGGCCGGCGGCGACTGCACGAACTTCGTCAGCCAGGCCCTGCGGGCCGGTGGGTGGAAGGACGTCCCGGGGACGACCACCACCGACTACAAGAAGTGGTTCTCCAACACCACGCGCCAGTCGGACTCGTGGGTCGGCGTGAACGAGTTCTCGTGGTTCGCCCTGTCCTCCAAGCGGGTCACCAGCCTGGCGAACGTCTACCAGATGGATCTGGGTGACGTGATGCAGATGGACTTCGACAAGGACGGGTCCAAGGACCACACGATGATCGTCTCGTACCGCAGCTCGAGGGGCGTGCCGTACCTGACGTACCACTCCAACAACACGTACCGCAGGTCGGTCGCGAGCATCATCGCCTCGTACCCGAACTCGGCGTACTACGCCTACCGCACCTGATCCGACGCACATCGCGCCTCGGCGTACGGCCACGCACGCCGAGGCGCACACGTCCACCGGCGCACAGGTGGACAGTCGGACAGATGTCGGACAGACGTCAAACAGACAAGGGCCCCGTCCGGAACCGGACGGGGCCCTTGTTCGCTGTCGCCGCCGCTAGCCGCAGCAGCCTCCGCACTGGCACGGTGCCCCCGACTGGCAGCCGCAGCCGCAGCCCGAGCCGCAGCCACAGGCACCGAGAACGGGCAGGAACGTCACGTCGGTCGTCCCGCCGGACGTTTCCTGCTGAGGGTCGGTCGTGGGGGATTCGGCCATGGGTCCCTCCTCAAGGGCGTACGAGATGTGCCGCCTCTGCCCATGTCATTCCCCCCGGGGCAGGCGCATCAACAGCGCGCGGAGGCACAATCGCCCCCGGCGACTAGGCGCCGTCCACCTGCGTCGGCTGCTGAAGCTCGTCCGCGTGCTCGCCCGTGACCAGGTACACGACACGCTTCGCCACCGAAACCGCGTGGTCCGCGAAGCGCTCGTAGTAGCGGCCGAGCAGCGTCACGTCCACCGCCGTCTCGATGCCGTGCTGCCAGCGGTCGTCCATCAGGTGCTGGAACAGCGTGCGGTGCAGCAGGTCCATCTCGTCGTCGTCCGTCTCCAGCTGAAGCGCCAGGTCGACGTCCTTCGTGATGATGACCTCGGCCGCCTTCGCCATCAGGCGCTGCGCCAGCTGGCCCATCTCCAGGATGGTCGCCTGCAGGTCCTGCGGCACCGCGGTCTCCGGGAAACGCAGCCGGGCCAGCTTGGCCACGTGCTGGGCCAGGTCGCCCGAGCGCTCCAGGTCGGCGCTCATGCGCAGGGAGGTCACCACTATCCGCAGATCCGTGGCGACGGGCTGCTGGCGCGCCAGCAGCGCGATCGCCCGCGCCTCCAGGTCGTGCTGCAGGTCGTCGACCTTCTGGTCGGCGGCGATCACATTCTCGGCAAGCTTCAGATCGGCGTCGAGCATCGCCGTCGTGGCGCGCCCGATCGCCGACCCGACCAGCCGGGCCATCTCGACCAGGCCCTCGCCGATCGAGTCCAGTTCCTCGTGGTACGCGTCCCGCATGGGATGTCCCTCTCTCAATCTGCCGGGGTCCGGAGTGGTACGGGGGTGTCTCGGGCCCCCACGCTCCCACGTTCTGTCCGGAACGCGTCCTGCTCCACCCTCGGAAGTGAACCGGCTCTATCCCCTCGGTGAACTCTGAGCGACGAGTGTTCGAGGTGCCACCCGTTTGGCTGGGAGCATGCTCGTGACCACGCCTAACCTGGAGGCATGGACGTGAACGCGGCGGTTGCCGCAGCGGCAGCGATCGCCGGGTTGTGCACCGGCGTCATCGCCATGCTGGCGTTCCGCTGGAGCGAACGCGACCAGGCGAGACCCACCCGCACCTCTCTGCACACCGACGCCGCGCTGCCGCCCGGCGTCGACACCGTCCTTTCCGTGCTCCGCTCCTCCGCGGTCGTCCTCGACGAGAGCGACGCCGTGGTCAAGGCCAGCTCCGCCGCGTACGCCCTCGGCCTGGTCCGCGGCGGAAAGCTCGCGGTCGAGCCGATGCTGCACATGGCACGCGACACCCGGCGTGACGGTGAGATACGGCAGGTGGAACTGGACCTGCCCCGCCGCGGCACCGGCCGCGGCGAAGCCCTCGCCGTGTCCGCCCGCGTCGCACCCCTCGGCTCCCGCCTCGTCCTCCTGCTGGTGGAGGACCTCACCGAGGCCCGCCGTATCGAAGCCGTACGACGCGACTTCGTGGCCAACGTCAGCCACGAGCTCAAGACCCCCGTCGGCGCTCTCTCCCTGCTCTCCGAGGCGGTCATGGACGCCTCCGACGACCCCGAGGCGGTCACCCGCTTCGCCGGCCGCATGCAGATCGAGGCGACCCGGCTCACCAACCTCGTACAGGAGCTCATCGACCTCTCCCGGGTGCAGAACGACGACCCGCTGGAGGACGCCGAGCCCGTACGCGTGGACGAACTGGTCGCCGAGGCCATCGACCGCTCCCGGCACCCCGCGTCCACCAAACAGATCACCATGGCCGTCGGCGGGACCACCGCGCCCGGTGCCGAGGGAGCCACCTCCGACCTGCACATCTGGGGCAACCGGGGCCAGCTCGCCGCCGCACTCGGCAATCTCGTCGAGAACGCCGTCAACTACTCCCCGGCCCGCACCCGCGTCGGCATCTCCGCCCGCCGCATCTCCGCGTCCGGCGGCGACCTCATCGAGATCGCCGTCACCGACCAGGGCATCGGGATCTCCGAAAAGGACCGCGAAAGGGTCTTCGAACGCTTCTACCGCGTCGACCCCGCCCGGTCCCGCGCCACCGGAGGCACCGGCCTCGGACTGGCCATCGTCAAACACGTGGCCGCCTCGCACGGCGGGGAGGTCTCCGTGTGGAGCTCCGAGGGACAAGGCTCCACCTTCACCCTGCGGCTACCGGAAGCGGGCGCCGTGCGGGACCGTTCATCCACCGGACCGGCTCGCGTCGACGAGGACGACGACCGGCCCTTCGACAGCGAACCCTCTGACCAGAACACCGTGATCCCTGCCCCGGAGGTCCTTCCGTGACCCGAGTGCTCGTCGTCGAGGATGAGGAATCATTCAGCGACGCCCTGTCCTACATGCTCCGCAAAGAGGGCTTCGAGGTCGCCATCGCGACCACGGGCCCCGAGGGGCTCGACGAGTTCGAGCGCAACGGCGCCGACCTCGTCCTGCTCGACCTGATGCTGCCCGGACTGCCGGGCACCGAGGTGTGCCGTCAGCTGCGCGGCCGCTCCAACGTCCCGGTCATCATGGTGACCGCCAAGGACAGTGAGATCGACAAGGTCGTCGGCCTCGAAATAGGAGCCGACGACTACGTCACCAAGCCCTTCTCCTCGCGGGAGCTCGTCGCCCGTATCCGCGCGGTGCTGCGGCGCCGCGGCGAGCCGGAGGAGGTCACCCCGGCCGCCCTGGAGGCCGGCCCGGTCCGCATGGACGTGGACCGCCACGTCGTCACCGTCTCCGGCGGCAAGGTCGACCTCCCGCTGAAGGAGTTCGACCTGCTGGAGATGCTGCTGCGCAACGCGGGCCGCGTGCTGACCCGTATGCAGCTGATCGACCGGGTGTGGGGCGCGGACTACGTCGGCGACACCAAGACGCTGGACGTCCACGTCAAGCGCCTGCGCGCCAAGATCGAGCCGGACCCGGGTGCGCCGCGCTACCTGGTGACGGTCCGCGGTCTGGGCTACAAGTTCGAGCCGTAGACCGGCCCGGCCCGAAGGACTCCCCTCCGGACGGCCGTCCCCGGGGCCACGACATGAGGGCGCCCCGCCGGAGTCCCGGCGGGGCGCCCTCATGTCCGCTGTCAGTGCTCCGCGTCGCCCCCGGCCGAGGCGGAGGAGGAGTCCGAGGGAGTCCCCGGCTCACCCGACTCACCGTTGCCCGGCTCGCCCGACGCTCCGGCCTCACCCTCGGCCGGCTCCGAGGCGCCGTCCGACGGCTCACTTCCGTGCTCGCCCTCCGCCGGCACGGCCGGACTCTGCGACGGCTCCGCGGGCGTCTGCGCCGGCGGCTTCGGCAGGACGCTCGGGCCGAAGCCCTGGTAGTAGCCCGCGGCCGGGTGCACGAGCGCCTCGACCTTCACATCGCCGGTCTCGCTGAAGCGGATGACGACGTCCTGCACCCCGCCGACGTTCTTCGTCAGCTCACGGCCGTTCTCCAGCACCGCGGACGCGTTGCCCTTGCCGCCGAGGATGATCGAGCCCTGGGCGGGGACGGTGACCGGGCCCGTGCCCTGGGCCGGGGACAGCTTCATGGTGCCGTTGACGCCGGGCAGCGTGATCGCGTCGATTGTCTGCGGCTCGGATTCCTCGTTGAAGATCGTCGCGGAGAAGGTCGCGGGCCCGTCGGTGTCGCGCTGCGGCTGGGTGATCACCACGGCGTTCTGGATCTTGATCGAGTCGACCGAGACCTCGGCGTTGTCGGGCCTGACGCCGAGCGTCTGGGCGTTCTCGCCCGCGCTGCAGGCACCGAGCGCGAGGACGGAGAACGCGACGGCGGTGACGGCGAGGACGCCGCGTCGAAGGCGGGCGCCCCCGGACGGAGTTTGGGGGAGGCTCACGGCGGCGGCATCTCCTTGAACGTTCGGACTGGCTAGGGACGGGCCCCCGGCGCCCGGAGGCCTCGGGGAAGGGCGAACCGGCGCAATACCGGCCGGGGCCGCGTCAGTTCGCCGACAGATTACCGAGCCACCGCTCCCGCCCCGCACCCGACCCGCCCCTACACCCGCGACGCGCCGCCCCGGGCCGCGTCACCGTCCCCGCCGGACCCCCTCCGATCATGGGCATTCGAACGCTGTTCACATATCCGCAGTGATCAATTTCCCGGACCGTCCGCATTCCCCGCGAATAGCTCCGGTGATCAATTCCGGATTGCCGGCGACATCCGTCCGTACGGGTGACCGACCGCCGAACGGAGTACGGGAAGTTCACCACTGGAAACCCGGCAAATCGGGACGTTCGGCCGCGCGCGGGGGCCTTGCGCGGTGTGTGGCGGGTGCGTTTCCGTCCGTCTGTGCAGCCGCTCCGACCTGCGAATACCTCGTTCCGCAGACCGCCCGCAGCACGTCCACGTTGCAGTTGTCAAGCCCCGAGATATGCCCTGACCTGCGAAAACGCCATTCAGAAGAAGCCGTATCCGTGTTACCCTGGATAGCCACGGAAGGGGTACCTGTCACATGACGTTCAAGGTTGGCGACACCGTGGTCTATCCCCATCACGGGGCCGCGCTGATCGAGGCCATCGAAACTCGCCAGATCAAAGGCGTGGACAAGACCTACTTGGTGCTCAAGGTCGCCCAGGGCGACCTGACGGTGCGCGTGCCGGCGGACAATGCGGAGTTCGTCGGGGTACGCGATGTGGTCGGGCAGGACGGGCTGGACCGGGTCTTCGAGGTGCTGCGCGCGCCGTACGCCGAAGAGCCGACGAACTGGTCCCGTCGCTACAAGGCAAATCTCGAGAAGCTCGCCTCCGGCGATGTCATCAAGGTCGCCGAAGTAGTGCGTGACCTGTGGCGTCGTGAGCGTGAGCGTGGTCTGTCCGCAGGTGAGAAGCGGATGCTCGCCAAGGCCCGCCAGATCCTGGTGAGCGAACTCGCACTCGCGGAGAACACGAACGAAGACAAGGCCGAGGCTCTGCTCGACGAGGTCCTCGCGTCCTGACGCAGCCGCGCCGGATGCAAAGCTGCTGTCCACATAGTGCCGCGGTGCCCGCTGACAAGCTGTGACCACAGTTCTGTCGCCGGGCGCTGCGGCATGTTCGTCTCTCGTTCACAGCGGTACCCCACCCTGTGCTGTGCCGGGCCCGGGCGGCTGGCGCAGACCGATGGTCACGGAAGGGTCCGGTCAAGGCGTCGCGCCCGGCACTCCCCCAACCTACGGTCGGGGGTACCCCAGGCCATACCCATGTCGGCCGAGGAAACAAACCTGCCGGAGTGCACCCGATGTCTGACCAAACGCGTCCGTCCCGTACCGCAGCGGTGATCCCGGCCGCCGGCAAGGGCGTACGGCTCGGCCCCGGCGCCCCCAAAGCGCTCCGCACGCTGAGCGGCACACCCATGCTCGTCCACGCCGTACTGGCCATGGCCGCCTCCCGCGCCGTGTCCCTCGTCGTGGTCGTCGCCCCGCCCGACGACGTCGCGGGCGTGAAGAGCGCCCTCGCCGAACACGCGATGTCCGACCGGACCGAGGTCCTCGTCGTCGCAGGCGGCGACACTCGCCAGGAATCCGTACGGCTCGGCCTCGACGCCCTGCCCGAGGACATCGGCATCGTCCTCGTCCACGACGCGGCGCGGCCCCTCGTGCCCGTCGACACCGTCGACGGCGTCATCGAGGCCGTACGCGACGGAGCGCCGGCCGTCGTACCCGCCCTCCCGCTCGCGGACACCGTCAAGGAAGTCGAACCCGCCGAGAAGGGCGAACCCGAACCGGTCGTCGCCACCCCCGAGCGGGCCCGGCTGCGCGCCGTGCAGACCCCGCAGGGCTTCGACCGGGACACCCTCGTGCGCGCCCACCACATCGTCCGGCCGGACGGCGAGGGCGCCACCGACTGCGCCGGCATGGTCGAGCGGCTCGGTGGCCCGGTCGTCGTCGTCCCCGGACACGAGGAGGCCTTCAAGGTGACCCGTCCCCTGGACCTCGTCCTCGCCGAGGCCGTGCTCGCCCGCAGGAGGGCCAATGACGGCTTCTAGCCACCCGCCCGTGCCGCTCATCGGGATCGGCACCGACGTCCACGCCTTCGAAGAGGGCCGCGAACTGTGGTGCGCCGGCCTGCTGTGGGACGGCCCCGACGGCGGTCACGGCCTCGCCGGACACTCCGACGGCGACGTCGCCGCCCACGCCGCCTGCGACGCCCTCTTCTCCGCCGCCGGCGTCGGCGACCTCGGCGCCCACTTCGGCACCTCCCGGCCCGAGTGGTCCGGCGCCTCGGGCGTCACCCTCCTCACCGAGGCCGCCCGCATCGTGCGCGCCGAGGGATTCGAGATCGGGAACGTCGCCATCCAGGTCATCGGCGTACGGCCCAAGATCGGCAAGCGCCGGGACGAGGCCCAGAAGACCCTCGGCGCCGCGGTCGGCGCCCCGGTCTCCGTCTCCGGCACCACCACCGACGGCCTCGGGCTCACCGGCCGGGCCGAGGGCCTCGCCGCCATCGCCACGGCACTGGTCTTCCGGGCCCCGGCCCCCGCGTCCCCGTGAGCCTCGCCACCTCGGTCCCGTCCGCGTCCCCAGGCGTCGCCGGTACGGGTGAACCACCCGGCGGCGGCCCCCTTCGGCAGCGCGTCGCACAAGGCGTCGTACAACACGTCGTACAAACGTCACGAAGTTGTCCCCGCGGCCCGAAAGGGTCGCGGGGCACTGCCGTGGGCCCACTACCCTTGTTGCGTGACCATTCGCCTGTACGACACCAGCGCCCGGCAGATCCGTGACTTCTCCCCGCTCACGCCGGGCTGTGTCTCGATCTACCTGTGTGGCGCGACCGTGCAGGCCGCCCCGCACATCGGGCACATCAGGTCGGGACTGAACTTCGACATCATGCGCCGCTGGTTCGAGTACCGCGGCTACGACGTGACCTTCATCCGCAACGTCACCGACATCGACGACAAGATCATCACCAAGTCGTCCGAGCAGAGCCGCCCGTGGTGGTCCATCGGCTACGAGAACGAGCGCGCCTTCGACGACGGCTACACCGCCCTCGGCTGCCTGCCGCCCACGTACGAACCGCGCGCCACCGGCCACATCACCGAGATGGTCGAGATGATGCGCGGCCTCATCGAGCGCGGCCACGCCTACGAGTCCGAGGGCAACGTCTATTTCGACGTGAAGTCCTTCCCCGGCTACCTCGAACTGTCCAACCAGGACCTCGACGACCTGCGCCAGCCCTCCGCCGACGGCGAGACCGGCAAGCGCGACCCCCGCGACTTCGCCATGTGGAAGTCCGCCAAGCCCGGCGAGCCCAGCTGGGAGACCCCGTGGGGCCGCGGCCGCCCCGGCTGGCACCTCGAGTGCTCCGCCATGGCGCACAAGTACCTCGGCACCGCCTTCGACATCCACGGCGGCGGACTCGACCTGGTCTTCCCGCACCACGACAACGAGATCGCGCAGGCCAAGGCCTACGGGGACGAGTTCGCCAGGTACTGGGTGCACAACGCCTGGGTCACCATGGCCGGCGAGAAGATGTCCAAGTCGCTCGGCAACTCGGTCCTCGTCTCCGAGATGGTCAAGCGCTGGCGGCCCATCGTCCTGCGCTACTACCTCGGCACCCCGCACTACCGGTCCATGATCGAGTACAGCGAGGAAGCACTGCGCGAGGCGGAGTCCGCCTTCGCCCGCATCGAGGGCTTCGTACAGCGCGTCACCGAGAAGGCGGGCGAGGCCGTACCGCCCGCGGACCAAGTGCCGCCCGCGTTCGCCGAAGCCATGGACGACGACCTGGGCGTGCCCCAGGCCCTCGCCATCGTCCACACCACGGTCCGCCAGGGGAACTCCGCACTGGCGGCCGACGACAAGGAAGCCGCCGTCGCGCGCCTCGCCGAGGTCCGCGCCATGCTCGGCGTCCTCGGACTGGACCCGCTCGACCCGCACTGGGCCGGCGAGACCGACCGCGGCGAAGACCTCCACGGCGCCGTCGACACCCTCGTACGCCTCGTGCTCCAGCAGCGCGAAGCGGCCCGGGCCCGCAAGGACTGGGCCACCGCCGACGCCATCCGCGACCAGCTCACCCAGTCCGGACTCGTCATCGAAGACGGTCCCGACGGGCCACGGTGGACCCTCGGCCCCCGCTGAGCACCCATGCAGATGTGCCGCCCGGCCCGCCGGGCGGCACACTTTCTTACATACGCACGCACGCAGACTTGAAGAAACAGGGAAACAGGTAGTCATGGCCGGGAACAGCCAGCGCAGGAACCGCCGCACGTCCAACAAGAAGGGCGCGCAGGTCGGCAGCGGTGGCCAGCGACGCCGCGGCCTCGAAGGCAAGGGCCCCACCCCGCCCGCGTCCGCCCGCAAGGGCCACAAGAAGAACCGCGTCGCCACCGCCCAGGCCAAGAAGGCCGCCGGCCGGCGCCCCGTCGCCCGCCGCGGCGGCAAGGGCACCTCCGAGATGGTCGTCGGCCGCAACCCCGTCTTCGAGGCCCTGCGCGACGGCGTCCCCGCCTCCACGCTCTACGTCCAGCAGTTCATCGACAACGACGAGCGCGTACGCGAGGCACTCCAGCTCGCCACCGGCCGCGGCAACATCCACATCATGGAAGCCCCGCGGCCCGAACTCGACCGCATGACCAACGGGCTCAACCACCAGGGCCTCGTCCTCCAGGTCCCGCCCTACGAGTACGCGCACCCCGAGGACCTCGCGGCCGCCGCCTTCGACGACGGCGAGGACCCGCTCATCGTCGCTCTCGACGGCGTGACCGACCCGCGCAACCTCGGCGCCGTCGTCCGCTCCGTCGCCGCCTTCGGCGGCCACGGCGTCGTCGTCCCCGAACGCCGCGCCGCCGGCATGACCGCCGGTGCCTGGAAGACCTCCGCCGGCACCGCGGCCCGCACCCCCGTCGCCCGCGCCACCAACCTCACCCGCGCCCTGGAGTCGTACCAGAAGGCCGGACTCACCGTCGTCGGCCTCGCCGCCGACGGCGACCGCGAGGTCGGTGACCTCGCCGAACTCGGCGGCCCGCTCGTCATCGTCGTCGGCAGCGAGGGCAAGGGCCTGTCCCGCCTCGTCGGCGAGACCTGCGACTTCCTCGTCCGCATCCCGATGCCCGGTGGCGCCGAATCGCTCAACGCCGGTGTCGCCGCCGGTGTCGTCCTCTACGAGGCCGCCAAGCGCCGCGCCTGACACCGCATTTCCGCGCTTCCGACGCGTTAACCGGCCAATTCACCAGCCTTGACGGGTCTCGGACAGATAGGGCCCGTCACGGCAGTGTCCTAAGTCCACGTCACTCGGTTAGATGAGTGTGGACACCAGAACGCCCCGGCCCGGGTTCGATGATCAGCAGCCTGCGCTGAGCATGGTCAAGGTTGACTGCGATCCCGCGCAGGTCATCGTGAACCACGCCAGCTTCCGGGTGCAGCTCGCCCAGAGCCCGCGCCCCGCACGTGCCCTCGCGGAGACCGCCCTCATTCCCGTCGTCGGCGCGGCCGGCCGGGTGGTGCGCAGGCGGGCGCCCGTCGTCTGGAGCGGCAAGTCGGCGCCCGGGGATGTCGGCGCCACCGGCCTGCTCCAAGCCGCACGCAGCACCGCCGCCGAGCGCGACGCCTACGGGAGCGACCGCTACGACACCGGCGCCACGCAGACCATCCCGCGCCTCGACCTCGCCGAGGACACCGAGCCGACCCCCGTCGTTCCCGCCCCCGGCGGCGGCGGCGACCGGCCCCTCCTGCCGCCCATGCGGCAGGCGGTCGGCGCCTACGACTCGTACCACTCCTACGGCCAGGAGCCGTACGAGGACGACGAGTTCGACCTCACCGAGAACGGCGACGACGACCGCCCGCAGCGCCACGGCGCCGACACCGTCCGGCACGCCTACTACCCCGGCCGCCGGATGAACCTCGGCGTGGTCCTGCTGCCGCTCCGCGTGTTCCTCGGCTTCATCTCCATCTACGCCGGCATGGGCAAACTGTGCGACCCCGTCTACTTCGACGGCGGCGAACGCGGCTCCATGGTGAAGTGGCTCAACTCCCTCCACCCCTGGGCCCTTGCCGAACCCCTGCGGGACTTCGCCCTCTCCCACCCCGTCGGCGCGGGCCTCACCGTCGCCTTCCTCCAGGTCGTCGTCGGCGTCCTCACCGTGCTCGGCCTGTGGCAGCGCGTCGCCGCCGTGATCGGCGCGCTCCTGTCGGCCGCCCTGATCCTCACCGTCAGCTGGAAGACCGTCCCCGCCTACGACGCGCCGGACATCATCTACCTCGCCGCCTGGTCCCCGCTGATCATCGCGGGTGCCCCGGTGTACTCCATCGACGGACGCCTCGCGGGCGAGGCATGGCGCAAACTCGGCCCCCGCTCCGAACTGTGGGAACTGCGCCGGCGTGTGCTGCGCCGCGGAGCGATCGTCGCCTCCGTCGTCGTCGGCCTCACCCTGCTCATCGGCTCCGTACTCGGCGGAGCCGTCCGCTCCACCGACATGGTCACCGTCCCCGGCCCCAACCAGGACCCGACCAACCACCGCCCCGGCTCTCCGCTGGAGCAGGAGCCGACCAGCGGACGCAGTTCCTCGGGCCCGTCCGGTGACAGCGACAGGCCCACCCCGTCCGCGAGCCGCGCCCAGACCCCCGAGCAGGAGAAGCCGACGCCCTCGAAGGAGGCCGTCCGCGAGAGCGGACGCGTCGCCGAACGCCCCAGCCAGACACAGGGAAGCAGCCAGGAACAGCCCGGCCGCTCCGAGCCGGCCGAGGAACCCCCGTCCAGCAGCTCGGGCCCCAGCTCCAGCGGCGGCAGCGGCGACGGCTCCGGCGGCGGAGGTGACGGCGGCTCCTCCGGCGGGAACTCCGGCGGCTCGTCGGGCGGATCCGGCGGCGGTTCGGGCGGCGGACGCGTGATCGGCGGCCTGCTCGGCTGACCCGGCGACGCACCGCGACGACGAGGCGGGCCCCCGGGGTGCGGGGGGGCCCGCGGCGGGGGCGCCCGGGCCCGGGGGGCCGACATGTTGCCGCGCGGGGCGGTGCCGCACGCCCCCCCCCCCCCGGCGGGGGGGGCGGCGCGCCCGGGGGCCGACGCCGCGCGTCGTGACGGCCGTGCCGCCCGCGCGCAC
>NZ_JBEOSJ010000030.1:0-67749 GCF_040302905.1 Streptomyces sp. NPDC096193 | reverse complement strand
GGTTGATAGGCCGGATATGGAAGCCCAGTAATGGGTGGAGTTGACCGGTACTAATAGGCCGAGGGCTTGTCCTCAGTTGCTCGCGTCCACTGTGTGGTTCCCGGGTTGCGAACAGTCGCACCGGTTGAACCAAGTTTCACTACTTAATTGAAGAGTGTGCTTGTTCGCTAGAACCCGATAGGGTTTCGGTGGTCATAGCGTTAGGGAAACGCCCGGTTCCATTCCGAACCCGGAAGCTAAGCCTTTCAGCGCCGATGGTACTGCAGGGGGGACCCTGTGGGAGAGTAGGACGCCGCCGAACAATCTTTCAAGGACCCGTGGTCCAGCGTTCACGCTGGACCACGGGTCCTTTTTGTTTTGCCTATTTTTCGAAGCGCGTCCGATGGCCGGCTGCGCGAGAATGACTGCAGTACCCGAAGACAGGAGTCACGCCGATGTCCACCAACTCTCCCGACGATCGTCCGGAGCGCGAGCCGCGTCGCAGGGACGGTGGTGACCGAGGCGGCTTCCGCGGCGGCCGTGATGAGCGGGACCGTGGGCCGCGACGTGACGATGACCGCGGTGGATACCGCGGACCTCGCCGTGATGACGACCGTGGTGGCCGTCCCAACTCCGGTGGTGGCGGCGGCTTCCGCCGTGATGACGACCGTGGTGGCCGTCCCAGCTCCGGTGGTGGCGGCGGCTTCCGCCGTGATGACGACCGTGGTGGCCGTCCCAGCTCCGGTGGTGGCTACGGGCGTCGTGACGACCGGCCCAGCGGTCCCCGTCGTGATGACGACCGCGGTGGCCGCCCCAGCTCCGGTGGTGGCTACGGGCGTCGTGACGACCGGCCCAGCGGTCCCCGTCGTGATGACGACCGCGGTGGTCGTCCCGGCTCCGGTGGTGGTGGCGGCTTCCGTCGCGACGACCGTTCCGGTGGGGGCTCCGGCTCTCGTCCCAGCAGCAGTGGTGGCAGCTTCCGGCGTGATGATCGACGTGACGACCGTTCCGGCGGTGGCAGCGGTGGGGGCTACGGACGTCGTGACGACGACCGTGGGGCCCGTCCCGGCTCCGGCGACCGCGGTGGCTTCCGTCGCGACGACCGGCGTGATGACCGTCGTGACGACCGGCCGAGCGGGCCGCGTCGCGACGACGACCGCGGTGGGTACCGCGGGCAGCGTGACGACCGCGGGTCCCGGCCGGCCGGCGGTGGCTACGGCCCCCGTCGTGACGACCGTGGCGGGCGCCCGAGCAGCGGGGGTGGCGGCGGTGGCTTCCGTCGCGACGACCGTCGTGACGACCGGCCGAGCGGGCCGCGTCGCGACGACGACCGCAGTGGTTTCCGCGGGCAGCGTGACGACCGCGGGTCGCGGCCGGCAGGTGGCAGCTACGGGCGTCGTGATGACGACCGTGGTGGCCGTCCCGCTTCCGGGGATCGTGGCGGGTTCCGTCGCGATGACCGGCGTGACGACCGTCCCAGTGGCGGCGGCTACGGCCGTCGTGACGACCGTCCCAGCGGTCCCCGTCGTGACGACGACCGCGGGTCGTCCCGCCCCAGCAGCGGTGGCTACGGGCGTCGTGATGACGACCGTGGTGGCCGTCCCGCTTCCGGGGATCGTGGCGGGTTCCGTCGTGACGACCGGCGTGACGACCGTCCCAGTGGCGGCGGCTACGGCCGTCGTGACGATCGCCCCAGCGGCCCTCGTCGTGACGACGACCGCGGTGCACGTCCCAGCTACGGTGGCGGCGGCGGTGGCTACGGCCGCCGTGACGACCGCCCCAGCGGCCCCCCGCGTAGGGACGACCGCGACCGTGGTGGATACCGCGGCCAGCGTGACGACAGGCGTGATGACCGTCGTGACGACCGGGGCGGCTACCGCGGTTCCCGTGACGACCGCGGTGGCTACGGCCGTCGCGACGACCGCGACCGGGACCGTGGCGACCGTGAGCCGATCAAGCGGCTGCCGATTCCCGACGACGTCACGGGCGACGAGATCGACAAGGACGTGCGTCAGGAGCTCCAGAGCCTGCCGAAGGGCCTGGCCGAGGACGTGGCGAGGAACCTCGTCATGGTCGCCAACCTGATCGACGAGGACCCCGAGCAGGCGTACGCCTACTCCAAGATCGCCCTGCGGCTCGCCTCCCGTGTCGCCGCCGTGCGCGAGGCCGCGGGCTTCGCCGCGTACGCGACGCAGAAGTACTCGGAGGCGCTTGCCGAGTTCCGTGCCGCCCGGCGGATGACCGGCAGTGTCGAGCTGTGGCCCGTCATGGCGGACTGCGAGCGCGGCCTGGGCCGGCCCGAGCGGGCCATGGCCATGGCCGGCGAGCCCGAGGTGCAAAAGCTCGACAAGGCCGGACAGGTCGAGATGCGGATGGTCGCCGCCGGGGCGCGGCGGGACATGGGGCAGATCGACGCCGCCATCGTGACGCTGCAGAGCCCTGAGCTGGCGTCCAACTCCGTACAGCCCTGGACCGCGCGGCTTCGTTACGCCTACGCGGACGCGCTGCTGGCGGCCGGGCGTGAGGGTGAGGCACGGGAGTGGTTCGCCAAGACGCTCGAGGCGGACAAGGACGGTGCCACCGATGCCTCCGACCGGCTCGCCGAGATGGACGGCGTGGAGTTCGTCGACGCGCATGACGAGCACGACGAGCAGGACACGCAGGACGGCGATCATGACGACCTGAGCGACCCGGCCGACGTGCGGGACGACGAGGACGTCGAGGACGTCGAGGACGTCGAGGACGTCGAGCACGACGACCTGAGCGACGATGTCGTCGAGGCGCAGGACGACGAGGCCGATGACACCGACAGCGAGGGCGACAAGTCCTCGTAGTCGTCAGCGATGACGAAAGGGCGGCACCCCCACGGGTGCCGCCCTTTTTGCTGTCGCATTCGTGTGACACGCCGTTATACGCGCGTCACTCCAGTGTCAGGCTCCGCAGGACCAGGCCCGTGGCCGGCTTCGGGCCGAACGACGTGGACTTGCGGGGCATCGTGACGCCCTCGCGGGCGAGGTCCCGTACGACCTCCTCGCGTACCGGATGCATCAACACGGCGGTGCTGTCGTTGCGTTCGGCCTGCACGACTGCCGCCGCGGTGTCGTGGATGTACGCGATGTGCTCCGGCGCGTCCGGGATGCTCCAGATGTGGTCCAGCAGCGTGGAGTGCAGGACCGTGGCGTCCAGGGTGCGCCACGCCTCCGGGCGGTCGGCGCGGACCGTGCGGGACAACAGCTCCCGGTCGGGGCGGTCGACCAGATGGAACGAACCGTCGCCGGCGAGGAGGAAGGCGTTGCTCTCGGCCGCCGCCTCGGCCAGGACTTCCGTTGCTTCCGCGAGCGGAACATCCAGGCGCCGCACCCGGAAGGCGCCCTCGAGGGACGCGAGGGCCTTGCGGACCGGGAGCCGGTGCAGCAGCCGGTGGATGGCGCGTACACGCAGGGGGTAGCGGGCCGTGTCCACCAGCAGGACGAGGCCGTAGCTCCAGGGACTGGGAGCGTGGTGCTCGGAGTTCAGTTGCAGATAGGTCGCCCAGCGGTGGTGGCCGTCGGCGATCAGGGCCTGGCGGTCGCCCAGGTCGCTGCGGATCTCGGCGAGGTCGCCTGGGTCCGTCACGGACCACAAGCGGTGGCTGAAGCCGTCCTCCGTGGTCGTGGACAGCAGGGGGGAGCCCAGGACGGTCCGTTCGATGACGGCCGTCGCTCCCGTCGCGTCGCCCATGCTCCGGTAGGTGAGGAGCAGAGGCTCCAGGTTGGCGTCCGTGGTGCGCATCAGGTCTGTACGGTCCGCCACGATGTCCGGCATGACGTCCTCGTGGGGAAGGACGACCCCTTCGGACGGCTCGGACAGGGCGAGCGCGCCGATGATGCCGCGCTGGAGGATGTCGTCCCGGCGCTGCTCGTACACATAGAGCGCGGGCTCGGGGTCCGGGGCCAGGACGCCTTCGTCCAGCCAGCGGGACAGGGTCTGGGCGGCCAGCCGGTGGCGGGCGTCCGCACTGTCCGCCTGCGGCAGGATGAGCCGGACGATGTTGTACGGGTCCGCGGACTCCAGATGGTGCAGTCCGTCGGGCCTGACGACCACGTCGTAGGGCGGCGAGGTCACGGCGGCGAGACTGCCGACCCGCTCGGGGACGTATCGCAGTCCACGGAAGGGGATCAGGCACAGACCGTCGTTGGCCGCGGGACCTTCGCTGTTCATTCGAGCATCGTATGTGCGTTGCCCGATGCGCGATGATCGGGGGAGTGACACGGACGAAGGAGCGGAAGCGAATGAGCCAGCCCAGCAGGACCCGGCCGAGCGGAAGCGCGACGGCGCTGAGCGAGGCGTACGACACCGCTCTGCTGGATCTGGACGGTGTCGTGTACGCGGGAGGCGCGGCCATCGCGCACGCCGTGGAATCGCTGCTGACCGCGCGGGACGGAGGCATGCACTTGGCGTATGTGACGAACAACGCGCTGCGTCCGCCGGAGGCGGTGGCCGAGCACATCACCGAACTGGGTGTGCCGACGGCGGCCGACGATGTCATCAACTCCGCCCAGGCCGTCGCCCGGCTGATCTCCGAGCAGGTCCCGGCCGGTTCGCGGGTGCTGGTCGTCGGTGGTGAGGGGCTGCGGGTGGCGCTGCGCGAGCGCGGTCTGGAGCCGGTGGAGTCGGCCGACGACGACCCGGCGGCGGTCGTGCAGGGATACGGCGGCCCGGACCTGGCGTGGGGCCGTTTCGCCGAGGCCTGCTACGCCATCGCGCGGGGTGTGCCGTGGTACGCGTCCAACACCGACCTGACGATTCCGAGCGGACGCGGGATCGCGCCCGGCAACGGTGCGGCGGTCGAGGTCGTCCGGATTGCGACGGGTGCCGAGCCTCAGGTGGCGGGCAAGCCTCTGCCGCCGATGCACAAGGAGACGATCCTGCGGACGGGCGCGACGAAGCCCCTGGTGGTGGGTGACCGGTTGGACACGGACATCGAGGGCGCCCACAACGGCGGTGTGGACTCGCTGCTCGTGCTCACCGGGGTCACCGACGGAGCGCAGCTGCTGGCCGCGCCGCCGCAGCACCGGCCGACGTACGTCGACGCCGATCTGCGCGGGATGCTGACGGGGCAGCCCGAAGTCTCCGCGGACGGTGCGGGGTTCACCTGTGGCGGCTTCACCGCGTCCGTACGGGACGAGGAACTGGCGCTCGACGGTGAGGGTGAGCCGCTGGACGGGTTGCGCGCCCTGTGTGCGGCGGCGTGGACCCGGGCCGGGGACGGCACCTGCACACTCGACGCGGGCAAGGCGCTGTCCCGGCTGGGCCTGTAGACGGCGCTGGGCCTGTAGCAGCGCCGGGTCTGTAGAGCCGTCGCCGTTCGGGCCCCCGCCGCGTGTGGGCGGGGGAGTCCGTTCAGCTGCTGAGCCTCCGCAACGAGGTGACGGCGGCGGCGAGTTGGGTCGGGCTTGCCGTTCACCGGCCTGCTGGGTCCGAAGACGCCGGTGCACTCGATGCCGTAGTCGTGGCGCGCGGCCGCGGTGCTGACAAAAGGCGACAAGGTTCTTCGGCGTCTTGTCGGTCCTGACGACCTTCCCGCTGTCGTCCGTGAAGCTCCAGGCCCGCCGTCCGCGGTTCCGCTCGCTGCCTCAGCAGCCGACGAGCAGGGCGCCGAGGTCGAGGGCGCCGGTGGCGGTGAGCAGCCCGGGTCGGCTGAGACCGCCGCGCGGCGCGGGAGTCGCGGAATCGTGCGGCTGGGCAGGCACGGAGCGGTTCGGCACAGGGAGTTCCCTCAGCACAGAGTTAATGCGAGGGTAGGCTAACCTAACCACGTGTTGGTCGACAGTCCCCCCAAACAGAGCGCGGAACCGCAGTCCGCACCTGCGTCCCGGAAGCGCCATCTCCTGCGCGCCGCCGGGCTGCTGGTGGCCGCCGGTGTCCTGCTGCTGGTCTGTGTCGCGAGCATCGCCGTCGGTGCGAAGTCGATTCCGCTTGCCGATGTGTGGCACGGCCTCTTCGACAACCAGGGCTCGGGCAACGACGTGATCGTGGCCGATGTGCGCGTACCGCGGACCCTGCTCGGCCTGATCGCGGGTGCCGCCCTCGGGCTCGCCGGCGCGGTGATGCAGGCACTCACCCGCAACCCGCTGGCGGAACCGGGACTGCTGGGGGTGAACGCGGGTGCCTCCGCCGCCGTCGTCTCCGCCATCAGCTTCCTCGGCGTCACCTCCCTCACCGGATATGTCTGGTTCGCGTTCCTCGGCGCCGGTGTGGTCTCGGTCCTCGTCTACATCCTCGGCGGCAGCCGCAGCGCGACTCCCGTACGGCTCGCGCTCGCCGGAACCGCCGCCACCGCCGCGCTCTACGGCTACATCAACGCCGTACAGCTGCTGGACTCCGCCGCGCTCGAACGCCTGCGGTTCTGGACCGTGGGCTCGCTGGCCTCCGCCGACATGGCGACCGTCGCCAAGGTCGCGCCGTTCATCGCCGTCGGTGTGCTGCTCGCCCTGCTGCTCGCCCGGCCGCTCAACGCCATGGAGATGGGCGACGACACCGCCCGCTCGCTCGGCGCCCACCTCAACCGCACACGCGCGCTGTCGATGCTGGCCGTGACCCTGCTGTGCGGGGCGGCGACCGCCGCCTGCGGCCCGATCATCTTCATCGGGCTGATGATTCCGCACCTCGTGCGCTCCATCACCGGCCCCGACATGCGGTGGGTCCTGCCCTACGCGACCGTCCTCGCCCCTGTCCTGCTGCTCGGCGCCGACGTCGTCGGCCGGGTCGTCACCCGCCCCGCCGAACTCCAGGTGGGCATCGTCACCGCGCTGATCGGCGGGCCGGTCTTCATCCACCTCGTACGCCGCAAGAGGATGGCCCAGCTGTGAAAGCGATACGCACCCCGGGCGGATTCTCCGTCCGGACCGACCCGAGGGCCGTCGCCGTCGTCCTCGTTCTCACCGCGGTCACCCTCGGCGCGGGAATCGTCCTCATCGGCAGCGGAGACTTCCCGATCGCGCCCGGCGATGTCGTCGCAACCCTGCTCGGGAACGGCACGGCCGCGCAGGAATTCATCGTCCAGGACCTGCGGCTGCCCCGCGCGCTCGTCGGACTCCTCGTCGGTGCCTCGCTCGCCCTGAGCGGCGCGATCTTCCAGACCATCTCCCGCAACCCGCTCGGCAGTCCGGACGTCATCGGCTTCGGGCAGGGCGCGACCGTCGGGGCGCTCACCGTGATCGTCATCTTCCACGGCAACCCGCTCGCCGTGGCGGGAGGCGCGATCGTCGGCGGACTGGTGACGGGAGTCGCCGTCTACCTGCTGGCATGGAAGCGAGGAGTCCACGGCTACCGTCTCGTGCTCATCGGCATCGGCGTGGCCGCGATCCTCACCGCCGTCAACCACTACCTCGTCACCAAGGCGAGTCTCATCGACGCGACCCGGGCCACGCTGTGGATGACCGGGTCGCTCGACGGCCGTGACTGGGCCCAGTTCTGGCCGCTGCTGGCGGTCTTCGTGCTGCTCGTTCCTCTGGTGTTCGTGTACGGCCGGCCGCTGCGCCTGCTGGAGATGGGCGACGACGCCGCCTTCGCGCTGGGCGCCCCCGTCGAGCGCACACGTGTCGTCCTGATGGGCTCCGGCGTGCTGCTGATGGCGGTCGCCACCGCCGCCGCCGGCCCGATCGCCTTCGTCGCGCTGAGCGCGCCTCAGCTCGCCCGTCGCCTCACCCGCTCGCCCGGGCCCAACCTCGCCGCCGCCGCCGCGATGGGCGCCGCGCTGCTGCTCCTCGCCGACTGGACCGCGTCCACGGCGTTCGGCGACCGCCAGCTGCCGGTCGGAGTGGTGACGGGTGTGCTCGGCGGCTGCTATCTGCTGTGGCTGCTGGTCACCGAACGCAAGGCGGGACGCATATGAAGGACCGTTCGCCCGCGAGCACGCCCACGCAAGCCGGGACGGGTACGAACCCGTGACGCCCGTGAACCCCCGATCCAGGAGTACGACCACCATGCAGCGTCTCACCGCGGAATCGGTCACCCTCGGCTACGACCAGCGCGTCATCGCCGAAGACCTGTCGGTCGAGATCCCCGACAACTCCTTCACGGTCATCGTCGGACCGAACGCCTGCGGCAAGTCGACATTGCTGCGTGCCCTGTCGCGCATGCTGAAGCCCTCCCGGGGCCGGGTCCTGCTCGACGGACAGGTCATCCACTCCCTGCCGGCCAAAAAGGTCGCCAGGACCCTCGGCCTGCTTCCGCAGTCCTCCATCGCGCCCGACGGGATCACGGTCGCCGACCTCGTCGCACGCGGCCGCTATCCGCACCAGGGCCTGCTGCGCCAGTGGTCGCCGGAGGACGAGCGCATCGTCCAGGAGTCGATGGACGCCACCGGTGTCGGTGAATTGGCAGAGCGCTATGTCGACGAACTGTCCGGCGGACAGCGCCAGCGCGTGTGGATCGCCATGGCACTCGCGCAGCAGACCCCGCTGCTGCTCCTCGACGAGCCGACGACGTTCCTCGACATCCAGCACCAGCTGGAGGTGCTCGACCTCTGCGCCGAGCTGCACGAGGAGCAGGGACGCACGCTCGTCGCCGTCCTGCACGACCTCAACCAGGCCGCCCGCTACGCCACCCACCTGATCGCCCTGCGCGAGGGACGGGTCGTCGCCGAAGGAGCGCCCGGCGACATCGTCACGGCCGAACTCGTCGAGCACGTCTTCGGGGTGAAGAGCCAGGTCATCGCGGACCCGGAGTCCGGGACACCGCTGGTGGTGCCCGCGGCCCGCAGGCGTGGCGCGGTTACAGCAGCGTCCTGAGGCGGATCAGATCGCGGAAGCCGGCCTCCAGCCTGACCCGGCCGGAGGCCCACGCCTTCGCGAAGTTCAGCTCGCCGTTCACCATCGCCACCAGGTCGTCCCCGGTCATCGCGAGACGGATCTGCGCCTTCTCGGGCGGAGGTCCGTCGACCGTGTCCGCGACCTCGATCCGGCCGCCCTCCAGGCGGCCGGTGAACGTCACGTCCAGATCCCTGATGTGGCAGCTCAGGGAACGGTCGAGCGCGGCCGCGCTGCGCACATCACCGTCCGCCTGCGCCAGGTTGTCCGAGAGCATCTTGAGTGCGCTGCGGCACTCCTCCGTCGTCGCCATCGTGAGCGACGGTACCTCAGCGCTTCGCGGTAGCGTCTGGGCATGAGCGACTCGATGCCGGGCCCGCACGCCCGGATGATCCAGGAGCAGGGGATCGACGGCGCCCCACCGGCCCCGGGCGCGGCGGAGCCCGCCCCGGGCACCTCCCTGGAGCAGGAGACGGAGCAGGAGACGGCCGTGACGGCCGGGCACGAGCAGGAGCACGAGTCCGGGCAGGACGCCGGGCCCTCCGCGTACGAACCCGCCGCGCCCTCTCCCCTGGGCGTCCAGCGCGTACCCACCGGCAACGCCGAGGTCGACGCCCGGCTCGAGCGGCTCGGTGATGCCGACCACCTCGCGGCGGACGGACACCTCGCCGTGTACGAGGATGTACACCGAGGACTGCGCGACGCACTGACCGCGCTCGACGCACGCCCGGCGCCCGCACCTCAGGCGCCCCCGCCGTCACCGCCGTACAACTACAGGAGCTGAACCGAACGTGGCAGGAGTGGCCCGCCGCCGTCTCGACGCCGAGCTGGTACGCCGCAGCCTCGCGCGCTCTCGCGAGCACGCCGGCCAGCTGATCGCCGCGGGGCGGGTGACCGTCGGAGGCAATGTCGCGACGAAGCCCGCCACCCAGGTCGAGACGAGCGCCGCCGTCGTCGTGTCGGCGGACGACAACGACCCCGATTACGTTTCACGCGGTGGGCACAAACTCGCCGGGGCGCTGGCGGCCTTCGTGCCGCTGGGGCTGCGGATCGAGGGACGGCGGGCCCTGGACGCGGGAGCGTCGACCGGGGGATTCACCGACGTCCTGCTGCGTGCGGGCGCCCGCGAGGTGGTCGCGGTGGACGTCGGATACGGACAACTCGCCTGGTCTCTGCAAAGTGATGAACGCGTGAAGGTCAAAGACCGTACGAATGTGCGCGAGCTGACGCTCGGCATGATCGACGGTGAGGCGGTGGACCTGGTGGTGGGAGATCTCTCCTTCATCCCGCTGGGGCTCGTCCTGCCGGCACTCGTCCGGTGCACGGCCCCGGACGCCGATCTGGTGCTGATGGTCAAGCCGCAGTTCGAAGTCGGCAAGGAGCGCCTCGGCAGCGGAGGGGTCGTACGCAGCCCCGAACTGCGCAAGGAGGCTGTGAGGACCGTGGCCGGCAAAGCCGCGGGTCTCGGTCTGGGCGTACTGGGTGTCACCGCCAGCCCGCTGCCCGGACCCTCCGGAAACGTCGAATACTTCCTGTGGCTCAGGGCCGGCGCGCCCGAGCTCGATCCGGCGGACGTCGATCGCGCAGTTGCGGAGGGACCTCGTTGAGCACACCAGCAGCGACTTCAGGACGCACCGTTTTCCTGCTCGCCCACACCGGCAGGCCTGCGGCGATCCGCAGCGCCGAACTCGTCGTACAGGGGCTGATGCGCAATGGTCTCGGTGTGCGCGTGCTCCAGGCGGAGGCGGCCGACCTGCCGCTGCCGCCGTCCGTCCAGACCGTCCCCGAAGCGACACCGGGCGTGCTCGACGGCTGTGAGCTGCTGATCGTGCTCGGCGGCGACGGGACGCTGCTGCGCGGCGCCGAGTTCGCCCGCGCCTCCGGCGTGCCGATGCTGGGCGTCAACCTGGGGCGCGTCGGGTTCCTGGCCGAGGCCGAGCGCGACGACCTGGACAAGGTCGTCGACCGCGTCGTCACGCGGGCCTACGAGGTCGAGGAGCGGATGACGATCGATGTGGTCGTGCACCGCAACGGCGACATCCTCCACGAGGACTGGGCGCTGAACGAGGCGGTCGTCCAGAAGGTCTCGCCCGACCGCATCCTGGAGGTCGTCCTCGAGATCGACGGCCGCCCGGTGACCGGGTTCGGCTGCGACGGCGTCGTCTGCGCCACCCCGACCGGCTCCACGGCGTACGCCTTCTCCGCCGGCGGCCCCGTGGTGTGGCCCGAGGTGGAGGCGCTGCTGATGGTGCCCATCAGCGCGCACGCCCTGTTCGCCAAGCCGCTCGTGACCTCGCCGACGTCCGTTCTCGCGGTGGAGGTGCAGGCCCACACCCCGCACGGGGTGCTGTGGTGCGACGGACGACGGACGGTGGAGCTGCCACCGGGCGCGCGGGTCGAAGTACGGCGCGGAGCCGTTCCGGTCCGTCTGGCCCGGCTGCACCACGCGTCGTTCACGGACCGCCTGGTCGCCAAGTTCGCGCTGCCGGTGTCCGGTTGGCGCGGCGCGCCCCATTGACCGCCCCGTGACGAGGGCCCCGGAACCGCCTCTCGCGGCCCGGGAGAGTGAATCCGACACCGGGGTCCGTCGCACGGGCGGCCCCGGACCTCGTAAGGTCGTGTCCGTGTTGGAGGAGATGCGGATACGGTCGCTCGGCGTCATCGACGACGCGGTCGTCGAGCTGTCACCCGGTTTCACCGCGGTGACCGGCGAGACGGGCGCGGGCAAGACCATGGTCGTCACCAGCCTGGGGCTGCTGCTCGGCGGGCGCGCCGACCCCGCCCTGGTGCGGATCGGCGCGAAGTCGGCGGTGGTGGAGGGGCGTATCGGCGTACCCGCCGGGGCCCCCGCCGCCGTACGCGCGGAGGAGGCCGGGGCCGAACTCGAGGACGGCACGCTGCTCATCAGCAGAACCGTGTCGGCGGAGGGACGCTCCCGCGCGCACATCGGCGGCAGGTCCGTGCCGGTGGGTGTGCTGTCCGAGCTCGCCGACGAACTGGTCGCCGTCCACGGCCAGACCGACCAGCAGGGGCTGCTGCGCCCGGCGCGGCAGCGCGAGGCGCTCGATCGGTACGCGGGCGGGGCGGTGTCCGGACCCCACGCCAAGTACGCGTCCGCCTACCGCAGGCTGCGGTCCGTCGCCACCGAACTCGACGAGCTGACCACGCGCGCCCGCGAGCGCGCCCAGGAAGCCGATCTGCTGCGCTTCGGGCTGAACGAGATCGCCGGTGTGGAGCCGCGCGCGGGCGAGGACGTGGAACTCGCCGCGGAGGCGGAGCGGCTGGGCCACGCGGAGGCACTGGCGTCCGCCGCGTCCGTCGCGCACACCGCGCTCGCCGGCAACCCCGAGGACCCCGAGGGCGTCGACGCGACGACCCTCGTCGCGGGCGCGGGCCGGGCGCTGGACGCCGTACGCGCCCACGACCCGGCACTGGCCTCGCTCGCCGACCGGATGGGCGAGATCTCCATCCTGCTCGGCGATGTGGCCGGTGAGCTCGCCGGATACGCGGACAACCTGGACGCCGATCCGCTGCGGCTGGCCGCGGTGGAGGAACGCCGGGCCGCGCTGACCGGGCTGACGCGCAAGTACGGTGGGACCGGTGAAGGCATTGCCGCCGTGCTCGCCTGGTCCGAGGAGAGCGCGGGCCGGCTCACCGAGCTGGAGGGCGACGACGACCGGATCGGCGAGCTGACGGCCGAGCGGGATGCGCTGCGCGGCGAACTGTCGGGTCTGGCGCAGACCTTGACGGACGCCCGTACGGAGGCGGCGGCCCGGTTCGCCGAGGCCGTCACCGAGGAGCTGGCGTCCCTCGCGATGCCCCACGCACGCGTGTCCTTCGCGATCGGGCAGACCGAGGACCCGGAGGGCGTCGAGGTCGGCGGCCGGACGGTGGCCTACGGCCCGCACGGCGCCGACGAGGTGGAGCTGCTGCTCGCCCCGCATCCGGGCGCCCCGCCGCGGCCGATCGCCAAGGGCGCGTCCGGCGGTGAGCTCTCCCGGGTGATGCTCGCGGTCGAGGTGGTCTTCGCGGGCACGGACCCCGTGCCGACCTATCTCTTCGACGAGGTCGACGCGGGCGTGGGCGGCAAGGCGGCGGTGGAGATCGGCCGGCGTCTCGCGAAGCTCGCGAAGACGGCCCAGGTGGTCGTGGTGACGCACCTGCCGCAGGTGGCGGCGTTCGCGGACCGGCAGCTGCTGGTGGAGAAGACGAACGACGGCTCGGTGACCCGCAGCGGTGTCACCGTCCTGGAGGGCGAGGACCGGGTCCGGGAGCTCTCGCGGATGCTGGCGGGCCAGGAGGACTCGGAGACGGCGCGGGCGCACGCGGAGGAGCTGCTGGCGACGGCGCGAGCGGACGGCTGACGCCCGGCCCCCGACATCCGGCCCGCCCGCCGGCCGGGGACGCGGCCGCAGGCCGTCCGGTGACGCACCGAAGAGCGACAGCTCGTCACCCGCCTGGGTGAAGACCCTCGCGGGCTGCCGTGGTGCGACACGGGAACGACACCTGGACGGTGCCGGAACGTGCGTACGGGCTGGCATCCTTGGCGGGTGACACAGCTGCGTACGGTCCAGGTCCTGGGCGGCGGCAGCGCGGGCAGCGGCGCGCATGTCCGGTCGCTGGCCTCGGGGCTGGTGGCGCGGGGCGTACGGGTCACGGTGTGCGCGCCCGCCGGACTGGAGCACGTCTACGACTTCCCGGGCGCCGGTGCCCACTTCGCGCCGGTGCCGCGCCGCAGCGACCCCGCCGCCGTCGGAGCCCTGCGCGCGGCGTGTGCGCGGGCCGACGTGGTGCACGCGCACGGGCTGCACGCGGCCGTACGTGCCTCGGTGGCCCTCAGCGGTCTGCGGGTGCCGCTCGTCGTCACCTGGCACAGCCGCCCCGATGCCGACGGACCGCGCGGGCCGTTGCTTCGCCTGCTGGAGCGAAGGGCCGCCCGTGCGGCGGCGGTCGTGCTCGGCACCTGTTCCGAACTGGTCGACCGGGCCCGCGGGCACGGCGCCCGGGACGCCCGCCTCGCTCCGGTGGCGGTTCCCGCCCCGCGTCGCGCCGAGCGCTCGGAGGGTAAGGCCAGGGCCGAACTGGGCGCGGTCGACCGGCCGCTGGTGATGGCCGTCGGCTCCCTCGCTCCGCAGCGCGGGTACGGCACGCTGCTCGACGCGGCCGCGCGGTGGCGCGCCGTCGATCCGCTGCCGCTCGTGGTGATCGCGGGGGAGGGGCGCGAGCGGGCCGCGCTCCAGCGGCGTATCGAGGCGGAGGGTCTGCCGGTGCGGCTCGTGGGCCGCCGTGACGACGTCGGCGACCTGATCTCCGCCGCGGACGTGGCGGTGCTCCCCAGCCGCTGGGAGGCACGCGCCCTGCTGGCCCAGGAGGCCCTGCGGGCGGGGGTGCCGCTGGTCGCGACGGCCGTCGGCGGTGTCCCGGAACTCGTCGGCGACGCGGCGGAACTGGTGCCCTACGGCGACGGGGACGCGCTCGCGGAGGCGGTGGCGCGGCTTTTGCGGGATCCCGCGCGGCGCGACGAACTGGTGGCCGCGGGCCGCGCGCAGGCGGCGACCTGGCCGACCGAGGACGAGACGATCGCGCAGGTGCTGAGCGTGTACGACGAACTGACGGCGGGGAGTGCTCCTCTGGCATGACCAGGGGTCTGGCGGGCTGACCCCCGCGACGCCGGGGGGCCCACGTAGGCGACCCGGGGTCGCCCTGGCTGATTGCCGCGAGGCCGGGGAGGCTCGCCCCACGCCCGGGGCGGGCCCCGCGACGGCGGGAGGGTTCACGCGCGACCTGGCGTCGCCCATGCTGATCCCGCGACCTCGGGCAGGCTCACCTCCGCGCCCTGGGGTAGGTGGGGCCGATGCCCGCGACGGTAGGGAGGTTTATCCGCCCGGCCCGGGTAGATGGAGCTGTGCCGCCATGGCGGGGAGCGCTCACCCGCGCTGGACGGGCTGATGCCCGCGACGGCAGGGAGGTTGATCCGCCCGGCCCGGGTAGATGGAGCTGAGCCGCCATGGCGGGGAGCGCTCACCCGCGCTGGACGGGCCGATGCCGCGACGGCGGGGAGGTTCGCCCCACGCTCCGGGACTGCCCCCACGACGGCGGGCGGGTTCACGCGCGACCCGGGTCACCCTGGCTCATCTCCGCGAGGTCGGGGAGGCTCACCTTCGCGAACCCGGGCTAGTGGGCCTGATGCCCGCGATCCCTGCGCCGGTGGGAGGTTCGTCCGCCCCGCCGGGGATGCTCCGGGCCGATCCCTGCTCCGGCGGGGAGCGCCCACCCGCGGCCGCCGGGCTGATCACGCGACGGTGGTAGGTTCGCCGGCCCGGCAGCAGCGACGGGATGGGCGCGTGCTCGGCGTCGGAGTGCCGGTCGGACAGGACGATCAGACGGGCGCCGTCCTCGATCGCCGCGTCGGTCTCGGCGCAGATCTCCTCGATCCGGGCGGCGAGGGCGTCGCCGCCGCCGCTGACGCGGTAGAGGCCGGAGAGCGTGGCCGCCTTCATGCCGGGCATGTCGCCGTCGGCGTTGATGTGGATGAGCTTGGCCGGCTCGTCGTTGTCGATCACCGGGAAGGGCAGGGTGACGCTGCGACAGGACCCGGGTAGCTGAGCCGCCGCGGCGGGAGTGCTCACACCGCGCAAGCCGGGCTGATCCCGCGACGGCGGGGAGGTTCGCCCACACCACCCGGAGCCGACCGGCCCGATACCCATGACGCCCGGGAGCGCTCACCCCCGCGACCCGGGCCGAACCCGACGACGCCCGGGAGCGCACCCCCGACCCGACCGGGCCACCCGTCACCCGAAACCCGCAGCCCACGGCCACGCCCCGCACCCGCGTCACCTCACGGCAGATGCCGTCTCGCCCCCAGTGCCAGGCTCAGCGCCAGCACCGTCTGCGGGTCGTCCAGGTCCGTGCCCAGCAGTTCGGAGATGCGGGCCAGCCGGTTGTACAGCGTCTGACGGTTCAGATGCAGCTCGCGCGCCGTCTCCGCCTTGCGGCCCGCGTGGGCCAGAAACGTCTCCAGCGTCGGCAGCAGCGGCGGGCGCGAAGTGGCGTCGTGGTCGCGCAGCGGGCCAATGGCGCGCTCCACGAACGCGGCCAGGTCCGGATGGTCCCGCAGCCGCCACAGCAGCAGCTCGGTGTCCAGCCTGCGTGCGTCGTACCAGGGACGGTCGCTCAGCCCCTGGGCCGCTGTCGCCGTCTCGGCGGCATGGCGCAGGCCGGCCGACGCCGCGGCCCAGCCGCCCGCGACGCCCACCACCACGACCGGGGGGTGGCCGCCCGCGCGTTCGAGCCCGGCGCGTTCCACACCCGCCCGCAGCGCCACCGCCACCCGGTCCGCCACCGCCGTGCGTTCGGACTCGGTGCGCAGCCCCAGCAACAGCGGCACCCGGCCCTCGACCGGCCGTACGCCCAGCAGGACGGGCACGCCCACCACGGACAGTTCCTCCAGCACCGCGCGGGCGAGAAGCGCCCAGTTGCCCGACGGCGACAGTTCGGGTGCCAGTCGCATCACGATCGGCAGCAGCGGACCGTCACCGGGCTTGAAACCCAGTACCCGGGCCTGGGCCGGTGCGTCCTCCGCGGTGATGCGGCCCTCGGCGAGGTCGGTCAGGAAGTCACCGCGACCGCGGGCCGCGAGCTCCTCCTCCTGCCGGGCCTGCATCAGGACCACGGCCAGCAGTCCGGCGGCCCGTTCCGCCGCCATGCGGTGGACCGTCAGCAGCGGAGAGCCGACCGCGGGCACCACCAGCCGGGCCCGCACCGAGGCGGCGCCCTGCCCCCCGCCGGGCACGTCCACCAGGACCGTCCCGGCCGGCGGGCTCTCGCGTACGGCAGGCTGTCCGCGCAGTCCTTCCCACACCTGGAGGGGCTCGGCGCCCGCCTGCCCGGACCCGGAGCCCGCCGCGTACAGCAACTGGCCGTCGGCCGTCTCCAGGAAGACCGGGTTGGCGGTGAAGTCCGCGAGGATACGCAGCACCTGGGGCACTCCGCCGCCGCCGAGCAGCACCTCGGTGCACCGCCGGTGCACGTCCTCGGCCCGCCGCAGCAGCGCGTAGTGCCCGTTGACGATCTCGGTGTGGACCTCCTCCGTCACCGAGACGAAGGGGACCTCGCGGTGCAGCTGTACGAGCGGCAGCCCGGCCGCGCGGGCGGTGTCCACGATCGCGGCGGGCAGCCGGCTGAAGCGGGGCCCGAGTTCCACCACCAGCGCGGCGATGCCGCGGTCCGCCAGCTGCCGTACGAACGCGCGCTGCTCGGCGGGCCGGGTGCCCAGCCCGAGGCCCGTGGTGAGCAGCAGCTCGCCGCCCTTCAGCAGGGAGGCGATGTTCGGTACTTCGCCCGCGTGCACCCAGCGGACCGTCCGCTGAAGCCGTTCGGTCCCGGCGACGACCTCCGGAAGGCCGGAGCGCAGCCCCGGCAGCTCCAGTGCCCGGCGGACGGTGATGCCGCCCTGGGGCTCGCCTTGCGTCTCCACTGACGGTCGCCTCGCGCTTCACTCGGCAGTACGGGAGCTTCGGACGCTACCTGGCCGGGGGACTGCCGCACATCACCCGGGCCCCGCAAGGGGCCCGGTCACACAGCGGGCTGAAGCGGCTTGATGTTGTGATTGAGCCGGAACACGTTGTCGGGGTCGTACTCCGTCTTCACGGCCGCCAGCCGCCGGTAGTTCTCCTCGCCGAAGGCGGCGAGGACCCGGTCCTCGCCCTCCAGCCCGATGAAGTTGAGGTAGACGGTGCCGATCGCCCAGGGCCGCATGCCGGCGCGTACGTCACGGACCCACTCGACGGCCCGTTCGTCGTCCGCCGGACTCTCCCAGATCCCGAAGGGGTGCACCGCCCAGAGCGCCGTGCGCCAGGGCAGGGGATGGTCGGCGGGGCCTGAGGCCACGGCACCGCCCATCGGGAACAGGATGTGCTGCGAGCTGGAGGGGACCGGCATGGTCCCGGCGCGAGCGGTGAAGGCGTCGACGGCCGCGTTCGGGAAGCCGGCCAGATGCTCGGCCGACCAGTAGTTCCGCTGCCCGGGCGGGTCGTCGAGCATGCACTGGAGCTCCGCGTACGGGAGTTCGGCGATGAGCTCGGCCTCACGGGGGAGCGCCAGCAGCGGCTCGGCCGCCTTGCGGGCCTGGGCCTCGGTTCCCGCGTAGGTGATCAGCAGGAGGCAGGTCAGCTTGCCGACCAGATGATCGGGCACGAACGGTTCGGGCGGGCCGGTGAGATAGAACAGGCCGCCGCCGAGCTCGTCGGGCGCGGAACTCAGGAAGTCCCGGTAGGCGCGGGCGACTTGGAGTCCTTCCTCGGGCCGGAACAGCAGCATCATCATCGACATCGCCGGCAGGGGGTGCAGTTTCAGCGTGATGGCGGTCGCCACTCCGAAATTGCCGCCGCCGCCGTGCAGGGCCCAGAACAGCTCCGGGTTCTCCTCCGCGCCGGCGTGCACCGTGCTGCCGTCGGCCGTCACCAGTTCGACGGCGACGAGGTTGTCGGAGGCGAGCCCGAACTTCCGCTCCAGCCAGCCCGATCCGCCGCCGAGCGTGAAGCCGCCGACGCCGGTGGTGGAGGCCCGGCCGCCGGTGGTCGCCAGATCGTAGGGCTGGCAGGCCCGGTCGAGATGGCTCATCGTGGCGCCGCCGCCGATGCGCGCCGTACGTTCCACCGGGTTGACGATCACGGTGTGCATCCGGCGCAGGTCCACGACGATTCCGTCGTCGTTGAGCGCCATCCCGGCGACGCTGTGCCCGCCGCCGCGTACCGCGATCCCCAGGTCGTGCTCGCGTCCGAAGCGGATGGCCCGGGCGACATCGGCTCCTGTCTCGCACTGTGCGATGACCGCCGGGTGCCGGTCGATCATTCCGTTGAAGACGGCGCGAGCCTCGTCGTACCCGGGATCACCGGGGGCGATGGCATCGCCGGTCAATTGTTGACGGAGGCCGCCGAGCGCCGCCTCCGCGATGGCGTGGGGCGCCATGGCAGGCCCCCTTCCGAGGGCTGATCAGGACCATTTCATCGTAGTCCCGTTCGGCGGAGCCCGATCGGTGAACGGGCTCCGCCGGTCCTGCCGGGCCGGGGTCAGCCGCCGTACGCGCCGGAGGCCGTCAGCCGCAGCGCGGTGTCGATGAGCGGCACATGGCTGAAGGCCTGCGGGAAGTTGCCCACCTGCCGCTGGAGCTTGGGGTCCCACTCCTCGGCCAGCAGTCCCAGGTCGTTGCGCAGCGCGAGCAGCTTCTCGAAGAGCTTGCGCGCCTCGTCGACCCGCCCGATCATCGCGAGGTCGTCGGCGAGCCAGAACGAGCACGCGAGGAACGCACCCTCGTCGCCCTCGAGGCCGTCGACGCCCTCCTCCTCGCCCGCGGTCGGGTAGCGCAGGACGAACCCGTCCTCCGTCGACAGCTCGCGCTGGATCGCCTCGATCGTGCCGATGACCCGCTTGTCGTCCGGCGGCAGGAAGCCCATCTGCGGAATCAGCAGCAGCGAGGCGTCGAGCTCCTTGGAGCCGTAGGACTGCGTGAAGGTGTTCCGCTCCTGGTCGTAGCCCTTCTCGCAGACGTCGCGGTGGATGTCGTCCCGCAGGTCGCGCCACCGGTCCAGCGGGCCGTCGGCGTCGCCGGACTCGATGAGCTTGATGGTGCGGTCGACCGCGACCCAGGCCATCACCTTGGAATGGACGAAGTGGCGGCGCGGTCCGCGCACCTCCCAGATGCCCTCGTCCGGTTGGTCCCAGTGCTTCTCCAGATAGCGGATCAGCTTGAGCTGGAGCAGGGAGGCGTAGTCGTTGCGCGCCAGACCCGTCATATGGGCCAGGTGCAGTGCCTCGGTGACCTCGCCGTACACATCGAGCTGGAGCTGATGGGCCGCGCCGTTGCCGACCCGTACCGGCTGGGAGTTCTCGTAGCCGGGCAGCCAGTCCAGTTCGGCCTCGCCCAGCTCACGTTCGCCGGCGATGCCGTACATGATCTGGAGGTTCTCCGGGTCGCCCGCGACGGCACGCAGCAGCCACTCGCGCCAGGCGCGGGCCTCCTCGCGGTAGCCGGTGCGCAGCAGCGACGACAGGGTGATCGCCGCGTCGCGCAGCCAGGTGTAGCGGTAGTCCCAGTTCCGTACGCCGCCGATCTCCTCCGGCAGGGAGGTCGTCGGGGCGGCGACGATTCCGCCGGTCGGCGCGTACGTCAGCGCCTTCAGCGTGATCAGCGAGCGGACGACGGCCTCGCGGTAGGGCCCGTGGTAGGTGCAGTGCTCCACCCACTCGCGCCAGAAGTCCTGCGTCGCCTCCAGCGCCCCCTCCGGGTCCGGGATCGCGGGCGGGGTTCGGTGCGAGGGCTGCCAGCTGATGGTGAACGCGATGCGCTCGCCCGGGGCGACGGTGAAGTCGGAGTACGTGGTGAGGTTCTTGCCGTACGTCTCGGTCGGGGAGTCGAGCCAGACCGAGTCGGGTCCGGCGACCGCGACCGTGCGCCCGTCGACCTTGTGGACCCAGGGCACCACGCGTCCGTAGCTGAAACGCATCCGCAGCGCGGACCGCATCGGCACCCGTCCGCTGACACCCTCGACGATCCGGATCAGCTGCGGGGCGCCGTCACGCGGCGGCATGAAATCCGTCACACGGACCGTGCCACGTGGTGTGTCCCACTCCGATTCGAGGATCAGCGAGTCGCCCCGGTAGCGCCGGCGGTCGGCGGCCGGGGGGTCGGCATGCGCGGCGTGGGCCGGTCCCAGTCTCCAGAACCCGTGCTCCTCGGTCCCGAGCAGGCCGGCGAAAACGGCATGCGAGTCGAAGCGGGGGAGGCACAACCAGTCGGCGGTGCCGTCCCTGCAGACCAGTGCCGCGGTCTGCATGTCTCCGATGAGTGCGTAATCCTCGATGCGCCCGGCCACGTGTTTCTCCAGTCGAACGGCCACTTCGCCCCGGGGGGCGCTTACTGCGGTCCAGGGTCGTTGACGAGCGGGCCCGGGATGGGGGTTACCTCCCGGGCGAAGCTGTCGGGAAGGCGGTGAACCTGCCGTCAACCAGGGTCGCCCGCCGCCCCCACCAGCCTGCCCGATGCGCTTCGCGCGTTCCCTCTGCATCGCTCGGCAGAGCGAGTGTCCGAGCAGGATACGACGCACCTCGATGATCTGCGCGACGGTCTCGGCAACGCGGCTCCGCCGAACGGGTGAGCCAAGGGTGAGTCGCTGATGAGCGGGGTACGCGTGTGGCGGCGCGTGGCCGGAAGCAGCCTCCCCTGGTCGCTGATACCCTGGTACCCCGTGGACCGGTGGCCGTCCTGTGCAGAACGAAGGCCCCGAAACCGCAGCGGACGGCACCCCTGACCACCTGGAAGGGATGCCGGACACGCATCTCACCTCGCGACCACGGGAGCCCCCTCTTGGCGATGCCGCCCAAATCCATGACGACCAAGCACATCTTCGTCACCGGGGGTGTCGCCTCCTCCCTCGGCAAGGGCCTGACGGCCTCCAGCCTGGGTGCGCTGCTCAAGGCGCGGGGCCTGCGGGTCACGATGCAGAAGCTCGACCCGTACCTCAACGTCGACCCCGGCACGATGAACCCGTTCCAGCACGGTGAGGTGTTCGTCACCAACGACGGCGCCGAAACCGACCTCGACATCGGCCACTACGAGCGCTTCCTCGACGTCGACCTCGACGGCTCGGCCAACGTCACCACCGGCCAGGTGTACTCGCAGGTCATCGCCAGGGAGCGGCGCGGCGAGTACCTGGGCGACACCGTGCAGGTCATCCCGCACATCACCAACGAGATCAAGCACCGCATCCGCCGGATGGCGACCGACGACGTCGACGTCGTCATCACCGAGGTCGGCGGCACGGTCGGCGACATCGAGTCGCTGCCGTTCCTGGAGACCGTCCGCCAGGTCCGCCACGAGGTCGGCCGGGACAACGTCTTCGTCGTGCACATCTCGCTGCTCCCCTACATCGGCCCGTCCGGCGAGCTGAAGACCAAGCCGACCCAGCACTCCGTCGCCGCTCTGCGGAGCATCGGTATTCAGCCGGATGCGATCGTGCTCCGCGCCGACCGCGAGGTGCCGACCGCCATCAAGCGCAAGATCTCGCTGATGTGCGACGTCGACGAGGCCGCCGTGGTGGCCGCGATCGACGCCAAGTCGATCTACGACATCCCCAAGGTGCTGCACACCGAGGGTCTGGACGCCTACGTCGTACGCAAGCTGGACCTGCCGTTCCGCGACGTCGACTGGACCACGTGGGACGACCTGCTGGACCGGGTGCACAACCCCGACCACGAGGTCACCATCGCGCTCGTCGGCAAGTACATCGACCTGCCCGACGCCTATCTCTCGGTGACCGAGGCGCTGCGCGCCGGCGGTTTCGCCAACAAGGCACGCGTCAAGGTCAAGTGGGTCGCCTCCGACGACTGCAAGACCCCGGCAGGCGCCGCGCGGCAGCTCGGCGACGTCGACGGCATCCTGATCCCCGGAGGCTTCGGCGACCGCGGTGTGACCGGCAAGGTCGGCGCGATCACCTACTCCCGCGAGAAGAAGATCCCGCTGCTCGGCATCTGCCTCGGTCTCCAGTGCATCGTGATCGAGGCCGCGCGCCACCTCGCGGAGATCCCCGAGGCCAACTCCACCGAGTTCGACGCCGCCACCGCCCACCCGGTGATCTCCACCATGGAGGAGCAGCTGGCGTACGTGGAGGGGGCGGGCGACCTCGGCGGCACGATGCGTCTCGGTCTGTACCCGGCCAAGCTCGCCGAGGGCTCGATCGTGCGCGAGGTCTACGGCGACGAGCCCTACGTCGAGGAGCGCCACCGCCACCGCTACGAGGTGAACAACGCCTACCGCGCGGAGCTGGAGAAGAAGGCCGGCATCCTCTTCTCGGGCACGTCCCCCGACAACAAGCTCGTGGAGTACGTCGAGTACCCCCGTGAAGTGCACCCCTACCTGGTGGCCACCCAGGCGCACCCGGAGCTCCGCTCGCGTCCGACCCGCCCGCACCCGCTGTTCGCGGGGCTGGTGAAGGCCGCGGTGGAGCGCGCGTCGGGCGCGTAGTCGCAGGCGATACGGTGGACCGGGGTACGCATTCCGCACGGGATCCCTACCCCGGTTCCATCGGGGCACGTGGCCGCTCGCGGCCCGGCCCGGCGCGAGTACAGCGGGAGGACGGCGACATGGCGATCAAGGACACCCCCGAGGAGTGGCAGGTCGTCGCGACCGCCACCCCCTTCGAGGGCAAGAAGACCAGTGTCCGCGCGGACGACGTGGTCATGCCCGACGGCACGGTGGCGCGCCGCGACTACCAGGTGCATCCGGGCTCCGTCGCGGTCCTCGCACTCGACCCCGACGACCGCGTGCTCGTCCTGCGGCAGTACCGGCACCCCGTGCGCCAGCGGCTCTGGGAGATCCCGGCCGGTCTGCTGGACGTGCCAGGTGAGAACCCGCTGCACGCCGCCCAGCGCGAGCTGTACGAAGAGGCGCACGTCAAGGCCGAGGACTGGCGGGTCCTCGTCGACGTCTACACCACGCCCGGTGGCTGCGACGAGGCCGTCCGCATCTTCCTGGCCCGTGACCTGTCGGCCGCGGAGGGCGACCGCTTCGAGGTGGAGGCCGAAGAGGCCGACATGGAGCTGGCCCGGGTGCCCGTGCGGGAACTCGTCCGCGATGTGCTCGCCGGCGACCTGCACAACAACTGCCTCGTCGTGGGCGTCCTTTCGCTGGTCGCCGCGCGCGACGGCGACGGCCTCGACGCGCTGCGTCCGGCCGAGGCTCCGTGGCCGGCCCGCCCCTTCGACGCCTGATCGTCAGTCAGTCCGACTGTCCGACTGTCCGATTGATCCGATCGGGCGACCGGTCGGGCATGCTCCACCCGGTTCGTCGCAGAGAGTGAACTAGGCTCGGAGCGCCCGTGCGGAGCCCCTGCGGGCTCGGCTTGTGCGCGGACTGGACGGGAGCGTGGCCCGTGACGGATCAGGCGGTGGACTCGAGCGGACGGGCTGACGCGGTCAGGGGCCAATTCTTCGGCAGGCAAAGGGAGTTGAAGGCCCTCAGGGCCGACATCGAACGTGCCGGACTGGACACCATCGCCGGTCGCAAAGCTCCCCGCGCACGGGTTCTGCTGATCGCCGGACGGCCCGGCTCGGGACGGACCGCCCTCGCCGAGGAGCTCATCGGCCGGCTGACCGCCGCCTATCCCGACGGGGTGCTCCGCGCCCGGCTGACCGAACCGGGCGGGCGACGGGTCCCCACCGAGGAGACGGCCCGCGACCTGCTCGACACGCTCGGGGTCCCCTCGCCGCCCGGAGCCGACGAGGACGAACTGTCCGGCATGGTCCGCGACGCGCTCGCGGGCCGCCGCGTCGTGCTGCTGCTCGACGACGCCGCCGACGCCGAGCAGGTCGACCCGCTGCTGCCCGACAACCCCGACTGCCTGGCGGTAGCCGTCGCCGCGGGCCCGCTGACCGGCATTCCCGATGTGCGGCCCTGCACGCTCGGCGGGATGGACGCCAAGGCCGCCATCGAGCTGCTCGGCTCCTTCACCGGATCGGTGCGGATCACCGTGGATCCGCAGGCCGCCGAGACCGTGGCGGAGGAATGCGGGGGCCTGCCCGCGGGGCTCCTGCTGGTTGGAGGCTGGCTCGCCGCCCGGCCCAAGGCGTCGGTCGCCGACGCGACCAGGCAGCTGCGGGCCGTGCCCGACGACGACGAACAGCCGCAGGGCGCCCGGCCGCTCTCCCGGGTCTTCCGGCTGGCGTACGGATCGCTGAATCCGACGAACGCCCGGATGCTGCGGCTGCTGGCCCTCGCCCCCGCCGGGGTCGCCGACGCGCACACCGCGTCCGCGCTGAGCGGGTGTGCGGTGGAGGACGCGCAGCGGATGCTGGACGAGTTCGTGCTGCTGGGCCTGCTGCGCCGGGAAGGCGGCCGCTACCGGGTGCCCGGCTCGCTCGCTCCGATGCTGCGGGCCCTGTTGGAGTCGCAGGACAAGCCCGCCGAGGTGCAGCTGGCGCGGGCACGGATGCTGGAGCGCACCGTCCGGCAGCTTCAGGCGTGCCGTGCCGTCACCGAGCCCGAGGGCTCGCCCGCGCGCAAGATGCTGGCCGGGCTGCCGCGCGCGATGCGGTTCGCGGACACCTCGGCCGCCGGGAAGTGGCTGCGGTCCCGGCAGCCCGTGCTCATGGCCTCCGCGCGGCTCGCGGTGGAGGACGGCGGGCTGGACACGCTGGCGCGCAGACTGGTCGCCGCCCTCGTCCGGGCGCTGGCGGCACACCGCGGCACCGAGGCCGCCGCCCCCGAGCTCTACGGCCTGCACCAGCTGGTGCTCGGTGTCGCCGAGCGGCGCGGGCTGCACCGGGAACGGGCCGCCGCCCTGCTGAATCTGGGCGATCTGGACGCGCAGACCGGACGTACCGCGGACGCGCTGGCCCGGTACCGGGCCGCTCTGGACGCCGGACGAGCCGCGAACGACATGTACGCGACCGGCCGCGCGATGGAATCCGTCGGGGGTGCCTACCAGGAACTGGGGGACTGGCACCGGGCCGCCGACTGGTTCGGCCGGGCGCTCGCCCAGTGCCAGGGCCGCGGGGAGCGCGCGGACGAGGCGCGGCTGTACGGCCGCCTCGGCGCGGTGCACTCCTACGCCGGCCTCTACGGCGAGGCGCTGCGCAACTGGCGCGCCTCGGTCGCGGGCTACCGCAAGGTGGGCGACCTCGCCTCGCAGGCGCGTTCGCTGAGCGAGGCCGCCCGCGTCCAGGAGTACGCGGGCCGGCCGGAGGAGTCGCTGCACACCTGTCGGCAGGCGGTGGAGTGGGCCCGCCGGGCCGGCGACGACCGGCTCCAGGCCGCCCTGCAGCTCAGGCTGGCCGACACCCTCGACCGGCTGGGCGACCCGGCGGCGGCCCGTGTGCACCGCTCCACTGCCGACATGTTGCTCAGCGAGGAGGGTTCCACCTACGAAATCCGTAGTGCTTCGGCTCAAGATTAATGCTTTGTAAGGCTAGACAGGGAGAAGTCCTTCATTAGACTGGCTCCGCCGCGGTCGTTTTCGTGGTGTCTCTGGATGCCCCTGTGTGTCCGGGTAAGTATGGAAGTAGCCCTGTATCCCCTGAGCCAAGGACCGTGATCGACGTGAAGGTCGGCATCCCCCGCGAGGTCAAGAACAACGAGTTCCGGGTGGCCATCACCCCCGCCGGCGTCAATGAGCTGGTGCGCCACGGCCACCAGGTCGTCATCGAGCAGAACGCCGGTGCCGGCTCCTCGATCACGGACGTCGAGTTCGTCGCCGCCGGTGCGCAGATCCTGCCCACCGCCGACGAGGTCTGGGCCACCGCCGACCTGCTGCTGAAGGTCAAGGAGCCCATCGCGGAGGAGTACCACCGCCTGCGCAAGGACCAGACGCTCTTCACGTACCTGCACCTCGCCGCGTCCCGCGACTGCACGGACGCGCTGCTGGAGTCCGGCACCACCGCCATCGCGTACGAGACGGTCGAGACCGCGAACCGCTCCCTGCCGCTGCTCGCCCCGATGTCCGAGGTCGCGGGCCGGATCGCTCCCCAGGTCGGCGCCTACCACCTGATGCGCCAGGTCGGCGGCCGCGGTGTGCTGCCCGGCGGTGTCCCGGGCGTCGCCGCCGGCAAGGCCGTCGTCATCGGCGGTGGCGTCTCCGGCTGGAGCGCCACCCAGATCGCGGTCGGCATGGGCTTCCACGTCACCCTGCTCGACAGGGACATCAACAAGCTCCGTGAGGCCGACAAGATCTTCGGCACCAAGGTGCAGACGATCGTCTCCAACGCCTTCGAGCTGGAGAAGGCGGTCGTCGAGGCCGACCTCGTCATCGGTGCCGTTCTCATCCCCGGCGCCAAGGCGCCGAAGCTGGTCACCAACGAGCTCGTCGCCAAGATGAAGCCCGGGAGTGTCCTTGTCGACATTGCGATCGACCAGGGCGGCTGCTTCGAGGACTCGCACCCGACCACGCACGCCGAGCCGACCTTCCAGGTGCACAACTCGGTCTTCTACTGCGTCGCGAACATGCCGGGCGCCGTCCCGAACACCTCGACGTACGCCCTCACCAACGCCACGCTGCCCTACATCGTGGAGCTCGCGAACCGCGGCTGGGCCGAGGCGCTGCGCCGGGACCCCGCGCTCGCGCTGGGCCTCAACACCCATGATGGCCAGGTCGTTTACGGTCCGGTCGCCGAGGCGCACGGTCTCCAGAGCGTCGAGCTGAGCGCGCTTCTCGGCTGAGAGTCAACGCGCGTCGTCAACATCACGCCCCCGGCCGGATCTTGCAGAGCGAGGTCCGGCCGGATGCGTGTCCGAGGCCTTTGTGGCACTCGCTCAACTCGCGTCGAACGTAACCCTTTAACCGTTTCGCACACCCTCGAAACCAGAGCGCCGGGTTGCGTCGGAAGGCCTGAGCACCCTTGACAGAAGGGTGTTCCGTTGCCGACACATCGGGCCGGGTCCGGTTGATTGTGTTGCTGCGGAGCGGTGACACGCCATAGAGTCGCCAACCGTCGGCATGGTGCCACGCTGACCTATCGATAAGTTTCCTGGTCACGTCCAAGGAGGTAAGACGACTTGTGAATGAGTCGACATTTACTCCCGGGGGTGGTCAAGCAGGAACGCATCCCCTACGCCCCGCGGGCGTTGGGGTGCCACCAGTGCCGGGCCAGGGCCCGTCTTCCGGGCTCGAAGCTGTCGGCTCCGTCGCTGTCCGCACCTCCGTGACACACCAGGACTCCACGCACATGACGACAGCCCACACGATGAAGACGATGGACGGCCAACACGTGAACGCCATGGCCGGCAACGAGAGTGGCCGAGAGTCCACCCACTTCGCCGCCTACGAGGAAGTCCCTGAAGGGCACTTCTACGACCCCGACGCCGAGTACGAGCCCGATCCCGAGTACGCGGCCACCCTCGCCCCTGACGCCGCGCGTCAGCGCCGCGAGCGGATCGGCCCCACCGGGCGGCCACTGCCGTACTTCCCGATCCCGGGCCCGCTGACCGATCACGGTCCCGCGAAGATCATCGCGATGTGCAACCAGAAGGGCGGCGTCGGCAAGACCACGTCGACCATCAACCTGGGTGCCGCGCTCGCGGAGTACGGACGGCGCGTTCTGCTCGTCGACTTCGACCCGCAGGGTGCCCTGTCGGTCGGCCTCGGCGTCAACCCGATGGAGCTGGACCTCACCGTCTACAACCTGCTCATGGAGCGGGGCATGGCGGCGGACGAGGTGCTGCTGAAGACCGCGGTTCCCAACATGGACCTGCTGCCGAGCAACATCGATCTCTCGGCCGCGGAAGTGCAGTTGGTCAGCGAGGTCGCGCGCGAGTCGACGCTCCAGCGGGCGTTGAAGCCCCTGATGGCCGACTACGACTACATCGTGATCGACTGTCAGCCCTCGCTCGGTCTGCTCACCGTCAACGCGCTGACCGCCGCGCACAAGGTCATCGTGCCGCTCGAGTGCGAGTTCTTCGCGCTGCGCGGTGTGGCGCTGCTGACCGAGACGATCGAGAAGGTCCAGGAGCGGCTCAACCCCGACCTGGAGCTCGACGGCATCCTCGCCACGATGTACGACTCCCGCACGGTGCACAGCCGTGAGGTGCTGGCGCGCGTGGTCGAGGCGTTCGACGACCACGTCTACCACACGGTCATCGGGCGCACCGTGCGCTTCCCGGAGACCACGGTCGCCGGTGAGCCGATCACCACGTACGCCTCCAACTCGGTCGGTGCGGCCGCCTACCGCCAGCTCGCCAGGGAGGTGCTCGCCCGGTGTCACGCCGAGTGAGTCTGCCCGGGGCCGACGAGCTGTTCCGTACGACCGGGGGCATGGCGCTGAACTCGTCCTCCCCGCGCAGGCAGGCGAACGGCGAACCGCGGGTGCCCGCACCGGCGGGGGAGAGCGATCCGGTGGAGACGGCGGACGCGTCCGCCTCTCCGGCGTCGGCCGCACCGTCGTCGTCGGAGGAGCACTCCGCCGCCGGGTCCGACGCGGGTGACGAAGGACGCGCCCGGAGCACCGACGACGCCGAGGCCAAGCGCCGCCCCCAGGAGGCCGCGGCGGGTGCGCCGGCCCGCCGCTCCCGGGGAGGCCGCGGAGCGAACCGCCGGCCGAGCGGACGCGAACGGCACGACGAGAAGATCACGGTCTATGTCTCGGCCGAGGAACTGATGGACCTCGAGCACGCGCGGCTGGTGCTGCGCGGCGAGCACGGGCTGGCCGTCGACCGCGGGCGGATCGTCCGCGAGGCGGTCGCGGTGGTGCTGGCGGATCTCGAGCAGCGGGGCGACGCGAGCATCCTCGTACGCCGGCTGCGCGGCCGCTGACGGTAGCCTCGCGCTGCCCCTGCCTGCTCCTTCCGCCCCTGGACCACGATGCCACCGCCCGTTGACCCCACCCGTTCGTCCCGCCGCGCTCTCGGCCGGGGCCCGGGGTCGACGCGTCCGCCGGGGGATGCGGGGGCGGCCTCCTGGGGGCCTGCCGGTCCGTTGCCCGGCGATCCGGAGGTGGAGATCGAAGCGGCTCCGGAGCCCGGCACCGACGTGCCGGCGCCCGAGCCTGTCAGGGAAGCGGCCGACGCCCCCGAGAGCGTGCCGGCCGAGGCGCCCGAGTCCGATGGCCTGCCCGTCGCCCTGCCCGTCGCCTTGGACGGCACCCTCGCGCCCCCGGCGCACAGGCCCGGGCCTGCGGCCACGGAAGCCACGGAAATGCTCCCGCCCCCGCACAGCGCGCCCGGCGGCGCCGGGAACGTCCTCGACGAGACGGCCGCTCCGTCCGGGGCAGCGTCCGCGGTCCTGGCACCCGCCGAGCCCTCGCCCGACGCTCAGAAGCCGGGCCGGCCCGAGGAGCCCGAGCCAGATGACGGCCGCTTCAAGGTCCGGCTCGCGAACTTCGAGGGCCCCTTCGACCTGCTGCTCCAGCTGATCGCCAAGCACAAGCTCGATGTGACCGAGGTCGCCCTGTCCAAGGTCACCGACGAGTTCATGACGTACATCCGCGCCATGGGCAACGACTGGGACCTCGACCAGACCACCGAGTTCCTCGTGGTCGCCGCGACCCTGCTCGATCTCAAGGCCGCCCGCCTGCTGCCCTCCGCCGAGGTCGAGGACGAGGCGGATCTCGCGCTGCTCGAAGCGAGGGACCTGCTCTTCGCCCGGCTGCTCCAGTACCGCGCGTACAAGCAGATCGCCGAGATCTTCAGCGCCCGGCTGGACGCCGAGGCCCGTCGCTACCCGCGGACCGTGGGGCTGGAGGCGCATCACGCCGAGCTGCTGCCCGACGTGGTCATCAGCATCGGCCCCGAGGGCTTCGCCAGGCTGGCGGTGAAGGCCATGCAGCCCAAGCCCCGGCCGCAGGTCTACGTCGACCACATCCACGCCCCGCTGGTCAGCGTCCGCGAGCAGGGTGAGATCGTCGTCGCCCTGCTCAAGGAGCGCGGGCGGATCAGCTTCCGGGAGCTCGCGGACGACGCCGCGGACACCCTCACCGTCGTCGCCCGCTTCCTGGCCCTCCTCGAGCTCTACCGGGACAAGGCCGTCGTCCTCGACCAGGAGGACGCCCTCGGGGAGCTCCTGGTCACCTGGACCGGCGGGGACGCGGAGGCGACGGTCACCGACGAGTTCGACCGAGCACCCGAGATTCCTGAGGAGAAGGCGTGAGCGATCTCAAGCCCGCCCTCGAGGCCGTTCTGATGGTGGTGGACGAGCCCGCCACCGAGGAGCACCTCGCCAAGGTCCTGGAGCAGCCGCGCAGGGCGGTGGCGGACGCTCTGCGGGAGCTGGCCGACGAGTACACCGTCCAGGGCCGCGGCTTCGAGCTGCGGCTCGTGGCGGGCGGCTGGCGCTTCTACTCGCGCGCGGAGCACGCCGACGCAGTGGAACGCTTCGTCCTGGACGGGCAGCACGCCCGCCTCACCCAGGCGGCGCTGGAGACCCTCGCGGTCGTCGCGTACCGTCAGCCGGTCAGCCGTTCGCGGGTCTCCGCGGTGCGCGGAGTGAACTGCGACGGCGTCATGCGCACCCTCCTTCAGCGCGGTCTGGTCGAGGAGGCGGGCGCGGAACCCGAAACAGGTGCGATCCTGTACAGGACGACGAACTACTTTCTGGAGCGGATGGGCCTGCGCGGCCTGGACGAGCTCCCGGAGCTCGCGCCCTTCCTCCCCGAGGCCGAGGCGATCGAGGCCGAGACGCTGGAAGGGGTGCCGTCGTTCGATCCGGATGCTCCGGACACCGACGAAGACGACAAGACGACGGAACTTTGATGCGAAGCAGCGGCAACAACAGCAGCGGGCGCGGCAACTACCGGGGTGCCGGCAACAACCGCGACGACCAGCAGAAGCGCTCGGGCAAGCCCCGGCCCGAGGAGCGCCGCTACGACGTCGGTGGTTCCTCCGAGGCGCCGAAGAAGGGGCGGGGAGAGGGAGCCCGCGGCGGCGCCAAGGGCGGCCCGAAGCAGTCTCCCCAGCGAGGCGGCGGGCGGACCGCACCCTCGCGTTCGCGTGAGTACGACGCCCGGACCGAGGAGCGCAACCGCGAGCGTTACGCCAACAAGCCCGAGGTGAAGACGCCCAAGACCTTCCCCGGCGCCGAGCAGGAGGGCGAGCGGCTGCAGAAGGTGCTGGCCAGGGCCGGTATGGGTTCGCGCCGTTCCTGCGAGGAGCTGATCGACTCCGGCCGGGTCGAGGTCAACGGCCAGGTCGTCGTCGAGCAGGGTGTCCGGGTCGACCCGGAGAAGGACGAGATCAAGGTCGACGGGCTGACCGTGGCGACCCAGTCGCACCTCTTCTTCGCGCTGAACAAGCCCGCGGGCGTCGTCTCCACGATGGAGGACCCCGACGGCCGTCAGTGCCTGGGCGACTACGTGACCAACCGCGAGACGCGGCTGTTCCATGTCGGGCGGCTCGACACCGAGACCGAGGGCATCATCCTGCTCACCAACCACGGTGAGCTGGCCCACCGTCTCACCCACCCCAAGTACGGGGTGAAGAAGACCTACCTGGCCGCGATCCAGGGCCCCCTCCCGCGCGACCTCGGCAAGCGGCTCAAGGACGGCATCCCGCTGGAGGACGGCTACGCCCGCGCCGACCACTTCCGCGTGGTGGAGAACACCGGCAAGAACTATCTGGTCGAGGTCACCCTCCACGAGGGCCGCAAGCACATCGTCCGCCGGATGCTGTCGGAGGCCGGCTTCCCGGTCGAGAGGTTGGTGCGGACGTCGTTCGGGCCGATCGGTCTCGGCGACCAGAAGTCGGGCTGGCTGCGCCGCCTGACGAACACCGAGGTCGGCATGCTGATGAAGGAAGTCGGCCTGTAGAAGGCCCCGTTGCGCTGGAGCCCTCGGTTCCGGAGCGCACCGCACGCAGAGCCCGCGGCAGTTGATGCCGCGGGCTTTCGTCGTTCCCGGGGCCGCGCCTTGTGGGACCGCCCCGTCTGCCTTTATAGTCAGGGTGACTATTAAGGAGGCGGGCGTGAGTCTCGCGGACATCGTCGAAGCGTTGCAGCAACCGCTGTTCACCGTTCTGGACACCCCGGTGAGCTGGACCGAGGTCCTCGGCTTCGGCAGCGGCGCGCTCTGCGTCTGGCTCGTCGCCCGCCAGCATCTCGCCAACTGGCCGATCGGCATCGCCAACAACCTCTTCTTCATCCTTCTCTTCGTCCAGGCCGGGCTCTACGCCGACGCCGGCCTGCAGATCGTCTTCATCACCCTCGCCGTGTACGGCTGGTGGACCTGGACCCACGGGGGTGGACCAGGCCGCGACGGCCTTCCGGTGCGGCGCACGAGCCGCATGGAATGGTCGTGGCTGTGCGCGGCGGGGGTGGTGGGGACCGCCGGGCTGACACTCCTGCTCGCCCGCGCCACCGACTCGACCGTCCCCTTCTGGGACGCGCTGACCACCGCCCTGTCGCTGATGGCGACGTACGGGCAGTGCCGCAAGCGGGTCGAGTCGTGGTGGCTGTGGATCGCGGCCGACGTCGTCTACATCCCGCTGTACGCGTACAAGGAGCTGTATCTGACCTCGCTGCTCTACATCGGGTTCATGACGCTCTGCGTGCTGGGACTGCGCAGCTGGTCGCGTGATCTCGCGCCCGTGCCCCGCGAGCCGGCCGGGGTGAAGGCATGAGCCGGTACGGACACGGCCTCGTCCTCGGGAAGTTCTATCCGCCGCACGCCGGCCACCACCACCTCGTGACGACCGCGGCCGACCGGTGCGAACGGTTCACCGTCCTGGTCTGCGCCTCCGCGGTCGAGTCGATCCCGCTCGCGGAGCGCGTGGCATGGATGCGCGAAGTCCACCCGGACGTACGGGTCGTCGGCGCCGTCGACGACATCCCGGTGGATCTGAACGACCCGGACGTGTGGGAGGCGCACATGGAGGTCTTCCGCGCCGCCGTGCCCGAGCCGGTGGACGCGGTCTTCACCTCCGAGACCTATGGCGAGGAACTGGGCCGCCGGTTCGGCGCCGAGGCGGTGTGCGTCGACCCCGACCGCACACTCTTCCCGGTCTCCGGCACGGCCGTGCGCAAGGACCCCGTCGGCTCCTGGGACCTGCTGCGGGCCCCGGTCCGCGCCGCGCTCGCCAGGCGCGTCGTCGTGCTCGGCGCCGAGTCGACGGGCACCACGACGATGGCCCGTTCGCTCACGGATCACTACCGGCGGCGCGGCGGCGTCTGGTCGCGCACCCAGTACGTGCCGGAGTACGGGCGGGAGTTCAGCGCACTGAAGCTGGCGCGGCTGCGCGCCGGGCGACCGGGGGCCGACTGGAGCGAGGTCTGCTTCTCGTCGGACGAGTTCCCGGTCATCGCCCGGCGGCAGACGGAGCGGGAGGAGGCAGCCGCCCGCGCCGGTTCGCCGGTGCTGTTCTGCGACACCGATGCGTTCGCCACCACGGTGTGGCACGAGCGCTACCTCGGGGGCAGCCACGACGAGGTGGCGCGGATCGCCGCACGCGGCAGACAGCATCTGTGGCTGCTCACCGACCACGAAGGTGTGGACTTCGAGGACGACGGACTGCGCGACGGAGAACATCTGCGACCGTGGATGACCGGCCGCTTCGCCGACGAACTGCGGCGCACCGGCCGGCGTACCGTCCGTCTGCGCGGCCCGCACGAGCAGCGGCTCGCCACCGCCGTCGCCGCCGTCGACGCCCTGCTCGACGAGGGCTGGGACCTCGCCGACCCCCTCCCGGAGCGCCGCTGATGCAGGACTACGACCCGGGAGCCTTCCCTCCCTTCGCCGTCACCGTCGACCTCGCCGTCTGCACGGTCCGCGAGCAGCGGCTGCACGTCCTGCTCGTACGGCGCGGTGAGGACCCGTACAAGGGCGCCTGGGCCCTGCCCGGCGGCTTCGTGCGGCCCCGGGAGTCCGCCGAGATCGCCGCGCGCCGCGAACTGGCCGAGGAGACCGGACTGTCGCAGCGGACCGTCGAGCACCTCCACCTGGAGCAGCTGCGCACCTACAGCGACCCGGACCGCGACCCGCGGATGCGTGTCGTGTCCGTCGCCTACACCGCCCTGCTGCCCGACCTGCCGGAACCACGCGGCGGCGGCGACGCGGCCCACGCGCAGTGGATGCCGCTCGCGTCCGCCTCCCCGCTCGCCTTCGACCACGACCGGATCCTCGCCGACGCGTACGAGCGCATCGGCGCCAAGCTCGAGTACACCTGCCTGGCCACCAGTTTCTGCCCGCCCGAGTTCACCCTCGGCGAGCTCCAGCAGGTGTACGAGACGGTCTGGGGCGTCGAGCTGGACCGGCCCAACTTCCGGCGGAAAGTCCTCACCACACCCGGCTTCGTCGAAGCCGTCGAGGGCGCGCCGCGCCGCACCGGCGGCCGGGGGAAACCGGCCGCGCTCTACCGGGCCGGCGCCGCATCGGCCCTGCACCCTCCACTCCTGCGACCGGAAGGACGGCAGTCATGACCACGTTGAGGACCACGAGGACCGTCACCAAGCAGGCCGCGACCGGCTCGCTGATCGGACTGGCGATCGGGGACGCGCTCGGCTTCCCCACCGAGTTCGACGATGTACCGCAGATTCTCGCCAAGGCCGGGCCGTGGCGGGAGATGCGGCTGCCCAGGCCCGCGATCGTCACGGACGACACCCAGATGACCCTGGCCCTCGGCCGGGGCATACGCACCGCCATGGACCACGGACTGCTGGACGCGTCCCGGATGGCCGGCCCGGTGCGCACGGAGTTCGTCGACTGGTACCACTCACCGGACAACAACCGCGCCCCCGGCCGCACCTGCCTCGTCGCCTGCGAGAAGCTCGACAGCGACCGGCCCTGGCAGGAGGCGAGCCAGATCGGCTCCAAGGGCTGCGGCGCCAACATGAGGGTCGCGCCGGTCGGTCTCGTACCGGGACTGAGCGACGAACAGCGGGCGGGTGCGGCCCAGTTGCAGGCGGCGCTCACCCACGGCCACCCCACCGCGCTCGCGGCCTCCGACCTCACCGCCCGGGCGGTGTACCTGCTGGCGCAGGGCGGCGAGCCGATGGGCCTGGTGGGCCAGCTCCGCTCGTACGCCTACGAGAGCCGCGGCCGTTACCACGAGCGCTGGCTCGGCAACCTCTGGACCTACTCGCACGACCCGGCGCCCGAGGCCTTCATCGCCCGCGGCTGGGACGAGTGCCTCCAGGCGCTCGAACGGCTCGCCACCGCCCTGCGCGCCACCAACCCGGAGACCGATCCGTGCCTGGCCACCGGTGACGGCTGGATCGCCGAAGAAGCCCTGACGACCGGGCTGCTGTGCTTCCTGCTGTTCCCCGACGAGCCGGCCACCGCGCTGCGCCGGGCCGCCTGCACCCGGGGCGACTCGGACTCCATCGCCTGCCTCGCCGGTGCCTTCGCCGGGGCGCACCTGGGCGCGGGGGCGTGGCCCAAGGAGTGGTCGGAACGGATCGAGTACCGCAGCGACCTGATGTCCCTCGGAGCGCTCTGGGACTCTTGATCCATGACTGCCCCCCTCGACATGGACCTCGGCCCCGTCGTCGCCGAACAGCCCGATCCTCTGCTCTTCGCCACTGTCTCGGGGGCGCATCTGTACGGATTCCCGTCCAAGGACTCGGACGTGGATTTGCGGGGCGTCCACCTGCTCCCGGTGGCGGAGCTGGTCGGGCTGCACGAGCCCGAGGAGACCAGGTCCCTCATGTGGGACCGGGACGGGACCGAGATGGACCTGGTCACGCACGACCTGCGGAAGTTCGTCCGGCTCATGCTGCGCCGCAACGGCTATGTGCTGGAGCAGTTGCTGTCCCCGCTGGTCGTCCACACCGGCGAGGCCCACGAGGAGCTGGTGGCACTCGCCCCCGGTGTGCTCACCGTCCACCACGCCCACCACTACCGGGGTTTCGCGTCCACGCAGTGGCGGCTCTTCGAGAAGACCGGCGAACTCAAACCGCTGCTCTACACCTTCCGCGCCCTGCTGACCGGTGTTCATCTGATGCGCGGCGGCGGGGTGCAGGCGCATCTGCCCACGCTGCTCGACGAGGTGGCGGCTCCCACGTACCTGCCCGACCTGATCGCGGCCAAGGCGGACGCCGAGCACGGCCTCGCCTCCGGTGTCGACAAGGACCGGGCCCGGGCGGACGTCGAGGCGCTGCACCTCGTCCTCGACGAGTCGCAGCAGGCCTCACGGCTTCCCGACGAGGCCTTCGCCCACGCCGCCCTCGGCGCGCTCGTGGTCCGAGTCCGGCTGGAGGGCTGAGGCCCGCCTCACCCGTACGAGAAATTCCTCGACGCGGGCCCGGTCCGGCTCAGGCGGCAGCGGTGTGCGCAGCGCCGCCTCATCGGCCTCGTCGGTGGTGCGGGCCACCCACGACGCGATCTCGGGCCAGCTGAACTCGCCGCGCTTCACGGCCAGCAGACGCTCCCGGTCCTCGCCCACGTCGAGGACGAGTTCCCCGGTGCGCAGCAGGTCCCGGCAGGACGCCAGCAGCCGCAGCAGATGCATCGCGTGCTTCCAGCGCGGAGCGCCGTACCGGCGGACGTCCGACTCCAGTTTCTTGTGCTGGCCCTCGACGTAGCGCACGAACGTCCGGTGGACGTCGCGGGACAGGAACGCCTCGCGCAGGGCGAGCAGTTCACGGCCGGTGGCATCGAGGTACTCGACGTGCGGAGAGTGCAGGCACTCCAGGATGTTGGGGTTGGCGCGCAGCGCCAGATCGCAGAAGCGCTCCAGCTCCCAGGAGAACTGTTCGGCGGCCGGGCCCTCGACGTGCGTCGGGGGCTTCTCGAACCGCCAGTGGAGCGGGGTGGGTGCGACGAACACACCCCGCACATCGGTGTCGCTGTCCTCCGTCGCCAGCCCAAAGGCGCGCGAACCCATGACACATGAGTAGATCGTGTGGTCGCGCACCAGCTCATGCGGGGTCATACGGTCAGGCTACGTGAGCAGAATCGACTCCCCGGAGACGGTGATCTGCTTGGGCGGCAGGGGCTTCGTGGCCGGTCCCTTCGCCACCGACGCGTCCGCGACGCGGAACCTGCTGCCGTGGCAGGGGCAGTCGATGGTGCCGTCGGCGACCTTGTCCACGGTGCAGCCCTGGTGGGTGCAGATGGCGGAGAAGGCCTTGAACTGACCCGACGTCGGCTGGGTGACCACGACCTTCTGGTCCGCGAACACCTTCCCACCGCCCACCGGGATGTCGGTGGTCCGCGCCAGCTCCTGACCGGCCGGCGCCGAGCCCGCGGGCGATTCTTCGGTCGCGGTCGTCGCGCCGGGAGAGGTCGGCTGCTCGGACGCGGCCGCGCCCTCGTCGCCGTTCCCGCCGCACCCCGTCATCAGCGCCAGAGCACCTGCCGTGCCTGCCGTCAGCACCGTACGCCGCCGTGCGTCCATGGCCCGTCTCCCTACGTCGTGACCCCGGCCGTGCGGAAGAACCGCAGCGGCGACGTCATCCCGATCACCCAGATCTCCGTGAGCGCCGTGAAGGCGACCTCGCCGACGACCGACAGCACCCGCCAGGCAGGCTCTCCGCTCGCAGCACGAGCATCTTGGCGCTGAATGCCGCCGAGAAGAAGCGACCGGCCGGTGCGGGCTTCTTCGCGCGTGCGCCGTCCGCCGGACAGCCCAACGCGCACCGGCAGGACGCCACCGCGGGTCACGCCCAGGGGGCGAGCTCCCGTGCGTGGCCGTCCGCGTCGCGGCGCACCACGAGTACCGCCGTGACCGCGAAACGTTCGATCGGCCCGTAAACATGGGGGAACAGCATGTCCTCCGAGCCTTCCCAGCGGACCTCGGCGCCGAGCGCCGCCTCGTCGATCTGGAGCACCAGCAGATCGGGCACGTCGCGGTAGAGGCCGTCGGCGATGGCGAGCGCCGCCGGGCCGTCGGGCGAGCAGTGCACAAAGCCCTCGGAGACCAGTGAGGCAGGGGCGTACGGACGGTCGACGTCCGTCGTCCATTCGTCCACGGGTACGACGTGAAAGAGCATGCGCCAGTTGTAGCGCAGAGCGGCGGCACCCGGTCCGTCGCGGGGAGGGGCCCGAGTGGCGACCGCCCGTGATCCGGGGTGCCATGGACGGGCCTCATCGAACCTCCTCGAAGGGCACCACCATGGCGGGTAACGACCTCGGCGGTCTTCTGGGCAACCTTCTCGACGGTGGCCGGCAGGGTGCCGGATCCGGCGACGGCGGAAACATGCTGGGCGCACTGATCAGCGCGCTCGGCAACAGCAACGGCGCGGCCGGCGGCAGCCCGCTCGGCGGGCTGATCGACATGCTGGCCAAGTCCGGTCTGGCCGACCACGCCCAGTCGTGGGTCGGTACGGGCGACAACCAGCCCGTCAGCGGCGCGCAGATCGCCAAGGCGGTCCCGGGCGCAACTCTGCAGCAGGTCGCCCAGGAGGCGGGCGTGACACCGCAGCAGGCCGCCGACACCATCGCCGAGGCACTGCCGCAGGCGGTGGACAAGCTCACCCCCGACGGAACGGTGCCGCCCGCGGGCCAGTCGATCGAGGACCTCATCCGGCAGCAGCAGCTCTGACCGACGGAGCACGGCTGCTTCGAGGCTCGCGGCTTCGGGCGCCTCCGCCGCAGACACCTCGACGCGTGCCCTGCCGGCGTCCCGTCTCGGAGGGCGGTCGTGGCGCTCCCGCGTCCGACCGCGTGACTACGCTGAACGGAGCACTCGCACAGGTTAGGAGCACGAGGTGGCGGTACGAGCGGTCCGCGGGGCGGTCCAGCTGGAACGGGACGACGCCGGACACATGGACGAGCAGGTCAGTCAGCTGCTCACCGCCGTGCTGGAGCGCAACGGGCTGGTCGCGGACGATCTGATCAGCGTCTGGTTCACCGCCACCCCCGATCTGCACAGCGACTTCCCGGCCGCCGCGGCACGCAACCTCGGCATCGTGGACGTACCGCTGATCTGCGCGCAGGAGCTGGACGTCGTCGGCGCGATGCCCCGCGTCGTACGGATACTGGCCCATGTCGAGTCGCATCTCGACCGGTCCGAGATCGCCCATGTCTACCTCGGCACCGCCGCCGCCCTGCGCAAGGACATCGCCCAGTGAGAACGGCCGTCATCATCGGAACCGGACTGATCGGCACCTCGGCGGCGCTCGCGCTGGTCGGCCGCGGGATCGCCGTCCATCTCGTCGACCACGACCCGGAGCGTTCCCGTACGGCCGCCGCGCTGGGCGCCGGTACGGACGAGCCGCCCGAGGGACCGGTCGACCTCGCCGTCGTCGCCGTACCGCCCGCCCATGTCGCCGCCGCGCTCGCGGAGGCCATGCGTGCCGGGACCGCCCGCGGCTACCTCGACGTGGCCAGCGTCAAGGGCGGACCGCGGCGCGAGCTGGAGGCACTCGGCCTCGATCTCGGCTCGTACATCGGCTCCCACCCGATGGCGGGCAAGGAGCGCTCGGGTCCGCTCGCCGCCACCGCCGACCTCTTCGAGGGGCGGCCCTGGGTCCTCACCCCCACCCGCGACACCGACACCGAGGTCCTCAACCTCGCCCTCGAACTGGTCGCACTGTGCCGTGCCGTCCCCGTGGTGATGGACGCCGACGCCCACGACCGCGCCGTCGCGCTCGTCTCACACACCCCCCAGCTGATCTCGTCGATGGTCGCCGCCCGCCTGGAGGAGGCCGACGAGACGGCGGTACGCCTGTGCGGCCAGGGCATCCGCGATGTCACGCGCATCGCCGCGTCCGACCCCCGCATGTGGGTGGAGATCCTGTCCGCGAACCCGGGGCCCGTCGCCGATGTGCTCGCCGGAGTGGCCGCCGACCTGGACGAGACGGTCCAGGCCCTGCGCGCCCTGCAGTCCGCCGACGCGTCCAAGCGGCAGGGCGGCGTCGACGGCATCGAGGACGTCCTGCTGCGGGGCAACGCGGGCCGCGCCCGCGTCCCGGGCAAGCACGGCGCCGCACCGGCCTCGTACGAGATCGTCGCCGTACTGATCAGCGACCAGCCGGGCGAGCTGGCGCGGATCTTCGCGGACGCCGGCCGGGCCGGTGTGAACATCGAGGACGTCCGGATCGAGCACGCGACCGGCCAGCAGGCCGGCCTGGTGCAGCTGATGGTCGTCCCGGCGGCGGCCCCCGTACTGGCGGCTTCCCTGCGCGAACGCGGCTGGTCGATCCGGCAGTAGCGGGTTCCCCGAACCGGGTGATCCGGGCTCCGCCATCCGTGTGTCAAGGCGGTGTCCGGCAATCGGTAACCTTGTTCGGGGCCCCTCGGCATTCCGCCGGCCCTCTCCGCAGACCAGGAAAGGTGTCCGACACCGTGGAATCCGTGATCGTCGCCATCGACGGCCCCGCCGGCACGGGCAAGTCGAGCACGTCCAGGGCGGTGGCCGCCGCGCTCGGGCTGAGCTACCTGGACACCGGTGCCCAGTACCGGGCGATCACCTGGTGGATGATCACCAACGGTGTCGACGTCGACGACCCCGCAGCGATCGCGATGGCGGCCGGCAAGCCCGCGATCGTCTCCGGTACCGACCCGGACGACCCGACGATCACCGTCGACGGTGTGGACGCCGCGGCCCCCATCCGGACCCCTGAGGTCAGCGCCAGGGTGAGCGCGGTCAGCGCCGTCCCCGAGGTGCGGGCCAGGATCACCGAGCTCCAGCGCTCCATCGCGGCGTCCGCCACGGGCGGCATCGTCGTCGAGGGCCGCGACATCGGTACCACCGTCCTGCCGGACGCCGATCTGAAGATCTTCCTGACCGCGACGCCGGAGGTCCGTGCGGCCCGCCGCAGCGGTGAGCTCAAGGGCTCCGACGTGGCGGCCACCCGGGACGCCCTGATCAAGCGGGACGCGGCCGACTCCAGCCGCAAGACCTCCCCGCTCGCCAAGGCCGACGACGCCGTCGAGGTGGACACCAGCGAGCTGACCCTCGAGCAGGTCATCGAAGGTGTCGTCACCCTGGTCGAGGAGAAGCGGGCGGCCCGGTGACCCAACCGTCCGAGCGGGGCGCCGCCGTCGGGCGCCGTATCGGGATCGGTCTGATGTACGGGCTGTGGAGACCGCGGGTGCTGGGCGCCTGGCGGGTTCCCGCGACCGGGCCCGCCATCCTGGCCGTGAACCACTCGCACAACATCGACGGGCCGATGCTGATGGGCACCGCGCCCCGGCCCGTGCACTTCCTGATCAAGAAGGAGGCGTTCGTCGGTCCCCTCGACCCGTTCCTGCTGGGAATCGGTCAGCTGAAGGTGGACCGGTCGACCGCCGACCGCACCGCGATATCCAACGCGCTCGGCGTGCTGGAGACTGGGGGTGTCCTCGGCATCTTCCCCGAGGGCAGCCGCGGAGAAGGAGACTTCGCCTCGCTGCGCGCGGGGCTCGCCTACTTCGCCGTACGCTCGGGGGCTCCGATCGTGCCGGTCGCGGTGCTGGGAAGCAGTGAGCGCGGCGGACGGTTGATACGACAGCTGCCCCCGCTGCGCAGCAAGGTGGACGTCGTGTTCGGGGACGCCTTCGAAGCGGGCGACGCCGGTGGGCGCCGTACGCGCAAGGCGCTGGACGAGGCCACCGTACGGATCCAGGAGCGGCTCACAGCCCACCTGGAGAACGCCAGGCGCCTCACCGGGCGCTAGGCCAGACTTGAGTAGTGGATCGCGCGATCCATCGATGAACGAGGAACGGACTTCATGAACGACCAGCACGACCACGGAGCGCTCGGCGATGCCGAGTACACGGAGTTCATGGAGCTCGCCGCGGAAGAGGGCTTCGACGTCGAGGACGTCGAAGGTGCCATCGAGGAGGCCGGGCACGGCCCGCTGCCCGTCCTCGCCGTCGTCGGCCGCCCCAATGTCGGCAAGTCGACCCTGGTGAACCGCATCATCGGCCGCCGTGAGGCCGTCGTCCAGGACAAGCCGGGAGTCACCCGCGACCGCGTCACCTACGAGGCCGAGTGGGCGGGCCGCCGCTTCAAGGTCGTCGACACCGGCGGCTGGGAGCAGGACGTCCTGGGGCTCGACGCCTCCGTCGCCGCCCAGGCCGAGTACGCGATCGAGGCGGCCGACGCGGTCGTCTTCGTGGTCGACTCCACCGTGGGCGCCACCGACACCGACGAGGCCGTCGTCAAGCTGCTGCGCCGGGCGGGCAAGCCCGTGGTGCTGTGTGCCAACAAGGTCGACGGACAGAGCGGCGAGGCGGACGCCACCGCGCTGTGGTCGCTCGGCCTCGGCCAGCCGCACCCGGTCTCCTCGCTGCACGGCCGCGGTACGGGCGACATGCTCGACGCCGTCCTCGAGGCCCTGCCCGAGGCCCCGGCCCAGACCTTCGGCAACGCCGTCGGCGGCCCCCGCCGCATCGCTCTGATCGGCCGCCCGAACGTCGGCAAGTCCTCGCTGCTCAACAAGGTCGCCAACGAGGACCGGGTGGTCGTCAACGAGCTGGCGGGCACCACCCGCGACCCGGTCGACGAGCTGATCGAGCTCGGCGGCATCACCTGGAAGTTCATCGACACGGCCGGCATCCGCCGCCGCGTCCACCTCCAGGAGGGCGCGGACTACTACGCCTCCCTGCGGACCGCCGCCGCTGTCGAGAAGGCGGAGGTCGCGGTCGTCCTGATCGACTCGTCCGAGTCCATCAGCGTCCAGGACCAGCGGATCATCACCATGGCGGTCGAGGCCGGCCGTGCCATGGTCGTCGCGTTCAACAAGTGGGACACCCTCGACGAGGAGCGCCGCTACTACCTGGAGCGCGAGATCGAGACCGAGCTCGCCCAGATCGCCTGGGCGCCCCGGGTCAACGTCTCGGCCCTCACCGGCCGGCACATGGAGAAGCTGGTCCCGGCGATCGAGACGGCGCTCGCCGGCTGGGAGACCCGGGTCCCGACGGGACGACTGAACGCCTTCCTCGGTGAGATCGTCGCCTCCCACCCGCACCCGATCCGCGGCGGCAAGCAGCCCCGCATCCTCTTCGGCACCCAGGCGGGCACCAAGCCGCCTCGGTTCGTCCTGTTCGCCTCGGGCTTCCTGGAGCACGGCTACCGCCGCTTCGTGGAGCGCAGGCTGCGCGAGGAGTTCGGCTTCGAGGGCACCCCGATCCACATCTCGGTGCGGGTGCGGGAGAAGCGCGGCCGCAAGAAGTGACGCGCTGACACGACAGCGAAAGGGCGCTGCCCCCGACCGTTCACCGGTCGGGGGCAGCGCCCTTTCTGCGGCTGGGGCGTCAGATGCTCCGACGCGGGGCCGGCGGCAGCGCCGCCGGGTAGTGATGGCCGCCGTGCACGCTGCTGACGGGGTACGGCTGCCAGCCCGCGCCCGGGTGGACCGGCTGGGCGGCCGACGCGAAGCCGGAACCGCGGCTGCTGCCGAGTCCAGTGCCGAACGCCTTGAAGCCGAGGTCCTCCTCGCCGCTGCGGTCACCGGGCAGAGTCCGGAACGACCTCCGGTACTCCGAGTACAGCGCGTCGTAGATGGGCGTGGGCGAACCGGACGCCTCACGCGGGGGGCGCATGGCGGGGATCTGGCTCTGGTACGGCTGGCGGGAGGGGTCGTATGTGTGCACGTACCTGCAACGACCTACGACCCCGCCCGTCACGCGTCCGGCGTGCCCGGTCGGCGGCCCGGCGCGATCAGGTGCCCGCGAGCGGCATCGCGGCGGCCACCAGGCGGCCGCCGGCCGCGGCCTTCTCCAGCGCCTCGCGCAGCAGGTCCTCACGCGGCTGCTGCCCGATCGAGCCGACCGGCGCGGCGAACACCAGCACCGTGTGCGACTTGTTGGCCGCCGCTCGCCAGCCGTCGGTCACCTGGAGCGGCTGGTGGGCCTGCCACCAGGCGACCGGGCTGCCGCCGCCGGTGCCGGGCTGGAGCACGGCGTGCAGCTGTCCCATGGCGATCAGCACGGACCAGCCGGCCAGCAGCCCGGGCCGGTGGTTCACGTCGGAGATCGGCACGAAGCCCTGCTCGATGAGCAGCGGCAGGAAGTCGTCGCCGCCGTTCCCGGTGGTGCCGGGACGGGCGATCGGGGCGGTCGGCTCGACCACCAGAGCGGGGTGCAGCTCGCCGTCGATGAGCACCAGACCGCTGGTGATGCCCAGGACGGCCTGTCCCGGGGTGGTCTGCGGAGCGGGTTCCTCGGCGGTGATGGACCGCACGGCCCCCTGCAGCTGGTCCTCGGTGACCTGGACGACCTGCGAGGGGATGCAGGTGGCGTGGGCGAAGGCGAGAACGGCGGTCTCCTCACCCACGAACAGGACCGTGCTGGTGCGCTCCTGCTCGGAGTCGCCCGGGGTGCGGCAGGAGGTGCAGTCGTAGCTGCCCGGGGCGTTCTCGCCGGCGAGCAGCCGGTCGGCTTCTTCGTCGCCGATCTCGGCGCGTACGTCCTCGCTGACGTCGAGCATGCGCGGCACGGGTGGCTCCTCGGACTTGATCACGGACGCCGGGCGGGTCCCGGCTCATGAAGGGTTCAACGGGATATCCGGGGCCGGGGTCACGCAAAGGAGGGACGTAATCGAACCGTCCGGCACGCGCACGGGAGGGGGCGCGGGGGTCCGGCGGAACGATTCGGGTGGCCGGCCGAGGTCCGACCGGGTGGGGGTGGAAGCCTTCCGCGCGCGGCGGCGGTGGTCGGGGGAGCCGACTGCCTAGCGTGACCCCGATGCGGACAATTCAGTCACTTTCGACCACTGTTGCCACCCTGCTGCTGGCTCTCGTACCCCAGGGCGGCGCCCAGGCGGCGACCCCGGACGCCCCCGCCGCAGCGGCGACCCCCGCGGCCCCGCCGACATCGGCGACCACCACCCCTGCCTTCGCCTGCGCGGCGACCGGCTGGCCGTGGAACTGTGTCGCCGAGTGCGAGAGCGGCGGCAAGTGGGACACCAACACCGGCAACGGCTACTACGGCGGGCTCCAGTTCTGGCACCCGACGTGGAAGGCGTTCGGAGGCCTCGCCTACGCGCCGCGCGCCGACCTCGCGACCCGCGCCCAGCAGATCAAGGTCGCCGAAGAGGTGCTCCGCGTCCAGGGGTGGAAGGCCTGGCCCGTCTGCTCGAAGCGGTACGGGCTCAAGGGCCGTGCCCACACCGTCCAGCCCGGTGACACCCTCTCCGCCATCGCCACGCGCTTTCGCGTGAAGGGCGGCTGGCAGGCGCTGTACGCCGCCAACAGGACGCTCATCGGCAACTCGCCCGACCGCCTCACGGTCGGGATGATGCTGGCCCTCCCCGGGTGAGCCGGGGGCTCGCGCCGAACACCGCACCCTCCCGCCGTTGCCCGCACAGCGGTTGACGCACCCACCACGCATGCGGACAGAAGCTGTCCGCATGCGCTGGCAGACTCACCCTCATGTTGGAGACCTCGGCACGACTCCTGCGCCTGCTGTCCCTGCTCCAGGCCCACCGCGAATGGTCCGGCGCCGACCTGGCCGACCGGCTCGGTGTCACGCCGCGTACCGTCCGGCGCGATGTCGACCGGCTGCGGGAGCTCGGCTATCCCGTCAACGCCAGCCCCGGCACCGGTGGCGGCTATCAGCTCGGCGCGGGGGCCGAGCTGCCTCCGCTGCTGCTCGACGACGAGGAGGCGGTCGCGGTCGCCGTCGGGCTGCGTACCGCCGCGGGCAACGGCATCGAGGGCATCGGCGAGACCTCGGTGCGCGCGCTGGCGAAGCTGGAACAGGTGCTGCCCAACCGGCTGCGCCGCCGTGTCGGCGCCCTCAACGCCTTCACCGTCCCGATGCTGCGCGCACCGGAGTCCCGGGTCGACGCCTCCGTCCTCACGGAACTGGCCAACGCCTGTCGGGACAGCGAACGACTGCGCTTCGAGTACCGCGATCACAGCGGCTCCGTCAGCCGCCGTGCCGTGGAACCGCATCGCCTGGTGTGCACCGAGCGACGCTGGTACCTCGTGGCCTGGGACCTGGAGCGCGGCGACTGGCGTACGTTCCGCGCGGACCGCATCACGCCCACGCCACCGCACGGCCCCCGCTTCGCCCCGCGCACCCCGCCCGCCGACGATCTGGCCGCGTACGTCTCCCGGGGCGTCTCGACCCGCGCCTACGCGACGCAGGCCGTCGTCCGGCTGCACACGTCGGCGGAGGAGGCCGCCCGCACCATCGGCCCGTCCGACGGTGTTCTGGAGGCGGTGGACGCGACGAGCTGCCTGCTGCGCACCGGCGCGGCCGGCCTGGAGGTGATGGTGATCCATGTGATGCTCCTGGGCGTCGACTTCGAGGTGGTCGAGCCCGAGGAGCTGACGGAGCACATCAAGGTGCTGCGGGACCGTCTCTCCCGGGCCCTGGGACCGGCCGGCTGACGTCGTCCTGCGAGACGTCCGGCGTCGGTGTCTTCTCGCACCCGGCGGTCTTCGAGACGTCGGAGAGGAACGACACCGGAAAGCCGTGGTGGTCAGAAGGTCACTGGCCTTCGGAAAGGCCGGTGACCGCGGTTCGGGTCGTGCCATGGCTCCCGGTCTGGGTCTCCGTAACCCCGTCGCTGCCCCTCGCTGTACGCGGCTCGGGCGCCATCGCACGGGTGTGGGGCCGGGGCCACGACGCTCGCGCGCCCGGCGCTCCGCGCAGTGCGCGTCCCGGCCTCGGGCATGCACGGGCGGGCGGGGGGTACGCGATCCGGCAGTGGGGCCACAGGTCACGCGTACACGCTGGGAATTGCGTAAGGAAGCGGTGAATTCTTCACAGCCCGTCAATTCGCTCTCGGTGTTTGTCCCGGGTTGATCGGCCCGGGAATTGAGCGTGCCCGAATGGCTGTTCTCCATTCCTGCGGAAGCCCTCCTGGACTGCCCGTTCGGGTGATGGAGTTCGAGCTGATCGCGTGTCGTGATCCTGTGACAGAAGCGTGACCGGTGGGGCACGTGAGGTGGCTACGGCGCGTTGCGCACTCCGCTTCCGTCACCGTCCGCTGCCGCCTACGGTGGATGCCATGGCATCCATACCGAGCCCTTCAGCCCAGCCCGACGACAACGCCGACGCGTATGTCGGCCTTTCGGCGGAGGACGCCGAACAGCAGGCCCGTGAGCGCGGCTGGACCACGGTCCGGGCGCTTCCGCCGGGATCGATCATCACCATGGAGTACCTGGTGGGCCGGCTCAACTTCGAGGTGGAGGGCGGCACCGTCAAGCGCTGCTGGGTGGGCTGAGCGGTCCGCGGTCAGGGGAGCGCCTCAACTGCCGGACGGCGCGCGGGCGGCGCCCGGGAAAGGCGGAGCGGTCCGTCCGCGGCAGCCCGGGAAGCCTCCGACTTCCGCCCAGGGCCCGCGAGGCCCCGGAATGCGGCTCGTGCCACCCGTAACGGCCGCGGAGTTGCCGGACACGCCGAGACGCACGCCATGAACCCGTCAGGCCTGGAGCGCGTCGGCCACGGAAAGGCCCCGACCGGATCGGTCGGGGCCTTCGCCGTGGGCGACGGGCGGTGGTTCGGCAGCCGGATCAGCCGCCCGTGGCGGGCCGTGAGGTGGGCGGACGCCTGCTGCCCGAAGGCGTCACCGGTGTCCGTTCGGAACGCACGCTGTGGTGCGGATGCGGTCTCTGCTGGGTGTGGGCGAGGTGGGTACCCGGCCTGCTCGTGGGCGCCGACGACGGGCCGCCCACCGCCGCGACCGGCTCGCGGTCCCCGCCCTCCGGCAGGCCTCCACCACGCTGGGGGAGTATCCCCGGACGCGGACCACCGGCCGCCACCGGCAGCGAGGGGGCGAGACGGCGACGCGCGCGCCACTGTTCGCGGAGGTCGAGGATGAAGGCCTCCGCACGGCCGATCAGCGGCTCGCACCAGGGCAGCGCGAGCAGGATCAGCAGTCCGGCGGCCCAGCCGAGCAGGACATCGCTCAGCCAGTGCGTACCGAGGTACACGGTGGTCAGACCGACACCGAGCGAGACGGTGGCGGAGAGCGCCGACAGATAGCGGCGGGCCCGCGGGGTCGTGGCCAGATACGCCAGGATTCCCCAGGTCACAACCGCATTGGCGGTGTGGCCGGAAGGAAATATATCGCCGCCCGCGAAGAGCTCGGGGGACCCGATCTCCGTCGCGTAGTGGGGGCCGAGCCGGCCGAGTCCGATCTTGACGGCGCCCACCGTCACATTGAGCAGCAACAGCGAGACGCCCAGGGCGAGGAGGGGCCGCAGCGTGTGCTGGCGCCAGGAGCGCCAGCCCAGCCAGGCGGCGACCATCACGGCCGTGGGGCCGCGTTGGCCGAGGACCACGAAGTAGTCGAGAAAGGCGTGCAGGTCGGGCCACTGCTGGTAGGGCCGGAACAGCATGACTTTCCAGTCGATGATCACCAGCCAGCTCGACGCCAACACGGCGACGACGATGGCGAGATAGAACGCAGACGTCCCGCCGAAGAGGGCGAGACGGATGCGGCTCATCCGCGGGATCTCTATCTTCGGCGGTTCCGGCTCCCGGTCCAGGCGGGCGAAGATGTCGGTACGCACGCAATCGACGTTACAGCGAGTGAGTGCGCGACTAGGCCGATCCAGCGTCTTTGTGATGACGATGTGATGTGGAGTATGTCTCAGACTCCGGCTTTATTCCTGGCCAATTCGGAAATCCCGGAGGTCGCACGCGCTATTGCTCCGGAGGGCGTGTCGCCGGCCCATTCTGCCGGGCGAATTCCCGTTCATGACCTGCCCGCACGGATTTTTCCCCTCGTTCGGAAGAGGCCATGATCCTTTTCGTCCGGGGCTGCCGGGCGTGGCGTACGCCACACGTCCACGGCCGAAGAGGTGAGAGCTGGACCACGCGCCACCGGCCTGAACTCGCGTACGCTGACGGCTCACTCGCCTCGATGCCGGACCGCCTTGAGGGATCACCCCGTCCCCGGCTGGCCCGCCGAACGCGAGGGACTCACTGGGAGGTAGCACATGTCCGGGACGACAACGGCCGTGGCACGCCTGCGTGCCGCCGCCGGCGGTGCCAACCGCTGGGTCGTCCTCGTCGTCCTCTGTCTCAGCCTGCTGCTCGTCGCGCTGGACGCGACCGTGCTGCACGTCGCGGTGCCCGCCGTCACGGAGGATCTGCGCCCGAGCGGCGTGGAACTGCTGTGGATCGTCGACGCCTATCCCCTCGTCTGCGCCGCCCTGCTGATCCTCTTCGGCACCCTCGGCGACCGGATCGGCCGTCGCAGAGTGCTCCTGCTCGGCTATGCGATCTTCGGCATCGCGTCCGCCTTCGCCGCCTTCGCCGGCAGCCCGGGCATACTCATCGCCGCACGCGCCCTGCTGGGTGTCGGCGGCGCGATGATCATGCCCGCGACGCTCTCGATACTCCGCGCCGTCTTCCCCGACCGGCGGGAACGGGCGATGGCGATCGGCATATGGACCGCGGTCGCCGCGGTCGGCGCGGCCACCGGACCGGTCCTCGGCGGCTTCCTCGTCGAGCACTTCTGGTGGGGCTCGGTCTTCCTGATCAACATCCCGCTGATGGCGCTGATCCTGCCCATCGGCCGACTGCTGCTGCCGGAGTCCCGAGGGAAGTCGGACGGTCCCTGGGACGTGCTGGGCGCCCTGCTGGCCGCCGCCGGTGTACTCGGTGTCGTCCTCGGCGTGAAGCGACTGGGTGTCGGACACGGCCTGCTCGACGCGCGGACGGTCGGTCCGCTGCTGGTCGGCGCGGTGATGCTGGCGCTCTTCGTCCGGCGGCAACGGCGGCGCGAGCACCCGCTCGTCGACATCCGGATGTTCGCCCGGGTTACCTTCTCCACCTCCGTCGGCTGCATCGTCCTGGCCATGCTGGCGCTGGTCGGACTGGAACTGATAGCCGTCCAGTACCTCCAGCTGATCCTCGGGCTGAGCCCGCTGGAGACCGGGTTGCGGCTGCTGCCGCTCACCTTCGCGGCGATGGCCGCGGGCGCGACGGGCTCGTCGACCCTGCGCCGCGTCGGCCCGCGCGCGATGGTCGGCTGGGGCTTCGTGCTCACCGCCGCGGCCGTCCTGCTGCTGGTGATGATGGGACAGCACGACCGCCCCTGGCTGCTCACCACCGGATTCGTCCTGCTCGGCTTCGGCCTGCAGACCACGCTCTTCGCGGCGTACGAGTCGATGCTCAGCGAGGCGCCGCAGGAGCACGCGGGCGGCGCGGCCGCGATCGGCGAGACGTCCTACCAGCTGGGCGCCGGCATGGGCATCGCGCTGCTCGGCAGCGTCATGAACGCGGCGTACGCACCCGCCTTCAGCTCACTGCCCGGGGTTCCGGCGTCCGCGAGCAGTGCCGCCTCCCATTCGCTGGGCGAGGCCTACCAGGTGTCGGACCGCCTCGGCGGCGGCGCGGGGGCGACGCTGCGGGCGACCGCGCGGCACGCGTTCGTGGAGGGGCTGCATGTCACGCTGCTGGTCAGCGCCGGTCTGCTGCTGCTGGGCGCGCTCGCCGCGCTCAAGCTGCCGCGGGTCATGGACTGCTCGACGGCCGAGCAGTGTCCGCGCCCCAGGCGGCCGGACGTGTCGATCCCGGCGAGCCGTGAGCCCGTCGAGGCGTCCGGGTCTGGACGCGCGGCACACTGAGTCGTACCGTCGGGCGGAACGGATAACTACCACTGCTAGTTTTCTTCTTCCGCTCTGTCAGCGCTGCCGGAGGCCCTGAATGTCCGCACCCGCGAAGCCCACGCGTTTCGATGCCGGTGATCCGCTCGGCATCGACGATCTGCTCGACCCCGAGGACCTCGCGGTCCGCGACACCGTCCGCAACTGGGCCGCCGACCGGGTCATACCGCACATCGCCGACTGGTACGAGCGCGGCGAGCTGCCCGGCATCCGCGAGCTGGCCCGTGAGCTCGGCTCCATCGGCGCGCTCGGCATGTCACTGAAGGGCTACGGCTGCGCGGGCGCCGGCGCGGTCCAGTACGGCCTCGCCTGCCTCGAACTGGAGGCGGCGGATTCCGGCATCCGCTCCCTGGTCTCCGTGCAGGGCTCGCTCGCCATGTACGCGATCCACCGCTTCGGCTCCGAGGAGCAGAAGCAGCGGTGGCTGCCCGGTATGGCGGCCGGCGAGATCATCGGCTGCTTCGGTCTGACCGAGCCCGACCACGGCTCCGACCCGGCGGGCATGCGCACCTACGCCAAGCGCGACGGCTCGGACTGGGTGCTCACCGGCCGCAAGATGTGGATCACCAACGGTTCGGTGGCCGGTGTCGCCGTCGTCTGGGCGCAGACCGACGAGGGCATCCGCGGATTCGCCGTGCCGACGGACGCCCCCGGGTTCTCCGCGCCGGAGATCAAGCACAAGTGGTCGCTGCGCGCGAGCGTGACCAGCGAACTGGTCCTCGACGAGGTGCGGCTGCCCGCCGACGCGGTCCTGCCGGACGTCACCGGTCTGAAGGGCCCGCTGAGCTGTCTGACCCACGCGCGGTACGGAATCGTCTGGGGCTCCATGGGCGCCGCCCGCGCGTGCTTCGAATCGGCGCTGCAGTACTCACGTACGCGTGAGCAGTTCGGCCGTCCCATCGGCGGATTCCAGCTCACCCAGGCCAAGCTCGCGGACATGGCCGTCGAACTGCACAAGGGCATCCTGCTCGCCCACCATCTGGGGCGGCGCATGGACGCGGGAACGCTGCGCCCCGAGCAGGTCAGCTTCGGCAAGCTCAACAACGTGCGCGAGGCGATCGAGATCTGCCGCACCTCGCGCACCATCCTCGGTGCGAACGGGATCTCCCTGGAGTACCCGGTGATGCGGCACGCGACGAATCTCGAATCGGTGCTCACCTACGAGGGCACCGTCGAGATGCATCAGCTCGTGCTGGGCAAGGCGCTCACCGGCCTCGACGCCTTCCGGTGAGCCGGGACCCTCGGTCCCCGGACGCCGGTCGGGCCTGCCGGCCGGCGATCGCCTCGCTCAGCTCTGGTTGAAGAAGCCGTCCTGCGAGCGGCCCGGGGCCTCCCCGCTGACGACCTGGGTGTCCGACGGGCTCAGCAGGAAGACCCGGGTCGCCACGCGCTCGATGGAGCCGCGCAGTCCGAAGGTCAGTCCGGCGGCGAAGTCCACCACGCGCTTGGCGTCCGAGGGCTCCATGGACGTCAGGTTCACGATGACCGGGACACCGTCCCGGAACAGCTCACCGATACCGCGGGCGTCCCGGAAGCTGGAGGGCGACACCGTGGCGATCCGGCGTCCCTCTGCCTGGGCGGACTCGGAGGCGACGTGCACCCGGGGGTCGGTGACCCAGGCGTTGTCACCCGTCTCCGTACCCTCGGCGTACTCGTCGTCGTAGTAACGCTCGTCGCTGTCCTCGACGAGTCCCAGCCAGGCGCTCGCCTTGCGCACAGATCCCATGGACGCCTCCTTCCACTGCAGTCCGCTCACTGCGGTCTTCCGTCTTCCCTATCCCTATGGTCGTCCATAATGCGGATCGCGCGCCAAGTGGATAGTCGCCGCGCGAGGGATTCGTGACGGTACTGGCACAGAAGATGTGGCGATTCGTCAAGGTTCCTCCTGTGTATGGGGTGTGTTCGGCCCAAAATATGAAGTTCGGGCCAGATGGGTGACGTCGGGGACGTACGGGTGAACGGATCGCTCGATACGATGCGTGCCGCACTGTCGAACGGCTCTCGGGGGAACGTCGTGTTCGGAATCGTCAGGCCATGTGGCCACCGTCTCGGGGACGGGCTCAAGGCCGAGTGGATGGCCCATCTCTGCGGTCTGTGCCTGGCACTTCGTGCCGACCACGGCCAATTCGCCAGGGTCGTGACCAACTACGACGGCCTGATCGTCTCTGTTCTGACGGAGGCTCAGGCCGAGCGCACCTCCGCGGCACGGCGCACGGCGGGCCCCTGTCCGCTGCGCGCGATGCGCATCGCATCCGTGGCCCAGGGCGAGGGCGCACGCCTCGCGGCCGCCGTCTCGCTGGTCCTCGCCTCCGCCAAGGTGCGCGACCACGTCGCCGACCGGGACGGGATGTTGGCGCGCAGGCCGGTGGCCGCCGCCGCGCGCCGGGTCGCCACCGGCTGGGACCGGGCAGGCGCCCGTACCGGTGCGGCGCTGGGCTTCGACACGGCGGTCCTGGTCGACGCCGTCGACCGGCAACCGGGGGTCGAGGCGCTGGCCGGCCCCGGAACCCCGCTGCTCACGGTCACCGAGCCGACGGAGACGGCGACGGCCGCCGCCTTCGCACACACCGCCGTACTCGCCGGGCGCCCGGAGAACGTGGCCCCGCTAGCCGAGGCCGGACGCCTCTTCGGACGGCTCGCGCATCTGCTGGATGCCGTCGAGGACAGGGAAGCTGACGCGGCGTCGGGTGCCTGGAACCCGCTCACCGCGACCGGCACCTCGCTCGCCGAGGCCCGCCGCCTCGCCGACGACGCGGTCCACGGCGTACGGCTCGCGCTGGCCGACGCGCGCTTCACGGACGACAAACTGCTGCATGTGCTTCTCGCCCACGAGCTGCGGACGTCGGTGAACCGGTCCTTCGGCACGACGACCTGTTCGCACCAGGGGCACGGCACACCACAGGGGCCGCAGAACCCCTACCAGGGCGGCGGTCAGGGGCCGTACGGCAACAACCCCTACGGCAACAACCCTTACGGCGGGAATCCCTACGGCGGCGGCAACCCGGGCGGCCCGGGCCACCCCGGCGGCCCCGGTGGTCTGCCGCCCCGGTTCGGCGGCGAACCGACTCCGCCCAAGCGGCGCGGTCTCCTCGCCGGTTGCGCGGTCTTCACCGGACTCTTCTGCACCTGCCAGATCTGCTGCGCCAAGGAGTACGAGGGGCCCTGGTCGCGCAAGAAGCGCGAGGGCTGCTGCCGGGACTGTGACTGCTGCGACTGTTGCGGCTGTGACTGCTGAGGGCGCGACCTCCGCACGGCGCGCGAGGGTTCCGTAGGGGTGCACAGCCGCACAGGCTCTGTTCTGCGCTCCCGCCCCGGGCTCCCCGAAGGGGTGTGGAAATGGTGAGGGCATGAGCGCGGACGTACCGCAAGCAGGTCAGGACGGGCACGAGCCGCAGAACTGGCAGAAGTGGCACGAACAGCGCGTCGGATTTGTCTCCGCGCCGTACGGACCGCTCTCGCTCACCGGCACGCACTGGCTCGACGGCCACGCGGAGGGTCGACTTCCGGCCGTCCCGGGGAGCTCGGTGCCGGACGGCGACGAGGTGGTGCTCACCGCCGGGCCCGAGGCCCGCCTGACCGTGCACGGCAAGCCGCTCACCGGCTCGATCCGTCTCACCGCCGACCACGCGCCCGACCTCCGGGTCCCCGGTCGCGCACGGCCGGCGGCGTCTGGCCGTGCTGCGCCGCGAAGGGCGGTGGGCGGTACGCGACTTCGATCCCGACTCGCCGGCGCGCCGGGCGTTCGAGGGCATCGAGGCGACGGCGTACGACCCTCGCCGGGCCGTGCCGGGGACCTTCCGTGCCTACCCGCGAAGCCGCAGTGTGCGGGTGGCGAACGCGGACGGGCGGGAGCGCGGTCTGGGCCTCGGTGGCGAGATCACGTTCCCCCTCGACGGCGTGGAGCACACCCTGCGGGTGGCCATCGAGCAGGACGGCTGGCTGTGGGCCGTCTTCGCCGACGCGACCAGCGGTGACGGTAGCTACCGCTTCCGGTTCCTGCGTCCGCCCGCCCCCGCGGCGCACGGCACGGTGACCGTCGACTTCAACCGCTCGCTGCTGCCTCCGTGCGCGTTCGCGGACCACTTCATCTGCCCCTTCCCGCAGCCCGGCAACACACTCGCCGTGGAGATTGCCGCGGGGGAGCGGAACCTCCGCGACCGCTGACCCGTCCTATCGGCCGGACGGATGTGCCGCAGCCCCGGAGGCCGATGACAGACCCAAGCCCCCGGGGCCATGAGTCGTGCGTGCCCGCGGCGGCCGAAAGGCGCCCTTGCGCCGACAGTTGACGGCCCGAATACTCCCGAACAGCGCTTGTCAGGAGCACGGTATGTCCGTTAGTCGGACGGTGTTTCATGGCTGCGCCTCACGGGCCCCGAACCCCACAACGGGAGCCCCCGATTCCCCTCTGGAGGAACGACAAGTGAGGATCAAGCGCACCACCCCCCGCAGTGCCACGGCGAGACGTACCCGCCTGCTCGCCGTCTCCACCGGTCTGGTCGCCGCCGCAGCACTGGCCGTCCCCACGGCCACTGCCGACCAGTCCCAGACGTTCAGCGCAGCCGAGCTCACCGCCGCGAGCGACGCCGTCCTCGACGCGGACGTGGCCGGCACGGCCTGGAACATCGACCCTGCGACGAAGAGCCTCGTCGTCACGGCCGACAGCACCGTCTCCCAGGCCGAGATAGCGAAGATCAAGAAGGCCGCCGGAAGCAACGCCGACACCCTTCGCATCGAGCGCACCCCCGGCGTCTTCTCCAAGCTGCTCGCCGGCGGCGACGCGATCTACGCCTCCAGCTGGCGCTGCTCGGCGGGCTTCAACGTCCGCAGCGGCAACACCTACTACTTCGTGACCGCCGGTCACTGCACCGACGGCGCGGGCACCTGGTACACCAACTCCGCCCGCACCACCACCATCGGCCCCACGGCCGGATCCAGCTTCCCCGGGAACGACTACGGCCTGGTGCGCTACTCCAACACCTCGCTCGCCCACCCGGGCACCGTCGGCAGCGTCGACATCACCAGTGCCGCGAACGCCACGGTCGGCATGTCCGTGACCCGCCGAGGCTCCACCACGGGCACCCACAGCGGCAGCGTCACCGGTCTCAACGCCACGGTGAACTACGGCGGCGGCGATGTCGTCTACGGCATGATCCGCACCAACGTCTGTGCCGAGCCCGGCGACAGCGGCGGCCCGCTCTACTCCGGCAGCAGGGCCATCGGCCTGACCTCCGGCGGCAGCGGCAACTGCTCCTCCGGCGGTACGACGTTCTTCCAGCCGGTCACCGAGGCGCTCAGCGCCTACGGAGTCAGCGTCTACTGACGCGCGGCGACTGAACCGTCCGGGTCGAGCCCTCGTCCGTACGAAGGACGGGGGCTCGACGCGGCTCTGTCATCTGAGACGATGTCAGGGCGTCGGGCGCGGGAGATACGGGGGTCGCGTGGCAGTGAAACGCATCGGAGTGACCGGCCACCGAGACATTCCCGCCGAGGCCACGGACCACGTGCGCGCGGTGATGCGCGCGGCGCTGTGTGGACACGACGGATCGATGGAGGCGTTCTCCAGCCTGGCCGTCGGCGCCGACCAGCTCTTCGCGGACGTCGCACTCGACTGCGGGGCCGAACTGACCGTGGTCATCCCGAGCGGCGACTACGCGGACGGCTTCACCGACCCCGGCGAACTGGCCCGGTTCCAGCAGCTCCGAGGCCGCGCCGCGCGCGAGGTCCAGCTCGGCTTCCCGCACTCGACGGACGAGGCCTACTACGCCGCCGGCGCCTACATCGCCGACAACTGCGACCGTCTGCTCGCCGTCTGGGACGGCTGCCCGGCCCGGGGTCTGGGAGGCACGGCGGACATCGTCAGCTACGCGCGCGACCTGGGAAAGCCGGTGACCGTCATCTGGCGGGAGGGCCTGCGGCGTAGCTGATTCCGCCGAGGGCCCCGTGCGGCGCCTTGTTGACGGTCACTCAACTGCCGTGCCGCACCAGCCAGTCCGTGTGCTGCGGAGACACGATGCGCTCGGTCTCGTACACCGCGGACGGCCACTGGTCGTCGGTGACCGAGGTCTCCATCGCCGTGTGCATCGTGGCCAGGTCCTCTTCGACCAACGAGTGTGCCGCGATGAGGGGTTGGTGCCGGCGGATCTCGCTCCAGGCCAGACAGGCCGCCGCGGCCGCCGACAGCAGACCGCCCACATTGACCGACACGGCGAGCGAGAAGGTGTGCAACAGCGCGAAGAACAGGGCCAGCAGGGTGAGCAGTCCGATCGACGCCGACCACAGCCGGGTCGCACGGCGCGAGATCTCGGCGCTGCGGTGGTACCAGTTGCGCTGCTCGATCAGCCGGTCCCGTACGTAGGTCTCCTTGCGTACGCTGTAGGGCTTGGCGCGGAGCCGTCGCATGGCCGGGGTGATGAGTTCGGCCGCCGCGAGGTCGCTCCCGCCCGTCCGCGGGTCCTCCCAGCCCACCTTCACCAGTTCCCGTAACCCTTCCTCCAGCCGGGCGACGAACAGCTCGTCGGCGTCGGCGGCGCGGGCGTCGAACGGGGCGCCGTGCACGGAGTAACGCCAGCACACCGATTTGATGAACTCCGCCGCAGACCGGTTCAGTTGCCACTGCGACTTTGCTCGACGGCGTGAGGAACGGTAGCCGAGCACTAGGACCCCGATGTACGCCAACGCGCTGAGCGCGCCGGGCAGTTGAAAGGTGTCCCCGAGCTTCAGGGACGACGGCAGTGTCGCCACGGCGGCTCCCGCGACCAGGAGCAGCAGCTGGTAGCGGGTGGAGCCGACAGCCTCGCGTTGCCTCGATATGGCGATGGCATCCGAATGATGGAAGAGATCGGGCAGATCGGTGTTGCGGAACACCATGCTGTGCAGTGGGCCGGTAAACCCGGTCATACGCCCCCCTGTCTGCAGTTTTGCCTTCACTCTTTAGACGGAATCGCTCGTTCCGTCCGCTGCTGCGAGAATGTGATGCAACTCTTCTCTTCCGCGACCACGGCTTGAGTTGCCGAGGGTCGCCATGAGAGTAAAGTCGTGCCGCCGGCACTGCAATGGTGCGTGGTATCTGCGCTGTACACAACACAAGGACGGCCCCCATGACGATGCAGACCTCGCGGTCATTCGCTGCTGCGAAGAAGAACCGTATTCCGTTGGCACAGATCGATGTCCGTGGTGGGGATGCCGCAAGGAAGCTGGCGAGGGTCATGCCGGCCGCAGCTGACCGAACCGTGCGTATCTCTTCCTTCAACTCCGCCCTCTAGACTGGCGGAATGACTGGACCCCTGGTCCCATTCCGCGAGATCGTATTGAAGGTCCACAGCAGATGTGATCTTGCATGTGACCACTGCTATATCTACGAACACGCTGATCAGAGCTGGCGTACCCGCCCCAAGGCAATCTCTGACGAAGCCATTTCCTGGACAGCTCTGCGACTGGCCGAGCATGCCAAGAGTCATGCCCTGCCCTCCGTGTCAGTGATCCTGCACGGAGGGGAGCCTCTGCTCGCGGGCCCCGAACGACTGCGACGCATCTGCGAGGAGCTCACCGCCGCCCTCGACTCCGTCGCCTCTCTCGATCTGCGGATCCACACCAACGGGCTCCAGCTGAGCCACCGCTATCTCGACCTCTTCGACGCGTACGACGTCAAGGTGGGTATCTCCCTCGACGGCGACCGTCTCGCGAACGACCGCCACCGCCGCTTCGCGGACGGGCGCACCAGTCATCCCCTGGTCCTTCGGGCCGTCGATCTGCTCCGCGAGGAGCGCTACCGCCACCTCTACCTCGGCCTGCTGTGCACCGTCGACGTGGCCAACGACCCGGTCGCCGTGTACGACGCCCTCGCCGAGCTCGAACCCCCGCGCATCGACTTCCTGCTGCCGCACGCCACCTGGGACGACCCGCCGGCCCGCCCGGACGGATCGCCCACCGCCTACGCCGAGTGGCTGCTGAGGATCTACGACCGCTGGGACGGCCAGGGCCGGAAGGTTCCCGTACGGCTCTTCGAGTCGGTGTTCTCCACCCTCGCCGGAGGCTCCAGCCTCACCGAGTCACTGGGCCTGGCCCCCACCGACCTCGTCGTCGTCGAGACCGACGGCACCCTGGAACAGGTCGACTCGCTCAAGAGCGCCTACGACGGCGCGGCGGCCACCGGATTCGACGTCTTCTCGCACGCGTTCGACGACGTGGCCGCCCACCCCGGCGTCCGGGCACGCCAGCTGGGCCTCGCCGGCGTGAGCGCCACCTGCCGCCGGTGCCCGGTCGTCCGCTCCTGCGGCGGCGGTCTCTACACCCACCGCTACAGCTCGCGGAACGACTTCGACAACACCTCGGTGTACTGCGCCGACCTCGAAGCGCTCATCCGCGGCATCGAGCAGCGCGCCGGCGCCGGGGCCGTGCCGGCGGCGGTCACCGAGCCGGGCGCGCTGATGGCCGAACACCAGGACGTGACGCGCACGCTTCTCGCCGAGCTCAACGAGAAGCTGGGCGGCCGCGGCGGCGAGGCCTGGGCCGAGGCCTGGGAGTTGACCTGCGACCTGGAGGGCCGGGGCGACCTGCTCGACGAGGTCTGCGGCCACCCGTACACCTACACCTGGCTCCAGGACACACTGGCCGCTCTGCGCGAGGGGCGGCAGGGGGCACTCGCGCTCGCGCTGCGGCTCCCGTCGTACCTCGCCGCCGCGCTCGTCACCGGCCGGGACGCCACACCGGTCCGGCTGCCCCACGAAGGCGGCAGGCTCCGGCTGCCCACCCTCGGTGAATTACGGCTGCACGGCGCGGCGCGGGACGGCAGCGCCGAAGTGCGGGCCGTCGGGGAGGGATTTCTGGTCACCGTGGACGGCGTGGAGCCCCGGCTCGTCCGCCTCGACGGCCGGCACGATGAGCGCAGCGACTGGCGGCCCGTGCGCACGCTCGGCGGCGACGGGGTCCCGCTGCTGCGGCTGGACGACATCGACCCGTACCGCGACTGCTTCGGCGCACCCGTGCGCGGCCGGCTCGGCGCCCCCGAGGCGGCACTCTGGGACGAGCGGCTGACCGAGGCCTGGGCCGTGCTGGCCGATGCCGCGCCGCAGCAGGCCGCGGAGGCCGGCGAGTGCCTGAGCACGCTCACCCCGCTCGTCTCCGGCGAGGCGTCCCTGTGGGCGCACGGCTTCGGCGCGCTCGGCCTCGTCCTGCCGGAGACGGCCCAGGAGCTGGCGGTCGCGCTGCTGCGCGGTTTCCGCCGGGCGAAATTGCACGCGCTCCTGGAGGTCACCGACCTCTATGCACAGGACGGCTGGTGGAGCCATTCCGCGCCCTGGCAGGACGATGAGGTCCCGGTGTCCGCGCTGCTCGCGGGCGCGTACGAGAGGGTGGGCCTCGCCCCCTTCGACCCCGAGGGGGCAGATCAGGCCATGCGCGCCCTCACCACCCTGGAGAGCGCCCCGGAGCTCACGGTGAGCGGGCACCGGCTCTTGGACGAGCTGCGCAAGGAGTGGGGCCGTGGCTGACGCGGGGGACCGGTCCCTCCTGACCCGCGCGGTGCGCGAGCTGGGCGTGGAGCAGGGCATGACGCTGCTGGTGCACGCCTCGCTGCACGCCACGGGACTGCGCGCCGAGGCCCTGCGGGACACACTGCTGGAGGCCCTCGGGGAGGACGGCACGCTGGTGGTGCCCGCGTTCACCGCCCACAACTCCGACACATCGCCCGCCTACCGCTCCCGGGTGCGGGGCATGACACCCGAGCAGTCGGCAGCCTTACGGGCGGACATGCCGGCCTTCGACCCGGCGCACACGCCGACCCAGGGGATGGGCCGGTTGGCGGAGGCGGTGCGGACCACCGAGGGGGCCGTCCGCAGCTCCCATCCGCAGACCTCTTTCGCGGCGGTGGGACGGCGGGCCGGGGAATTGCTCGCCGGACATCCACTGACCTCGCACCTCGGTGAGGACTCACCCCTCGGCGCGCTCTATCGCGCGGGGGCGTACGTTTTGATGATCAATGTGGATTTCGCCGTGTGCACTTCGTTCCATCTCGCCGAATACCGGACCGGAGCACCTCTGCGCACCTACCGTTGTGTGGTGCAGCGACCCGGTGGGGGTAAGGAATGGACGGAGTACACGGACGTCGAACTGGACGACAGTGACTTCGACGCGATCGGCGCCGCCTTCCCCTGGGGTATGGAACAGAAAGGACAACTGGGCCGAAGTCCTGCGCGGTTGTTCTCGATCAAGGACGCGGTCGACCACGCCGTGAGCTGGATGACCGAAAAACGCTGTTGATTGACTGAACGTCCGGGGATGGAGTGTGTCGGGCTCCGGAATGATTAATCAGTTCGCATCTCTCAGCGATGCCGGCAATGGATGCGGGCGTTCACACAGGACGGGGGTCGTGTGTCGGAATCAGGGCAACGGGCGGCTGACCATCGGCCGTACTTCTTTCTGAGTTACGCGCATACGCCGCGGTACGGGGCAGGCGGCCCGGACCCCGACATGTGGGTGGAACGGCTCTTCCGTGACCTCTGCGGTCATGTCATGGCGATGACGGATCTGCCCGCCGGCGCCCCCGCGGGTTTCATTGACCGGGAGATCCGGTCCGGAGAAGGCTGGTCCGAGCGGCTCGGCGAGGTGCTCGCCACCTGCCGGGTGTTCGTGCCGCTGTTCTCGCCGCGGTACTTCGCCAGCGAGATGTGCGGCAAGGAGTGGTACGCCTTCGCCCAACGGGCCATCTACCACCAGGCCAAGAGCAACCGCTCCGCCGAGGCGATCGTGCCCGCGCTGTGGGTACCGATGCCCCCGGAGCAACTCCCGGGCCCCGCCGAGCGGTTGCAGTTCAACCACCGGGCCTTCGGCGACCGCTATGTCACCGACGGCCTCTACGGCCTGATCAAGCTGCGGATATTCGCCGAGGAGTACGAGGCGGCCGTCTACGAACTGGCCAAACGGATCGTCAGCGTCGCTGACACTACGCGCGTCGGTTCCGGCAGTCCCGTCGACTACCGGCACGCACCCAGCGCGTTCGGCAAACCCACCGGCGGCCCGCGTCCGATGCACCTGACGGTCGCCGCGCCCACGAGCCACGATCTGCCCGAGGGCCGGGCCCCCGACTACTACGGCAAACAGTCGCAGGACTGGAATCCCTACCACCCGGACTCCGCACGACCACTGGCGTACATGGCCCAGGACCTGGTGCGCTCCCTCAACTACCAGGCCACCGTCTCGTCGTTCGACCACGAGACCCCACCGGACATCAGCCAGCCGCCCACCCGCCCGGAGATACTCCTGGTCGACCGGTGGGCACTGGAGGACGACGAACGGTGTCAACGGCTCGCGGCGTTCGATGCCCAGCCGCGGCCCTGGGTGAGCGTCGTCGTGCCGTGGAACCGCGAGGACCCGCAGAGCCGGCTGTCCGAAGCCGCGCTCGTCGAGAAGCTGGAGCGCACGATGCCGCACCAGATGCAGCAGGGCCGGGCCGCCTGCCGGGCCGCCGCCCGGGGCGTGTTCAGCATGGAGGCGTTCGGGCAGATCCTGCCGCAGGTCGTCGAATCGGCGGCCCAGGAGTATCTGCGGCACGCCCAGGTCTATCCACCTGCCCAGCCCCCCGGAGCGGGTCGCACCGAACGGGCCAGGCTCCGCGGGCCCATGGCCGAACACGGCACCACCCAGTACGCCCCGAAGACGCGTGGAATCGTTCCCGATGCGGAGGACACGGATGACAGCCAGTCGTGACGGGCGCATCGTCACCTTCTATTCCTACAAAGGAGGTACGGGCCGCACGATGGCCCTGGCCAACACGGCCTGGATTCTCGCCGCGAATGGCAAGCGGGTGCTCGCCGTCGACTGGGACCTGGAGGCGCCGGGCCTGCACCGGTTCTTCCACCCGTTCCTCGACCCCTCCACCCTCGGCGCCACCACCGGGGTCATCGACCTGATCACCGAGTACGCCTGGGCCGCGATAACCCCCGACACCGGCCGCCGCGACGACTGGCACACGGACTACGCCCGGATCCAGCCGCACGCCGTCTCGCTCACCCCGGAGAGCCTCGGCTGGGAGTTCCCGGACGGCGGCACGCTCGACTTCGTCTCCGCCGGCAAGCAGAACCGCGAGTACTCGGCGACGGTCTCCACCTTCGACTGGGACAACTTCTACGACCGGCTCGGCGGCGGCCTGTTCTTCGACGCGCTGCGCGAGGACATGAAGGCCAACTACGACTACGTCCTCATCGACAGCCGTACCGGCCTCAGCGACATCGCCGACATCTGCACCGTCCATCTGCCCGATGTACTCGTCGACTGCTTCACCCTCAGTGACCAGTCCATCGACGGCGCGGCCTCGGTGGCCCGGCAGATCGACGAGCGGTACGGCGGCCGGGGCATCAAGATCTACCCGGTCCCGATGCGGATCGACGAGGGCGAGAAGGAGAAGGCGGACGCCGGACGCGCGCTCGCCCGGCTGAAGTTCGACCGCTTCCCCACCGGGCTCACCGGCGAGGAGTCCACCGCCTACTGGGGCGCGGTGGAGATCCCGTACCGGCCGTACTACGCGTACGAGGAGACGCTGGCCACCTTCGGCGACGAGGCGGGGCTCACCAACTCCCTGCTGTCCGCGTTCGAACGGCTCACCGCCGTCATCACCGAGCAGCAGATCACCTCGATGCCCACGGTCGGTGAGGACGTCAGGCTCCGCATCCGGGACGCCTTCACCCGGCGCCGGCCCGCCCTGCCCGCCGACCTCTTCCTCAGCTATGTCGCCGAGAACCGGATGTGGGCGGACTGGGTCGAATACCGGCTCACCCGCGCCGGGTTCCGGGTCGTGCCGCGCGACGTCTCGGCCGAGCACGATCCGGCCACCGACGACGCGCACCCCGCCGAACAGGCCGCCCGCACGGTGGTCCTGCTGTCCAGCGCGTATCTGAAGTCCGCGCGGGCCGTGGAGGTCTGGCAGCGGTCCGCGGCCGAGGACCCCGGCGGCGGTCGGCACCATCTGCTGCCCGTCCGCGTCGGCGACGTGCGGCTCACCACGCCGTACATCGACCGCAATCCCGTGGACCTCTTCCGGCTCGACGAAGTGAACGCGACCACCGCCCTGTTGCGCGCACTCGACCGTCCCGTCCAGCTTCCCGACAGCGGATCGCCTGGCCCGCGCTTCCCCGGCACCGTCCCGAAGATCTGGAACGCGCCGCCGCGCAACCCCGGATTCACCGGCCGCTCCGTGGTGCTGGAGCGGATGCGCGACCAGCTCGGCGGCGGCATGGCGGTGGCGGCCGTGCTGCCGCAGCCGCAGACGCTGTACGGACTCGGCGGCGTCGGCAAGACGCAGGTGGCCCTCGAATACGTCCACCGCTTCATGGCCGACTACGACCTGGTGTGGTGGATCTCCGCCGAACAGAGCGACGACGTGATCGCCGGTCTCGCCGAACTCGCTGTACGGCTCGGGGCGCAGGTCGGCGAGGACATGGCGGCCGCCTCGCAGGAGGCCATCGACCTGCTGCGGCGCGGCGTGCCCTCGTCCCGCTGGCTGCTCGTCTTCGACAACGCCGACGACCCCGAGCAGCTCAAGCGGTTCTTCCCGCCGCAGGGGCCCGGGCACATCCTCGTCACCTCCAGGAACCAGACCTGGTCGCAGTACGGCGACGCCCTGCCCGTCGACGTCTTCCTGCGCGAGGAGTCCATCGAGCACCTCCAGCGGCGCGCCCGCGGACTGGGCATCGAGGAGGCCGACCAGGTCGCGACCGCGGTCGGTGACCTGCCGCTCGCCGTCGAGCAGGCCGCGGCCTGGATCGCGGAGACCGCCACCCCGGTCAGCGCCTATCTGGAACAGCTCAGGGAGCAGGCCGCGAGCGTGCTCGCGCTCAACCAGCCCGCCGGATACCCCCAGCCGGTCGCCGCGACCTGGAACGTCTCCATCGAGCGGCTCAAGGAGCGCTCACCGGCGGCGGTCCGTCTCCTCCAGCTCTGCGCCTTCTTCGCACCCGAGCCGATCTCCGCGAACCTCCTCTACAGCAAGGAGATGATCGACGCGCTCAAGCCGTACGACTCCTCCCTCCAGGAGAAGCTGGTGCTCGGCCGGGTCATCCGGGAGATCGGCCGGTTCGCGCTGGCCAAGGTCGACCAGGTCTCCAACAGCATCCAGGTGCACCGGCTGGTCCAGGCCGTCATCCGGGCACAGCTGACCGAGGAGGAGCAGCGGGACGCCCGGCACGCCGTCCACCGGGTCCTCGCGGGCGCCCGGCCCGACGACGACGAGCCGATCGACAACCCCGAGACCTGGGCGCGGTTCGCCACCATCTGGCCGCACCTCGGACCCTCGGAGGCCCGGTACTGCAAGGAGCCGGAGACCCGTCGGCTGATCATCGACCGCGTGCGCTACCTCTGGAAGCGCGGCGACTGGATGACCGCCGCGACTCTCGCGAACGACGTGCGCGAGACCTGGCGCGACATGCTGGGCAACGACGACCTCCAGTACCTCTATCTCCGCTTCCACCTCTCCAACATCTACCGCTCCCAGGGGCGTTACGTGGAGGCGAAGGAACTCGACGAGGTGACCCTGGAGCGCCAGCAGGCCGTGCTCGGCGAGTCCCATCCGCACACCTACATGACCACCAGCGGCCTGGCGATGGACCTCGGCACCCTCGGTCAGTACGGCAGGGCCATGGAGCTGGCGACCGAGGCGCACGAGGGATTCAGCCAGATCTTCCACGAGTCCCACCCCCGGACGCTGGCGGCCGCCAACAACCTGGCGCTGAACCTGCGCATGGTCGGCCAGTACGCCCGCGCCCGCGAGATCGACCAGGACGTCTTCGACCGGCGCACCGAGGTGCTCGGCCCGGAGCATCCGTACACCTTGTCCTCGGCCATCAACCTCGCCCGGGACCTGCGCGAGATCGGCCGCTACGAGGACTCGGTCACCCTCCTCAGCCGGACCTACGAGCTGTACAAGGAGCAGCTGGGCCGGACCTTCCCGGGCACCCTGGCGGCGGGCAAGTCCCTTGCGGTGTCCCTGCGCAGGGCCGGCCGGCTGGAGGACGCGCGGCGGCTGACCACGGCCACCCGCAACCGCTACCGCGCCCGGTACACCTCGGCCAACCCGGACTCGCTGGCCTGCGACCTGAACCTGGCGGCCGACCTGTTCGCCGCGGGGGAGCCCGTCGCGGCCAGGGATCTGGCGCAGGAGGTCGTCGACCAGTACCGGAAGGCGCCGGGGGAGAGGCACCCGTACACTCTCGCCGCCATCAACAACCTGGGCATCTTCCAGTGGGGCTGCGGCGATCCGGAGTCCGCGGAGCAGTTGCTGCTCAAGGTGACGAGGACGATGAGGGAGGTACTGGGAGAGAGCCACCCGCACGCCCTCTACAGCACGATCAACCTCGCGAACGCGCTGGCGGACCTGGGCGGACTGGAGGAGGCCCTGGAGATCGAACAGCGGACCGTGGCCCGGCTGCGGGACGTCCTGGGCGCCCACCATCCGGAGGTGCTGGGCGTCGCCTCCAACCTGGCGGTCACCCTCGGGATGCTCGGCCGCAAGGACGAGGCGATGCAGCTGCGGTCCGAGACGGTCGCGGAACTCCAGAGACTGCTGGGCGAGGAACACGCGCTGACGCGGATCGCACGGGACGAACGGCGGGTGCACCGCGACCTGGAGCCGCTCGCCGTGTGAGCCGGTCCCTGTGCACCGGCAGGGCGCAGACTGCGTCCTGCCGGTTCACGAGCGCGGCACGGCCGAAAGCGACAGGCCCTGAGCGGCAGACCTCAGTTCAACAGCCAGGTCAGGACGCGGGGCAGCGCGTGCAGGGCGTCGAAGTGTGCCGCCGCCGGTTCCAGCACCGCCGTCGCACCGGGGATGCGCTGCGCGAGCCAGCGGGAGTGCCCCACCGGTGAGAACACGTCCTTCTCGCCGTGCCAGAGCATCACTTCGCCCTTGATGTCGGCCGGGTCGAACCCCCACGGGCTGCAGAAGGCCAGCGCGTCGTCGATCCAGCCGTACGCCGAGGCGCGCAGCGCCTCCTGGTAGTTGCGCAGCAGCATGGACCGCACCCCGGCGTCCGCCACCACCATCCGGTCCGAGTCGGTCAGCTCCCGGCGCAGATCGTCCAGGAGCCGGATCGGGTCCTTCCTGATCTCGGCGGACCGCAGGATGAACCGCGCCGTGAGCCCCGCGGGGTCGTCCGACGCGGAGGTGTACTCCAGGACGTTGGACGCGGCCATGCCCTCGAACCAGTCGAGTCCGTCGGCGTCCCGGGGCGCGAGGGTGACCAGTGCCGCGGTACGGGTGACCCGGTCCGGCATCAGCGCCGCGCAGGCCAGCGCGTGCGGCGCGCCGCCCGACCGGCCCACCACGGCGAACCGCTCCAGCCCGAGTTCGTCGGCGATCGCCCGGACGTCCTCGGCCACATCGGCGACGGTGCGCCCGGCCAGCCGGTCCGAACCGCCGTAACCGGGACGGTCGTACGCGATCAGCTGGGTACGGCGCTGGTAGAGCACCATGCCGCGCGGGGCAGGGCCCAGCCGGCTGCCGGGAGTGCCGTGGAGCAGGAACACGGGCTTGCCGCGGGGATCCCCCAGCCGCTCCACCACCAGATGCCGCCCGTCCGACGCGCGCACCCGACGTCGCACTCCCGCCCCCTTCGTGTCGGTACCCGTACAAGAATGCCCTGTACAAGCAAGGTGAGCCTTTGGCATTCCCCAACCGTTCGATGATTACCCATCAGAGCGTGTGACCGGGTCTCCCTTTGCGGCCGGCGGGGAGTTACCTTCGAAGAGGCACTGCATGCCGGTCCGCATCGCACCCCAGGGGGGCCCGTGATGATCGAGGCACTGGTGACGGCCGGCGTGACCGTCGCGTCCGCGGGCGTCGTCTACGTGATGACGGCCGCCCGGGTGGTCAAGCAGTACGAGCGCGGGGTGGTCTTCCGGCTCGGAAAGCTCCGGCCCTCCGTACGCGGCCCGGGATTCACTCTGATAGTCCCGGGTGTGGACCGGCTCCGTAAGGTCAATATGCAGATCGTGACGATGCCGGTTCCCGCGCAGGACGGCATCACGCGGGACAATGTGACGGTCCGGGTCGACGCGGTGATCTATTTCAAGGTGATCGACCCTTC
>NZ_JBEOSJ010000029.1:86963-93799 GCF_040302905.1 Streptomyces sp. NPDC096193 | reverse complement strand
GGACACAGTGCTCACGGCCGGCAGCCCGCTCTCGCGCAGCGCGGCCTTGGGCAGCCCGGAGTGCCGGGCTGCCGCAACGCGCAACTGGCGGTCCCCTCAGGGCGGGCACGCCGGAGCGTCCGCCCGGCACAGGACCGTGGCGGGTGCGACATCGCCTCAGGCAGACGGACCGGGCCCGCCGGCGCCCCGGGGGCGTAGTGGACCCGGTTACGTGTCTGAACTGCTGAAGCCGGCCGGCGTGCAGAGCGGTTCGCAAGGCGTCGACGGTAAAGCGCCCGCTGCGTTGGCCGCGCGGGTGTCGCGCAGGCTGTCCAGGAGCAGGAAGTCGTCACAGCGTGACCCGGACGAACGTGGCCCGGACGAACGGTGCATCACTCGCCCGCGCGCATGTCGACCCATTCCTCGTCGACATCGGGCGCGGCACGCTCGTATCGCTCTGCCGACCCAGCAGGTTGTCGCGGCCCTTCTCCGAGGAACTCGTAGGTCCGCGGACGGGGATCGGTCGTCTCGCCCAGCACCTTCGCGGCCGGTTGCAGTCGGGGGTGATCGGCGGGGGAAGCCCGGTCGTGCCGACTCCACGTCGCGAGCGCTGCGTGCTCTGTTTCGAGTGGCCTCGTGGGCCGCGGGTGTCCCGTGACCCCGGGCGGGGTCCTCCCCCCGAACCATCCTCCGCCCGTCCGCCGAAGCCGCAGCCTGTGGCCGTGCGGCAACTGCCCGCCCGTGGCCCCGCTTCGTGCGGTGCTGTCCGCCGGTGCAGGCTGTTGGTGGCGACCGTCCGAACGATCCGGCTACGAGGGCGGGTTCACCGAGCCGAGGGTGCTCCGCGCCTCGGAGAGCCAGGTGCGGTAGCCGCGCAGGGCCACGCGCTGCTTGCGCAGCTCTGAGATCAGCGCGAGAGCCGGGTGGGTGCCGGGCCTGGGGTCGGCGCCGCGGGCGAGACGACGCATCTGGTGGCGGACCCTCGCCATACTGGCGGCCGAGGCCAGAGCCTTGTCGGACCAGGTCACGGGCTTCATCATGCGATCGGCCTCGCGGTGGTTCTTCCAGCGGTGCGGGAGGTCGGGGAGAACGGCGAGGGCGGTGCCCACGCCGACGACCGCCACGCCGCTGTCGAGGACCCCTTCGGCGGTGCCGCGCCGGGTGATGCCGCCGGTGAGCATCAGCGGCAGCGGGCTGGTCCTGACGAGGTCCTCGGCAAGGTCCAGGAAGTACGCCTCGCGCGCCTGAGTGCGGTCGTCGGCGGGGCGGCCGGTCATCGCGGGGCTCTCGTAGCTGCCGCCGGACAGTTCGACCAGGTCGACGCCGAGCGGTTCGAGCATCCCGATCACCTGGCGCGCGTCGTCGGCGTCGAAACCGCCGCGCTGGAAGTCGGCGGAGTTCAGCTTCACGGCTACCGCGAAGGAGGGGGAGACGGCAGCGCGGACCGCCTGCACGACGTCGAGGAGCATCCGGGCGCGGTTCTCCAGTGAGCCGCCCCACTGGTCAGTGCGCTTGTTGACCAAGGGCGAGAGGAACTGCGACAGAAGGTAGCCGTGTGCGGCGTGGATCTCGACGCCGTCGAACCCGGCCTCCTCGGCGCGGCGGGCCGTGACGCCGAACCGGTTCACGGTGTCCTCGATCTGCTGTGCGGTCATGGCGGTCGGGCGGCCGAAGCGGCTGCTGTGCCTGCCGAGAGAGACGCCGACGTCGGAGGGGCCCCACACGACACCGGGCATGTCGTACGCCACCTGGCGGCCGGGGTGGTTGATCTGCATCCATATCGCGCCGCCGCCGGACTTGCCGGCCTCGGCCCACTGGGCGAACGGCTTCAGCGGCGCGTGCTCGTCGAGCACGACTCCGCCAGGTCCGGTCAGCGCCTCGGCGTGCACCATCACATTTCCGGTGATCAGCAGTCCGCTGCCGCCGGCTGCCCAACGCCGGTACAGCCGGAACAGCCGCTCATCGGGAAGCTGGCCGTCGCCGGCCATGTTCTCCTCCATGGCCGCTTTCGCGATGCGGTTGCCGAGCACCTGCCCGGAGGCCAGACGCAGTGGCGAGAACAGGTCGCTTGTCATCCCGGTTTCCTCTTCCATGTCGATCGCCTACGATGTATGCACCATTCACATTAGGGCACAATGTAAGCGCCGTACACATGAGGGAGTGTGACCTGTGTCGCAGACCGGTACGTACCACCACGGCGATCTGCGCGCCGCCTCGCTCCGTGCCGCGCGGGAATTGCTGGAGGAAGGTGGCAGCGCCGGTCTCTCGCTGCGCGCGGTCGCACGCCGGGCCGGCGTGTCGGCGACAGCCCCGTACCGTCATTACGCGGACCGTGACGCACTCGTCTCCGCGGTCGCCGCCGAGGGCTACCGAGAACTCGCCGAGCACCTGGCTGCCGTCCATCCCGCGCCATCGACCCCGGATGATCTGGCTGCGGTCGCGGTCGTCTACGTCCGGTTCGCGCTCGATCACCCGGCCCTGTTCCGGGCGATGTTCGCCGAGCCCTGCGACCCGACCAGCGAGGAACGGGTCGCCGCAACCGCCGTCATCACCGAGTACGTTCACGGCATCGTCCGGAACGCCTTTCCGGGTGCGCAGGACACCGGCGCCCTGTCGACCACCGTTTGGGCCCTCGTACACGGTCTGGCATTCCTGCACCTCGACGGCAAGCTGGACAGCTCCACCCCCGAAGTGGTCGCAGAGCAGGTTCGCGCCTCCGTGCACGCGCTCTTCACGATGTCGCAGGCGGCAACGCGGACCGAGTAGGTGACCCGCTGGTTCAGTGGTGCGTCACCGGCGCCGATCGCCGGTGAGCCGGCCTGCGGCGCCCCTGCCAGTCGCGGCCACGGACATCACCGCGGGGGATCGCCGAACTCAGCTGCCTCAGGCGGCCCATGGCCTGGCGCACCTGAAAAGTGAGCGCGCCCTCAGAAGGTTCGGCAGCGAGGAGGAGACGCTGGGGCAGGTAGGGGGACTCGACCCGGATCTCCCAGCCCCGGCGGCGGGCGTGGCAAGCCAGGGCGAGAATCGCGAGGTTGAGCGAAGCGTCCGCGTCGTCGGCACGGTCGGCCACCTGGTAGTGATCGCGGTGTGCTTCGAGTGCGTCGCCCAGAGCCAGGTGGAAACTCTCCCCGTCGCCCTCCACCAACTGCGAGAGAGGCACCGCCGGTCGCGGAAAGAAGCCCCAGCCCTTCGCCTTCTCGGCCTCCCGCAACGCCCGTTCCGCCGCCTGCTCGGAATCCACGCCCGTCAGGTAGGCGTGGAGCGCCTCCCGAGAGGCGGTGCAGGCGGATCCTTGCCCGCAAACGCGGGGCCTGTGAGGGCCAATGGGGCGAGGTTCTCGCGGACGCCGGTGATCAAGGCGAACACAGCGGCGTTCTCCCAGTTGCCGGTCCTCGCCCCTTCTCGCGACGCCGGGTATCGCAGGCGCCTGCCTGCGACGGTCACCTCGACCTCGGTGCCTGGTTCGCCGGGCGCCGTCTGTGCGGGTGTCAGCCGCCCCGGCTTCCGCGCCGGCCACCGCGCGGCGCGCCGTGTCGCCGGCTGGCGCGGGCCTGGGCAGGCGTGCGGCGCTGGGGCTCGTCGCCGCCCGTCGGGGTGGGGGAGGAGAACACGGCCGCCACCGGCATCGCCGCGGGCGCCGCGGCAGGGGATGGCACGCGTGTTCCGGGCTGTTCGCCACGCTCCGCCCGCGTTTGCCGGGGCTGCTCCGGCTCACGTGAGGCCGGTTGGGAGGACGGCGAGGGTGCGGGGAGGCCGACGACTCGGGTGTGGGTCATGAGTTTCGCGCAGGCGGCGCACACTTCGGCGAGCTGCCAGACGCGGCCGACGGCCGGGTCGTGGCGCAGTACGAGGACCGTGCTGCCTGAGCAGTGCACGCGGATGCCCTCGTGAGCGGTGCAGCCCTGCGCCCAGCACTGGCATGCAGCCCTATCCCGTACCCGCGCGGCTTTGGCGTGGGATGCGGCGTGCAGGGCGGCGAACCGGCGCAGACCCGCCACATCACGGGACTTGGCGGGCATCGTGCACGCTGCGGTCGAACACGTCACGGTCGCCGTCCGGTCGGCATGCCCGGTCAGGCGCACGGTCCAGGTACGGCCCGGCGCACGGCCGGTAATCATTTCGATGGGGGTAGTGCTCAACGCGGCCGTCCATTCGAGGAGGTCAAAGACTCGATATGTGATGACTTCCCCGCCAAGCGGTCGTCAGCACCTGCCGGAACCGGCGATTACGGTCCCGTGCGGTGCCACCGCGACGACGGCACTGGTCCCGTTCTGCAAAACCTGGCGGTCAGTTCACCGTAGACCCGACTCACCGTGAACCGACGGCCAAGGGAAATCGCCCGCGCCGTGAGGAGCGGGGTGGGTTGTCCGATGGCCCGCGCGGCCGGATCGCTGTACCGCGGGCACGCTCCCTGTGCCAGAACCGGCCTCGCGTCGTCCCCCGCGTCCTGCTCGGCGATACCCGTCAGGACGACGGCGAGCGACGACGAGCCGACGCCTCGGCCAAGGGCGCACCTCCCCCTTACGGGGCACGCTGCGGCTCGCCCCTCGCCCCTCGCCCCTCGCCCCTCATCCCGGCGATCACGGGGCCACGATGGTCGTCGTGGAACCCGGGCCACGCCGGGAGGAGTACCGGCTTCAGCCGTCTGCCGACCGTCCTTCGGTGGTCAGGCCGGCCACGAAGAGGGTCAGCCATCTGCTGCGTGCAGACGCGGGCTGGTCGGTGGGAGCGGTGGAGAACAGCAGGTAGATGTCGTCGACGGTGACATCGGGGTGAATGTCTCCGTCGGCCTGTCCGGCGCGGATGAGGTCGGCCACGGCGCCGCTCGCGCGTTCCTCGGCAGCCGGATTGCCCGGTTCCGCGCCGAGCGACTGGGCGGCGGCCTTGACGGCGCGGTCGGTCGCGGATGTCTCGACCACACGGCCGAGGAAGGCGGTCAGTTCATCCAGGGCGCGGGCGCCGTCGGCGACCCGCCCGAGTGAGGCCTGGGCGTCCTCGGCGACGCGCGCGACGAATTCGGCGACCACGGCCGCGACCAGGTCCGTCTTGGTGGGGAAGTGCCGGTACAGGATCCCGTGCACCGCGCGCCATCGTCTTCGCGAGGAGCTCGCCGGTTCCGTGGGACGGCAAAAGGAAAGGCAAGGAGAACCCTCTCCTTGCCACTCTCAACTTATAGCGCACTGGGGGGCTTGCCACAAGGCCCGGGTCACGGCGCAGAATCGTCGACCGACGCCACAACATGCGGACACGGGGTCACGACGTGTGGTGTCTGCTGTCGACCTACCGGGGCGGAAAACGGAGTGAAGTCGAACCAGTGGTGAGACCGGCAGCGCAATCGCGGTGCTCGAAGCGGAGGTGCGGGGGTGCGCGCCGCCCGAAAGTGCGGAGCGGTCGGCCGACACGTCGGAGGAAAGCAAGCAGAGATGAGGACATGCACGACAAGAGGTTCGACAGAGTGGAAGGCGCCGGTGATCCGACCGGCCACCGCAACACAACGGAGCACGCCTGCCTCGGAGGTATCGCAGTGATGGAGCAGTACGTCGTGGACCTTCGCGAGGTTGACGAGACGCACGTCGCGCTCGTCGGCGGCAAGGGCGCGCACCTGGGCGAGCTCTCGCGTATCCACGGCGTCCGCGTGCCCAGCGGTTTCTGCGTGACGACGGACGCCTTCCGGCACGTCATTGCGGGAGCGCCGTCGATCGACGACCGGCTCGATGAGTTGGCGCGCGTGAACCCGGACGACCGGGAGGCGGTCCGCACGCTGAGCGCGGAGATTCGTCGGACCATCGAAGGGATTGCCATCCCGGGTGACGTCGCGGAGGCGGTCACCCGCGCGCTCGCGGAGGGCGGGGAAGAGGCCGCGTACGCCGTCCGCTCCAGCGCGACGGCCGAGGACCTGCCGACGGCTTCCTTCGCCGGCCAGCAGGACACCTACCTGAACGTCGTGGGACCGCAGGCGATCCTCCAGCACATCAGCCGGTGCTGGGCCTCGCTGTTCACCGAGCGAGCCGTGACCTACCGCCGGCGGCACGGCATCGACCACCGTATGGTCCACATGGCCGTGGTCGTACAGCAGATGGCCTTCCCACAGGCGTCCGGCATTCTGTTCACGGCCGACCCCGTCACCGGCAACCGGAAGGTCGCCACCGTGGACGCGGGCTTCGGCCTCGGCGAGGCCCTGGTGTCCGGACTCGTGAACCCCGACGTCTTCACGGTGCGAGAGGGCAAAGTCGTCGCCAAGGCGATCGCCGCCAAAAAGCGTGCCATTCAGGCACGGCCGACCGGCGGAACGCAGGAAGTGTCCATCGACGCGCGGCGGCAGGAGCAGCCGGCGCTGACGGATGCGCAGGTCGTACGGCTCGCGCAGCTCGGGCGACGGATCGAAGCCCACTTCGGCCGCCCTCAGGACATCGAATGGTGTCTGGTCGACGACGGCTTCCAGATCGTTCAGAGCAGGCCCATCACGACGCTGTTCCCCATCCCGGAGATCGGCGACCAGGAGAATCACGTCTACGTCTCCGTCGGTCATCAACAGATGATGACCGACGCCATGAAGCCCCTCGGGTACTCCATGTGGCAGCTGACGGCCATGGTGCCGATGCACGAGGCCGGCGGGAGACTGTTCGTCGATGTCACCCGACGCTTGGCCTCGCCTGCGAGCCGCGCCGGTCTCCTGAACATCATGGGGAAAGGCGATCCGCTGGTCAGGGACGCTCTGGAAACCGTCCTCGACCGCGACGATTTCGTCCCTTCGCTCCCGGACGCGGGTCCCGGCGGGCCGCCCCGGCCGGGGCCTTCTTGGCCGGGGTGCTCTTGTCCACCCCGGCCGACTTCCCGGCCGCCGTCTTCTTCGC
>NZ_JBEOSJ010000029.1:0-86953 GCF_040302905.1 Streptomyces sp. NPDC096193 | reverse complement strand
GCCGACCGCGGGGGCGGCACCCCCCGCGGGGTGGGCGGGCCCGGGGGGGCCGCCGGCCGGCGGCCCGCCCGCCCCGATCGAGACGGATCCGGCCATCGTCACCGAGCTGATCGAGCGCAGTCAGGAGTCGATCGCCGCTCTCGAACGGGACATCCGGACGAAGACCGGTCCGGCGCTGTTCGACTTCCTGCTGGAGGCTTTCGCGGAGCACAAGCGGGTCCTCAGCGATCCGCTGAGCCTCCAGGTGATCATGGCGGGTATGGAGGCCACATGGTGGCTCAACGACAAGCTGCAGGAGTGGCTGGGCGAGAAGAACGTGGCCGACACGCTGACGCTGTCCGCCCCCGACAACGTCACGTCGGAAATGGGACTGGCGCTGCTCGACGTCGCGGACGTGATCCGTCCGTTGCCGGAGGTGGTGGCGTTCCTCCAGGGCGTCGAGGACGAGGGCTTCCTGGACGATTTGCCGAAGCTCGCGGGCGGGACCGAAGCGCGCGACGTCATCGAGGTCTACCTCGACCGGTACGGCATGCGCTGCGTCGGCGAGATCGACATCACGAGGCCACGCTGGCGCGAGCGCCCCACCACGATCGTGCCGGTGATCCTCGACAACGTCCGGAACTTCGAACAGGGCGCCGCCGAACGGCGCTTCGAGCAAGGACGGCAAAAGGCGCTGAAGAAGGCGCAGGACGTGCTGTCGCGGCTGCGGGCCCTGCCGGACGGCGACGAGAAGGCCGACGAGACCGAGCGGATGATCGACCGGGTCCGCACCTTCATCGGGTACCGGGAGTACCCGAAGTACGACATCGTCAGCCGCTACTTCGTCTACAGGCAGGCCCTGTTGAGGGAGGCCGAGCGTCTCGTACGGGCCGGTGTTCTTCCTGACCGGGAGGACGTCTTCTACCTCACGTTCCACGAACTCCACGACGTCGCACGCTCGAACCAGGTGGATATCCGACTCATCGAGCAGCGCAAGGAGGCGTTCCGTTCGTACTGCGCGCTCACACCGCCCCGGGTGCTCACCTCGGACGGTGAGGCCCTCACCGGGGCGTACCGGCGCGACGACGTACCGGCCGGTGCTCTGGTCGGCCTGCCCGTCTCCGCCGGGACCATCGAGGGCAGGGCCCGCGTCATCCTCGACATGGCGGACGCGGATCTCGAAGCGGGCGACATCCTGATCACGACCTTCACCGACCCCAGCTGGTCGCCGCTGTTCGTCGGAATCGCGGGTTTGGTCACGGAAGTTGGCGGCTTGATGACCCATGGCGCGGTGATCGCCCGGGAGTACGGTCTGCCGGCGGTCGTGGGCGTGGAGCAGGCCACCCGGCTGATCAAGGACGGGCAGCGGATTCGCGTACACGGAACGGACGGATACATCGAGATTCTGTCGTGACGGGCCGCAGAGAGAAGCCACGTGTGTAACCGGCTGTGGCACGGGAGGCGTTGAGGGGCAGGTGCATAGGATCGCCGGCATGGCACTGCGACCTGTTCACGTGAACATGAAGGCTCTTGACGGCTTGGCGGTCGGCCGGTTCTGGGCGGAGGCACTGGGCTGGAGGGTTTTCCGACCCGGAGTGACCACCTACGTCGGACCCGGCGACGAATTCGTCTGGCCGGACCCGGTCGTCCTCGGTCTCGACATCGTTCCCGTGCCAAAATCCAAGACGACGGCCAAGAACCGTGTGCACCTCGATCTCGCGACCGACTCCGCCACTCATCAAGCGGAGTTGGTCGCTCGCCTGAGGGCCCTCGGTGCGACACCCGCCGATGTGGGACAGGGCGACGTGCCGTGGACGGTCCTCGCCGACCCCGAGGGCAACGAGTTCTGTGTGCTGGAGCCTCGGGACATCTACGGGGACACCGGGCCGATTGCCCGGGTGGTGGTCGACTGTGCGGAACCGCGGGCCATGGCGCGGTTCTGGGGCGAGGCGATGGACTGGACCCTGTACGAAGTGACCGACGAACATGCGGTGTTGCGTTCGGCCAAGAGTGTCGGGCCCTACCTCGAGTTCCTTCGTACGCCCGATGTGAAGACCGTGCCGGACCGCATCCATCTCGACCTGCTGCCGTACCCCGGCGACGACGAGACAGCGGAGGCGGCCCGGCTGCGGGCGCTCGGCGCCACCGACCTCGACCTCGGCCAGGGCGATGTCCCGTGGATCTGCCTGACCGACCCGGAGGGCCATGAGCTCTGCGTCCTCGCCCCGTCCTGACGCGGAGGCGACGCCGCTGCGCGTGGCCACTGTTTCCTCACGCGCCACATGGACCGTGAGACGCGGGTGCCCCGGTTCCGGCCCGGGCGCAGCAGCAGGTCGTCGCGCTCGCGGCGTCGGCACGCCACGGCGATGTGCGGCGTGGCACGAGGGTCGGCCAGGCAGGCGTGGTGCTGATCCTCGGGGAGTTCGCAGTACTCCTCGTAGTCGACGACGCCGGGGTTCACCGGAAGGGACAGCCGGCAGCGACCCGACTCCGCCTCCACCCCCAGCGAGAAGCGGTGCGCTCGGGACACGTACGCGCCTCGAACCTCACGGACCGCTTCCTTCCTGGGGCCGGTCGTCCGCGTCGGCGCCGAAATCGGGCAGGGTCAACGATCCGTCCGCGGCGAGGGGGAAGCCCGGGTTGTGAGCGACCTCCCAGGCGTGCCCGTCCGGGTCGGTGAAGGCGCTGGAGTAGAACCCGATGGCGTTGACGGCGGCGGGCTTGGTGATGGTTCCGCCGGCCGCTTCCACGGCGACGAGCAGGTCGTCCACCTCGACACGCGAACGGACGTTGTGGGCAAGGGCGATGCCGCCGAACCCGCCGCCGGCCGGGCCGTCCGGTGCCGATGGTTTGGACGGCAGACCGCAGTCCGCAGCCAGGAGGTCGCGGTCCCACAGGACCACGGCGAGGCCGCCCGCCTGGAAGAAGACGGTCTGACTCACCTCCTGTCCGCGCCAGCCCAGTGCCTCGTAGAAGCGCCGGGCACGGGCGAGGTCGCGGACGCCGAGGGTGACGAGGCTGATGCGCTGGTCCATGCGGTCACGGTAGGGGATCTGCGCGCAACGCTGCCTGTCGCCGCGCGTGGCAGGCGGCGATCGGCGAAGCGGCCGTTTCGCCGGGGTCGGGGCAAGAGGCTTGCGGCCGGATGTGGGCGTCGTTGGCCCCGGTGGTTGCGGCGCCGTTCGCTGATCACCCGCCCTGGGCGCTCACCGAGCGGGTTCGTCATACAAAGCTCCGTGCCGACGAGCCGCACCGTCATTGGACCCGATCCGCGAGTAGCGGACGGAGATGCAAAGCCGGTGGTCACGACGGAGGTGGTGCCGGCCCGGGTGGAGCGCCCTGACGAGACCGGTCAGGAATCGAGAAGCCCTGCCGCCGAGCGGCCCATAGCGTAATGGCCATGGCAAACAACGCATCGACCACGTCCATCGCGTCCGTCACCCTCGAGGTGGCCGACCTTGAGGCCGCCCACCGCTTCTCCACCACCTTCGGAGTGGATTCGCACGTACGCCTGCGGGCGTCCGAGGCGCAGTCCACCGGATTCCGCGGCTTCACCCTGGCGCTCACGGTGTCCGGCCCGGCCACTGTCGACAGTTTCCTCGGCGCCGCCCTGGACGCCGGCGCCACGGTGCTCAAGCCCGCCGCGAAGTCGATGTGGGGCTACGGCGGCGTTGTGCAGGCGCCGGACGGGACGACCTGGAAGGTCGCGACCTCGGCGAAGAAGGACACCGGCTCGGCCACCCGCGAGATCGACGAATTCGTTCTGCTGCTCGGCGTCGAGGACGTGAAGGCCAGCAAGCAGTTCTACGTCGGTCGGGGCCTGACCGTGGCAAAGAGCTTCGGCGGCAAGTACGTCGAGTTCGCCTCGGATGCGTCCAGCCCCGTCAAGCTGGCGCTCTACAAGCGCCGTGGCCTGGCCAAGGACCTCGGCGTGTCCGCCGACGGAACCGGCTCGCACCGCATCGTTCTCGGCAGCACCACCGGTCCTTTCACCGATCCGGACGGATTCGCCTGGGAGGCGTCCACGTCGACCGCCCCCGCGGCGTCTGCCGTCTCCTGACTCCCGCCCGGACGGCGAAGGCAAGGGCTGCCTTCGCCGAGTCCACCAGGCAGGTCACCCGCCGCAGCCCCGGCCGGCTCACGGTCGCCTGGAGACAGACGGCTCCTGACAACACGCGACGTTGTCCACTCAGGAGGACGAGGTTGCGCCGTCGACCTCGCGCCAGAAGGCGCCGACCCGGGAGTTGAACACGTCCGGGGACTCCTGGAACGGCTGGTGGGCCTCTCCCGCCAGGACCTCGAAGCGTGCCCCGGGGATGGTGTCGGCCACCACCTGTCCCAGCCGAGGTGGTGTGGCGATGTCCTGCTCGCCGGCCAGGACGAGTGTCGGTGCGGAGATTCCGGGCAGCCGGTCGAGCGTGTCGTGCCGCGTGAACGCCTTGAGTTGACGCTGGAAGGTCTCGGCGGACTGCGGGTACGGGAAGGCGAGCGCTTCTTCAACGATCTGCTGCACCATGCCGTCGGCGTGTGCACGTGGCGTGTAGATCCACAAGAAGAACGCCTCCAGCATGGCGCGCTCGTCGGGAGCCTCGGTGGCCAGCCAATGCCAGAAACGGGTCAAGCCGGTGAGGTAGGGGTCCGCCTGTGCCCAGGTACTGATGAGGACGAGGCTGCGGACGGTCCCCGGGTGGCGCAGGGCCAGCTCCTGAGCAATCGCGCTGCCGCCCGAGAACCCTGTGACATGTGCCTTGTCGATCCCCAGTGCCCGGAGCACGCCCGCGGCGTCGTCGGCCATCGTGGCCACGGACAGGCGCCCGTCGGGCATCGGAGTCCGACCTGAGCCCCGGTTGTCGAAAGCGACGACCCGGTACCGGTCCGACAGTCCGTCGAGCTGCGCCTGCCACGCCTCGGCCGGGTCGCTGAGACCCGCGATCAGCAAGACGTCGGGCCCTTGGCCGTGGATCTCGGTCCAGAACGTGGTTCCGTTTACTTCGACGTATTCGCCCATGGATACACCTCCGGGCCCATCGTCGCTTCGCCGGTTCGTCGGCGAATGGCGCCGCGCCGCAGCTGCACGTGCGCGATACCGACGAGGGCCTTGGTCCTGGACGTCTCCCGTACTCCGCGCCGCAACCCTGCGGCGGGGTCTTCGGGGTCCTGCCGGTTTTGGCGACATCTGAGACTTGGCCGGCCGAACGGCCGCGGCCACAGGCCTCTTGTCGGCTGCCGGTCTTCCGGCTTCGGCTGCTCAGGCCACACTGGGCGACGTTCTGCGCGGGGACCATCCGGGACGTGCCAGTGCTACGGACCGCTCCGGCTACGCGCCTGTCGGACTTCCCCGGCAGGACCTCGCCATGGCATGGGCGGCTTACCAGCAGGCTGAAGAGCAGGACATCGGACAGACGATCGACCTGCTCTCCTGACGCCTGCGCATCGCACGGCGATGACTTCAGCGACCAGGAGCCCTCTCCTTGATCTCCTGGAGCACCCACCCGTTCCCGTCGGGGTCGCTGAAGGCGGCGAAGGAGGCGTAGCTGCCTCGCTCGGGGTCGGCACCGGGCACACGCCCCTCGCTACCGGGCCTGTGGAACACCCCACCCGCGTCGTGGAAGATCTCCCCGACATCCACACCGCGGTCGACGAGTTCGGCACGGGTGGCCTCGATGTCGAAGACGACGAGATGCAGCCCCTGGACCGACCCCGGTTCGGCCGCAGAGACACCTTTGCCGATGATGATCGAGCACTCGGAGCCGGGCGGAGTGAGTTGCACAACTCTGAACCCGTCATCGCCGACATAGTCGATATCCATACGGAAGTTGAGGTTCTCGTAGAATTCCTTCGCCCGATCCACATCGGATACGGGAAGCACCAGTACTTCGAGTTTCATGTCACTCATCGTTCAAGTCTCCGGCGGGTGCGCCGCCTCCGCATATGGAGCGGCAACGCAGCGTGCGACGAATCGTCACCCAATGCCACTGGAGCGTGACAGGGGGATCCCGTGGTCGGCGATCCTCGAATGTCTCCCGCTCCATCACTGCCGTAGCCGCCGCAAAGCGCTGATGATCACCGCCCGAGCAAAATGCGGTCACGTGCGACAGGGGGGACAGTAGGGGGTGGGGCTACGGGTGTGAAGCTTCTGACCTGGTGGCCTGATGCCCGGCATCGCCGGATTACAAAAGATCTGGTGACTGCCCCTCCCGAGTCCGCGGCCGGCCCGAGAGTGGCCTTCCCATGACTCACGTGCCCCCGACACGGCCGTATGCGGAACCAGATGAGTCATGGGGGTCATGATGAGCGAAGCTCCGCGCACATACGACGTGATCGTCCTCGGTGCCGGTCCGTGCGGCGAGAACGTGGCGGAACGCACGAGTGATGCCGGGCTCACCACGGTGATCGTGGAGAGTGAACTCCTGGGTGGTGAATGCTCGTTCTGGGCATGTGAACCCAGCAAGGCCCTGCTTCGGCCGATGACGGCCCGCGCCGAAGCCCGCCGTGTTCCCGCGCTGAGCGAGGCCGTGAGCGGGCCCCTGGACGTCGCGGTTGCCTTGGCCCACCGCGACAAGTTGGCGAACTACTGGCAGGACGACGATCAGGTGGAGTGGCTGAACTCCGTGTCCGTCGACCTGGTTCGCGGATTCGGCCGGCTGGACGGCCCGCGGCAGGTGACGGTGCAGACGCCCGAGGGGGAGACCGTCCGGCTCGCCGCCCGACATGCCGTGGCCGTGTGCACCGGCACCGACTCGGCTCTGCCCGACCTGCCCGGGCTCAGCGAAGCGCATCCCTGGACCAGCCGTCATGCGACCAGCTCCAAGGAAGTTCCTGAACGTCTCGCCGTGATCGGCGGGGGAGTGGTGGCAGTCGAAATGGCCGCTGCGTGGCAGGCACTCGGCTCGCAGGTGACCATGCTGGTACGAGGCACCGGTCTCCTGCCCCGTATGGAACCGTTCGCCGGGGACATGGTCGCGGAGGGGCTGCGGGAGGCGGGCGTCGACATTCGGCTGGACACTTCGGCCTCTCGCGTCACGCGAATGGGCACTGAAGTGCACATCGAATTGGCGGACGGAGGGGATCTCACCGCGGACGAGGTCCTGGTCGCCATCGGTCGTGTGCCCCGCACGGGCGACATCGGTATGGAGACCGTGGGGTTGAAGCCGGGCAACTGGTTGGCGGTGGATGACACCTTCCAGGTGCCTGCTGTCGCCGGCGGGTGGTTGTACGCGGTCGGCGATGTGAACCACCGCGCTCTGATGACCCACCAGAGCAAGTACCAGGCACGCATCGCCGGCGCCATCATCGGTGTCCGCGCCACGGGCGGCAGGCTGGACGACGGCAGATGGGGCGCGCACGCCTCGACCGCCGACAGCGCGGCCGTGCCGCAGGTCGTTTTCACGGATCCCGAAGTGGCGAGCGTCGGCCTGACCACGCGCGAGGCAGAACGAGCGGGGCGCCGATTCGACATGGTGGACTACGACATCGGGAACGTGGCGGGAGCCCGTCAATACGCTGACGGCTACCGCGGGAAAGCGCGCCTCCTCGTGGACCGGAATCGCGGCAACATTCTGGGAGCGACCTTCGTCGGGGCCGGAGTCGCGGAACTGCTGTTCTCGGCAACAGTCGCCGTTACGAGCGAGGTGCCCGTGGAGCGCCTGTGGCATGCCGTGCCCGCCTTCCCGACCATCAGCGAAGTGTGGCTGCGTCTTCTGGAGACGCGGCGCGCAGGTGATGTACGGCGCTTCGACGGGACAGCGGGCTGACTCTTGCGAGGGCCTCTCGCAGTCTGCCGAGTGACCGATCGTTGTCGCCGAGGCGGCGACATCCTCACGGTCCGGCATACGCGGACCGGCGGTGCCCGCCTTTTCGATCGGCACGCCGGGATGCCGCCCGGCCAGAGCTTTGAGAACCTGGTCAGGAGAGGTGCTGAGCCGCAGGGGGATGCCTGTCGTGTGTCGTCGTCCTACGGAAGTGGAACCGCGCGTCAGGCGGCTGCGGCCACTCGTAGCACCTGCGCAGCCGCCCCCTGCTGCGGCCCGCGATGTGCGCTGAACAGTCGAATCCGTCAACCGCTGTCCGACACTTGGCAGTTCGCCTTCTGCGGGTCCCCCGACAACTGGAACCCGCCGCGAGACGATGGCCCGCCCGAACGGTTGCCCGCGGGCTTGTACACGGGCTTGTGTCTCAGCACAGGAGGTGCCCACCATGCTCCGACCGGTCACTGCCGGAGTGGACGGATCTCCGGAGAGCCTCGCCGCCGCAACGTGGGCGGCCGACGAGGCCCGGCTCCGGAACGTGCCACTGCATCTTCTTCACGCCTGGGAGTGGTCACCGCACCCGACGGTCGCCGTGCCGGCCGACACCAGTCAGCGTGACTGGGCCCACCAGACCCTGCGTGCGGCCGTGGACCATGTCCGCGCTCTCCACCCGGATCTCACTGTCATCGACCGGCAGGTTTCCCAGCCTGCCGTCACGGCCCTCCGGGAAGCATCCGGACAGTCGGCGCTCCTGGTCCTCGGGACCCGGGGGATCAGTGGCTTCACCGGGTACCTGGTGGGTTCGGTCGCCTTGCAGGTCATCGCCCGGCCCGAGGGCCCGATCGTCCTCGTACGTGCCGGGCATCAGGACGCGAAAGGCGCCGGGTCTGCTGCTTCCGCCTCCCCTCGCGAGGTCGTCGTCGGTATCGACTTCGACCGCCCCTGCGACGAGATCGTCGCCTTCGCTTTCGAGGAGGCCCGGTTGCGAGGCGCCGACCTGCACCTCATCCACGCGTACAGCGCCCCCAGTCTCTACGCAGTGGGCACCGGGCGACCCAGTGGTCCCGAGTTGCGTGCCGAACGTGAAAAGACCCTGGTCGCCGTGGCCCGGCAGTTGCATGAGAAATACCCGGACCTCACCGTGACAGCGACCGCGTCCCAAGGGCGCCCCGCTCCCCGCCTTCTGCGGGCGGCGAAGGAAGCGGAACTCCTCGTCCTCGGGCGCCGCCGCCGCGACAGCCGCTTCGGTCACAGTGGCCCGGTCACCCATGCCGCCCTGCATCACGCCCCGTGCCCGGTGGCTGTGGTCCCGTACGACTGACCCACCAGCTACCCGGGCGGATGGCCCTGCGGCTCCGGCGTTCGGGCTCGCCGTGTTCGGAACAGGCCGGGTGGCCCGGGCTTTCATCCGCACACGGCGTGTTTGTCGGAGGTGCTGGCGGCCTCTTCGCCAAGCGTCGTGCGCTGCCGGGCATCGGTGGGTCAGTCGGTGATGTACCAGTTGTTCTCGAGGTACTCGAGTGTGTAGCTGCCGAGGTCGCTCTCGGAGAAGGTGGCCGAGGACTTGACCGATTCGACCGGCATCTCGATCTTGACGGGCGTGCGCACGGCGACGCGCTGCGGGTCGACCGTTGCGGTTTGCAGTGCCTTCTTCTGCGCGGGCGAGATCATCTGGAACACGGTGGCGTACGTCGACGTGCACGGGCCGAGCCCTTGGTCCTCGGCCTTCTTCGCGGCGGGCCCCGCCACTTCGCAGACCGTGTCGATGTCCTCGCGGCCGAGGGCGTGGAGGTACTGCTCGTAGCGCTGGATCGCGCCCGCCTTCGTCCTGGGCGCGGGCTGGTCGCCGGTAGGGGTGGCCGAAGGCTTCTCGGTCCGCGGGGGCGCGGATGACGTGACGGACGGTGCTTTCGCCGGCGTGGACGCGGACGGCCGAGAGGGCTTCGCCGCGGGGTCCTCCTTCGAACTTTCCGGACCGCACGCGCACGCCCCCAGGGCCACACATGCCGATACCGCCACGCTCACCAACGCCCGCGCTTTCATCAGGTCCCCTCAGGTCGCCTCGACAACACCATCAGAAGTCACGCAGGATCGGGGGAAACGGTTCCGGTCCGGGCGCCGTGAACGGTGCCGCGCTCCTCCACAGGTCGCCGGTGGGATGCGCCCGCCGGTTCCGTTCACGACGAGGCCGAGGTCCGGCCCACCGGTCGCGAGGAGCCCGGGCTCCCTCCTCGCCCCAGGGCAGCAGGTCAGGGCGGTCATGCCCCATGCCGTCGGCAGTCTCTGATTCTGCTCAAGCGGGGTCGACCAGGGGGTTCATCGTGTGATCCACTCCGGTCACGGGCACCGGCTCGTACGCACGTTTGCAGGGGGCGGTATGAGAGCACGGCTGATCGCGGCGGGGGCCGCGGTGCTGGTGATGGGGCTGGGTGTGAGCGCGTCCGCGGCCACAGCACGGGGGCATGTGCTGGAGAACGACTGGGGAGGCACTGCCGGCTTCCACCACGCCACGGCCGGCAAGGGCTACTAATTCGCTTGCCCCTCGCTCAAGAACACGTCCGACCTGCCGGTCGAGGTGCTGGAGGCGGAGCTGCTGGGCGCGCCGACGCGCTGGAGGACGGGCGAGGTCAGGGCCGCCAAACGCTCCGAAACCCACGGGAGGGGCCTGGCGGCATACGACGAGTCCTTCGTCGAAGAGCCCGACCTGGCCCGGGACTACTCGAAGGGGCCGGTACGTATCGCCCCGGGGGAGGAGAGTCCGATCTACTACCTGGTGCGGGCCGAGGCCGTTGCCTCCCCGGTCTCGGGCAGGGCCGAGGGCTGCCGGATCACCTACCGCACGGGGAACCGCATCCACGCGCAGAGCCTGCTCGCCCCGTTCGAAGCACTGGGGACTGAAGTCCGTCGGCATCAGTCCTCCGGCGGCAGGACCATCGCCCGCTCCGGTAGGTACTCGAAGCCTCGGCCTGCCTGCGCTGCTCGCCCGGTACAACCAGCGCGAGAAGCGCAGGCAGCGAGGTCACATCACGCGACGGCGGTGCCTTCGAGCTCGACCATCAGGGTGGGAATCGCCAGCCGTGCCACCCCGAGCATCGTGGTGGCCGGCGCCACCTGGGCGCCGCCCAACCGCCCTGCCAGCTCGCCGTAGTGCTGGAAAAGCAGATCGACGTCGGTCGTGTAGACGTTGAGCCGGACGAGGTTCGAAAGAGACATGCCGGCTTCGCCGAGCACGGCCTCCAGGTTGTCGAGGCTCAGCGCCAACTGCGCCGCCATGTCACCGTCGTGCTGTGGCTTGCCGTCGTCGCTCATCGCGGTCTGTCCCGAGATGTACAGGGTCTTTGTCTGCCCGGAGACGACCTCGCCCTGGTTGAATCCCAACTCCGCCGACCACGCCACCGGGTTGACCGCCGTTCGTTCCATCGCCACGTCAGCTCCATTCGATTCATGGGGAGTACGCACGCCGGTCAGCGCGTCAGCCGCGCGCCTTTGACGTCGTGCTGAGAGCCTCCCAACGAATCGCGACATCGTCTGTCATGTATGCCGTTAGAGTTTTTGCATGCGCGCCAACCGGTTGGTCTCCCTGGTGCTGCTGCTGCGCCAGCGCGGCCGGCTGTCCGCTGCCACGCTGGCACGCGAGCTGGAGGTATCCACCCGCACCGTGCTGCGCGACATAGAGGCGCTGTCCGCGGCCGGTGTCCCGGTCTACGCCGAACGCGGCCGCTACGGCGGGTTCGCGTTGTTGCCCGGTTTCCAGACACAGCTCACCGGACTGAACAACGACGAGGCGCTCGCCCTGCTGGTCGCCGGATCGCGGCGCGGCGCGCAGGTGTTCGGCCTCGGCTCGGCGCTCGCTTCCGCCATGCTCAAGGTGGTTGACGCCCTGCCTGAAAGCCACCGGGACACGGCGGCCGGCGTGGCCGAGCGACTGCTCATCGATCCGGAGACCGACCTCCTCTCGCGCCGCACGGTGACTGAGGAGGTGCCCGACACCATCGTGGCCGAGGTCCGGCGCGCAGTGCTGGCCGGACACAAGCTACGCATCCACTACGAAGCCACGGGTCAGGTGCCACAGTGGCGCACGGTGGACCCGATAGGCCTGGTCACCGTACGCGAGCAGGGCTACTTGCTGGCCACGAGGTCCGGCGCGGACCGCACGTACCGGCTGTCCCGGGTGTTGGCCGCCGAGGAACTCCCGGAACCCGCACAGCGAGCCGACAGGGTCGATCTCGACCGGGCCTGGCAGGAACGCAGCGCGCAGTTCCGGACCGGCGGCGACCACGTCACCGTGCTGGTACGGGTGGACCCGGCACGGCGGGAGGACCTGGTGAGCACCGCCCTGGCTGTCCGCAGCGAAGAAGCAGACCCGGACGGCCGGCTGCGGCTGGAGGTGACCTTCCAGGATCCGAGGCACGCCGAATGGGCGCTGTGGCAGCTCGGCACCGACGGGGAAGCCCTGGCCCCGCAGTGGCTGCGCACCTCACTGCGCGATCGCGCCGCCGCGATCGCCGCCTGCTACGGCACGTCGGCCTGAGAGGCGCAGCCTTCGGCAGGCCACCGCTGACATGATGCGTAACGATTGCGAACGGTCGCCGGTCGCCACCATCTGCACGCCCTCACGCCTGGCCGATGTTCCGGCCGACGGGCAGTGCGAGCGTCACACAGAAGGATCTTCCCGAGCGTACGTTCGATGCGCTGCTCCACCCGGCCGCGTTGTCGTTGCGCCTGGCCGCCCGTGGCCAGGGCAGCAGAGTGGCGACCTACCGGGGAGGGCTGCCTGCCCCATCCGCTGGGTGAGTCAGTCGCCCGTGTCCAGGCCGCTGGCGCGGGCGATGCCGTCCAGTTCCTCGTCGACGGCCTGCTGCTCGGTGATCTGGCGGTGGAGATCGGCCCGGAACTCCGCGAGCTTCTCCGGATCGTTCGCGACGTCGGCGGTCACGACCGCGTAGCCCGTACTGCCGTCGGGGCCGGGCAGCTCTACGACGTGGTGGTCCATGCGGCCGGTCGTCAGGATCGCCATGACGGCGAGGAACTCGCGCTGGACATCGGGCGTGAAGGTGTCCCGGCCACCCGCTTCGAAGGTGCCCGGCTGACCGTCGGACAGCATGTGCGCGAGTTCGTCCACGGCCTCCTCCAGCGTGGCGAACTGTTCCGGATCCATCCGGGCCTTCACCGATTCCAGGTAGAGCGAGGCCAGGTCGAGCCCGTCGTCCGGCGTCTCCGGTGCGTTGTCGTCGTTGTCCATCACCCCACCCTGGTCCCGGAGGCCGCCGCGCGTCCAGTTGCGGTGATCGACAACACCCTTCTGCCCCACTTTCGAGCGTCCGCCGCCCCGGCAACATCTGGGGTGGGGAGCGCCCGCGCCGCGTCCACCTCGCCCGCACAGTGCGCGGGCGGGTGTCGGACCACGACTGCCGTGGTCGGTCCGTACGGACAAGCGAGGTGATCACTCGATCGTGAGTTGTTCCACACATGGGTCCGGCGTGACGCGACGCTGAGAAGGACGGCGCACGACCGGCGCCGCATCGTCGTGTTGCGGGTGGGGGACAAGGGATGACGCATGGAGCGGGACGGCGTGGGGGACCGGAGGAGAAGGTGTTGCTGCTCGTGGCCGGGCTGGCCGATCTGGCAGTGAGCACCGTGGGATCGGCGCTGGGGACGGTGCGAGGGCTGCTGAGACGCTCGGACGCTGCTGTGCTGGCGGCGGAGGCCGAGCACGATCTGGTGGCGCGCGGGCGCCTGGTGGTGGACCGGTACGCAGCCGTCCCCCCGGCCCACCTGGAGATTCTCGCCCGGCACGCCTTGGCCCGGCGGGCCGCCGATGATGTCTGACCGGTGGGAGCCTGCCGCGTTCAAGGCCCGTGTCGACGAGGTGCTGCACCACTTCGTCGCCCAGGAGGCCGAGCAACTGTGGGCGATCGACCAGGTTCTCGGCCCGGTGGCCGAGCAGTTGGAGACCGCTGTCCGGGACGGCAAACGACTGCGGGCGGCATTCTGCTACTGGGGCTGGCGCGCGGTGGGACAGCCGGACAGCGACGCGCTGGTGCGGGCGGCCGCCTCGATGGAACTGGTGCACGCCGCAGCGGTGGTGCACGACGATCTCATCGACGACAGCCCGTTGCGGCACGGCCGACCCACCGCGCACATCGCCCTGCGCGGCGCGGTACTCCGGCGCCCACATGCCGTCGACGCGGCCAGGTCACTGGCGATGCTGGTGGGGGACCTGCTGATGTCGCTCGCCGGGCAGTTGTTCGCCACCAGTGGTCTGCCCGCCGCGTACCTGGCACGGGCCCGCCCGCTGTGGTCGCTGCTGGCCCGGGAGCTGATCGCGGGCGAGTGCCTGGAGATCCTGCGTACCGGGGCCGATCCGGACATGGCGGCGTCGATGAAGGTGATCCGGTACAAGACGGCCAAGTACACGGTCGAGCAGCCGCTGTTGATCGGAGGCGCCCTGGCCGGCGCCGGCGAGAGGCTGCGCGGGGGCTATTCGGCGTACGGGCTGCCTCTGGGTGAGGCGTTCCAGCTGCGGGACGATCTGCTCGGCCTCTTCGGAGACCCGGGACGCACCGGCAAGGACGACGCCGACGATGTACGCGGCCACCGGCCCACGGCCCTGCTGGCGGAAACCTGGCGTCTCGCCGGCGACGACGAGCGGGAGCAGTTGCGCGCCGTCCTGGGCAGACCTGATCCGGACGCGGAGGGGCTGGACACCGTGCGCGAGGTGATGCGCCGGCTGAAGACTCCCGACCGCATCGAAGCCATGATCAGCGCGCGGGTCGACGAAGCCCTCGGCGCTCTGCACGAGGTGGACGCACCCGCGCACGCCGCCGCTGCCCTGACCGCGCTGGCGCATTCGGCCGCGGTCCGTCTGTCCTGATCACCGCACAGCCGCGGGCGTAATCCCGTGCCGTCCCCGGCCGCGGGGGCCCACCTGACGTCCCCACCTGACGTCAATGATCCGCGACGAAAGAGAGTTCTGCCATGACGTACACCGAGACTTCGATGGACGCGCTGCGGCAAGCCGGTGACGAACTCGCCGACGCCACCGTCGCGACCCTCTTCGAACGCGGGGAGGTGGGCAAGTTCAACACCCTCATGCGCTATGTCTCCACCGCCGGAGCCCCCTTGCCGGACGGGCTGCCCGACGTCGCACGAGAGTACCTCCGGGCAACCAGCGTCCCGCCGGCCTGGGTGGACTGGGGAGAGATGGAGAAGGCCCGGCTGTTCTTCATCGACAACAACGTGCACATCTCCACGGCCCTGTCCTTCGCCTCCATGCCCGCCTGCTACGTCGTCCCGCACGTGGCCAAGCTGCTGTCGGCCACCCACGGGTTGAAGTACCCCTCCAAACGCATGGCGGAGACCGGCCAGTTCACCGTCCACCTGATGCAGCCGGACGCCTTCGAGGCCGGCAGCCGCTTCATCCCCGCCGCCCAGAAGGTCCGCCTCCTGCACGCCTCCATCCGCCACCACCTCACACGCGAAGACCGCTGGGACGCCGCCGCGCTCGGGACACCGATCTGCCAAGAGGACATGATCGGCGGGCAGATGTTCTTCTCCATGCTCGTCCTCGACAGCCTGCACCGCCTCGGCATCCACATGTCGCCGGAGGGCGCGGAAGCGTACTACTACGCCTGGCGTGTGGTCGGCGCCATGCTCGGCGTCGACCAGGACGCCGTCCCCAAGTCCCTGGACGAGGCCCGCCAATTCCTCGACCTGTACATGGTCCGGCACATGGGGCCCTCGCAGGAAGGCGCTCACCTGACCCGGCAGCTCATCGACCTCTACGAGGAGGTCGTGCCCGGGACCTTCTTCGACCCGATCGTGTCCGCCCTCATCCGCCACCTTGTCGGCGACACCTGCGCCGACTGGCTCGAGGTGCCCCGCACACCGTGGGACACCGTGGTCAAGGCCGTGCCCCACCTCCTCGGCGTACTGGAGACCATCGAGGACCGCTCACCCCTCGGAGCGTGGGCGCTGGACCGCCTCGGGCACCTCACCACCATCCTTGAGCTGTCCTCTCTCACTCGCGGACGCGTCATGCACTACGCGATCCCCGAACAGCTCAAGAAGGACTACGGCGTCCCTGGCACCGTGCCTCCTGCCCGTCGGTGGACCCCGCCCGCCGCGACGGTCTCCCCGTGACCACGCGACGAAGGAGCAAGGCTTTCGGCCCTCCGAGGCACGCGGCCGGGCGCGGCCTCGGGTGGTGATACAAACCCGAGCGCTATACGTTCGAAGAGGGGCAGCTACGGGCTGTCGCGCGATGCTCGGCCGCTCTCATCCGAGCCCTGGAAGTCGAGGCTCAGGTGCTCGCGGAGGACGTCAGCGAGCAGGCGCCGGTTCCGCGCGGTCCGTCGTCGGCACGACCGACACCGGCGGAGGGTTCGGTGATGCCGAGCAACAGCCGGATCACCGCCGACTGACCACCGGAGGTGGCCGATGACGCTCAGCAAGCCGATCGCCGAGAGCCTCGCCGACCAGACCGTCGTGGTGATCGGCGCCAGTGCCGGAATGGGACTCGAAACCGCCCGGCGCGTGCGAGCCGCCGGCGGCCAGGTCGTCATGGTCGGACGGAATCCCGAGCGGCTGGAGCAGGCCGCGCTCGAAATCGAGCCGCTGAGTACCGCGGTATTCGACGCCACCGACACGGACAAGCTCAAGCAGTTCTTCCAGGACCTGCCCGGCACGGTCGATCACGTGCTCTCCACGGCCGGCGGCCCCGCGTACATGCCCTTGGCCGACATAGACCTTGCAGAGGCCCGCCGCCACTTCGGCGATCGCCTCGCCATGACGATCGGGATCGCCCAGCACAGCCGCGAGAAGGTCCGGCCCGGAGGCACCCTGCTGTTCATCGGTGGCACGGGCGGCCGCCGTCCCGCCGTCGGCATGGCCATCACGTCCGCGGCGACCGCGGCGCTTCCCGCCCTCACCGCCAACCTGGCGCTCGAGCTCGCTCCGATTCGGGTCAACCTCATCGCCGCCGGATTCGTCGACACGCCCCTGTCGGCCTCGCTGCTGGGTGACCAGCTCGAAGCCCGACGCGAGGAGCTGCGTGCGACACTCCCCATCCGCCGGGTCGTCGGCCCGGAGGACGTCGCGGCTCTGGCCGTACACATCATGTGCAACGAAGCGCTCACCGGGGCGACGTACGACATCGACGGTGGCCAGCAACTCCTGCCCCACTGAGCCGCTGCTCCTGACCTGGAATCCTCGTCGGGCGGAACCACCGGCGTCTGCGTGGTGAAGCGTATGGTCGTTCGACAGGAACCCTGTCGTGACGGGAGCCCGGGCGGACACGGGCGACGACAGCCATGGAGGGTCGCGAGTATGGGCGGATCGCCGGCACACGACGACGCCGGTGCCACGAACTCCTTGCAGTGGCTGGACGACCTGTATGCCATCCGGCCGCCGTGGGAGATCGGACGACCGCAGCGGGCCCTTCTTGAGCTTGCGCAGTCAGGCGCCATCCGGGGGCGCGTGCTCGACATCGGCTGCGGAACCGGGGAGCACGTGCTCATGTGCCACGACCTCGGCCTCGACGCCACCGGCGTGGACCTGGCGGCGAGCGCGCTACGGGTCGCGGAGGACAAGGCGCGTACGCGCGGTGCCGCCGTGCGCTTCCTCCACCATGACGCGCGGAGACTGGAAGAACTGGGAGAGCAGTTCGACACCGTTCTCGACTCGGGCCTGTTCCATATGCTCGACCCGGACGACCGTGCCGCCTTCACCCACGGCCTTGACGCCGTGCTGCGCCCCGGGGGCCGCTATTTCATGCTGTGTTTCAGCGACCAGGAACCGGGGAGTCCCGGAGCACACGGGCCCCACCGGTTGACGCGACACGACATCACAGCCGCGTTCGCGGACACGCTGCGGATCGACTCCCTCGAACCGGCCACGATCGAGTTCACCCTGGACCCGGCGGGCATCCGGGCCTGGCTCGTCACCATGACGAAGGTCGCTGACCGGGACGGTCGGACGGGCGTAGGCCGGTAGGGGAGGCGCTCCTCAGCTTCTTGCAACTCGGAGGGTCCGAGGCAAGACATGACCGCGGTGGAGCGCAGGGTTCCGTCGACGACCTCGGCTGTCCGAAGAGCTCAGGTTCCAACGAGTGCATCCACCCATTCTGCGGATAGCGGCGCACGCGACCGAGGGAGGCCAATGCACACCCGACAAGCGATGGGGAGAAGGCGTCCCATGCCAAGTTTCTCATCCAGGCCACCTACACGCCCGAGGGCGCCAAGGGGCTGCTCGAAGAGGGCGCGAGCGGCCGTCGAACAGGTCGTCACCGAACTCGGCGGGCAGGTCGAAGCCATGTACTTCACCTTCGGTGAGGACGACATCGTGCTCATCCTCGACTTCCCCGACCCGGTCGCCATGGCCGCAGTCGGCCTCACCGTCAAGGCCGGCGGAGGTCTCCACACCCGCGCCATCCCCCTGCTCACTCCCGACGAGATCGATGAGGCCGCCCGACGGCAGGTCGCCTTTCGCGCCCCTGGCGGGTGAATCGTGGGTGCGGACGCTCCGCTCCATGCGGGGGCCGGTCGGACCGTCCGACGGCGGCCGATTCACAGACCTGTTGCTTTGCCTTTCGCGGTGCTGTGGCTCGTGCTCATTGATCTCTGCCGGAGGCCGTGCCCGAGCGCCGCGTGGCTGGGCTGCGTAGCCTCGTTGCAGGACGAGGAAGGAGTTCCACATGACGCCGAAGCAGCCCAGGGCCGAACTCGACGCACGCTACAGCGCTGCGCTCAACCCGCGCCCCGGCTCGGAGAACGTCACGGCCACCGATTGGAGCGAAGCCCAGCGCCGGCTGAAGGAGGCCGAAGTCTTCTGGATCACCACGGTCCGGCCGGACGGCCGGTTGCACGTCACGCCGCTGATCGCCGCCTGGCACGACGGGGCGCTGTACTTCAGCGTCGGGCCGGGGGAGCAGAAGGCGAAGAACCTGAACGGCAACGCCCACTGCGCACTCACCACAGGGAACAACTCCTTCTCCGAAGGCCTCGACATCGTGATCGAGGGACTGGCGGAGCAGGTGACGGATCCGGCACGGCGCGACGAGGTCATCGCCGCGTTCGAAATGCAGTACGGGGACCGCATCACCTCGCCGGAGGGGACCTTCTACGGCTTCGGCGACAGCATCCGCACGGGCAATGACCTGTTGTTCGCGGTGACACCCGGCACGGCGTACAGCTTCGGCCACGACGGTCAGGTGTTCAGCCACACCCGCTACACGTTCTAGGTCCGGCGAGCCGGTGGCCATCGTCGCCGCCGACCTCACACGTGCCGTCGGCAGGGGCCCAGTGTTCAACTCTGGTCAGTACAACCGGTGGTTGGCCAGCGGTGTCATGGTGAACGCGCGCGGTGGTTGGTGGAGTCGATATGCGCCCTGAGATCAGCCGAGGCCACGATGGGCGGCCCACAACGCCCCGGCACGGCTGGCAGCGTCAGCGACCAAGGTGGCCAGTTCGGGTCTGTCGGGGACAGGGAAAGAGACGTAGGCGCCCCGACCACCACCGACTGGTCTGCCATAGGCCTTCACGGCGAGGCGACCGTCCGGTAGAAGCCGGACGTTGAGTGTGGTCAGCGTGAACGCTTCACCGCGTCGAGTGTCTGTCCAGCGGAGCGCCTGAGGGATCGTGACATTGATCGCCAGAGCGCTTACTTCCAGATCGCTGCTCATGAACGGATGATCTCACGCGAGTCGCCACTGGTGGCCGCCACCGGCTCATGCAGCAGGCAGTTCTACCACGACTCGATACGCGCCCCAGGTGTCTGTCTGGCCGGACGCATGTGGTCCAGCGCGGACCCTGCCCGGCAAGCATGAGGACGGAATCGGAGTGCCGGTAAGAAAGCTGTCACGACGAGTGGAGCGGCCGGACGGTCGAGTACCACCGTGCGCAGATCCGCGGGCACCTGGGCTTCCGTGAGTGCAGCGCCGCGGACGCGGACAAGCTGACCGCCTGGCTCGCCGAGCACATCGCGTGCAAGGAGCAGGTACGGGTGGAACTGCCGGCCCGCTGCCGGACGGAGAGCATCGAGCCGCCGACGCCGGGCGGTGCGACCGGATCGTGGGCGCCGCGCTGCGAGTGGCCGAGGAGATGCTCAAGTACGCCACCGCGATCCGGACCCGCACCGCATCCACCGAGGCGATCCTGCCCGCTTCACCCGCAACGCCCTCCCACCGTACCTACGCGGCCATGCTGGAGATCGGCCGCGCCCAGAAGCCCAGCTTCGTGGTCCGCTACCTGCGACTTCGGGACCTTCAGCGGGAGCAATCGGCCCTGGTCTTCGTGAACACCCTGATGCTCCAGGACATCCTCGGCGAACCGGAGTGGGCGGACCTCCTCACGCTTGCGGGCCGGCGTGGCCTGACCCCGTTGTTCTGGTCCCACGTCCGGCCCTACGACAGGCGAAACTCAACATGACCAGCAGACCCCCGCTCAACACGGGCTGACCGGTGTCTAGTTGGGGATCCCTTGCATACACGGCCTGTGATCCGGTAGGGGTATCACGATCACCTCGGAACACAGCGCCGCGAGATCCTTGGGTGGCCCGAAGCCCGCGCCGACTCGACGTCGAGCGCTCAGCGTTTGGTCTCGTACCTGGTCAGGACCACGCCGTCGGGAAACGTCCGGGTCTCCACCAGGGTCAGGTTCACCCACTTGTCCAGGGCTGTGAAGAACGGCGTGCCGCCGCCCACCAGGACCGGATGGGTGACCATCGCGTACTCGTCGATCAGCCCGCCCCGCATGGCCGCCGCGGCGAGTGCGGCACCGGCGATGTCCATGGGGCCGCCGTCGTCGGCCTTGAGCCTGGTGATCTCGGTGACTGCGTCGCCGGTGACCAGACGGGTATTCCAGTCGACCGTGCTGGTCGTAGAGGAGAACACCACCTTCGGCATGTCCCGCCAGCGGACGGCGTACTCGATCACCGCCGGTGTGGCATCCGGCTGCTTGTCGGCGGTCGGCCAGTGGGAGCTCATCGACTCCCACAGCTTGCGCCCGTACAGCGCCAGGCCCGTCGCGTCCACCCGGTCGGACCACCACTGGAACAGCTCGTCGCTCGGCACGCTCCAGCCGAGGTCGTCGCCGGGCGCGGCGATGTAGCCGTCCAGGCTCATGTTCATGGCAAAGGTCAGTTTCCGCATGGCGTCAGCCTCCCGTGAGTCGGTATTCGGCGTACAGACCAGCACGGCGCGGAAAAATCATCGGTCAGGCCACACTGCCGGAGTAAATACCTGCCCGTCATGGCGCCGAGCGTGACCCCACCGCACGTGGCCGGACGTGACGCGCCTCGTTTGCGGCTGGTGACAGCGTTCTTACCGGCACCCCGGATCGTGCGAGCGGCGGCGCGGTGCTACGTCGCGTGGACGACCCGGTACCGGGGAGTGACTCTGCTGATGGCGGCCGCCATCGAGGAGACCGACTCCGCGCTCCACGCTTCGTGCTTCACCCTGCGCAGAGCCGGCGCGCGGCTCCTCGCCCCTGCCCAGGCAGCGGGCTCGGGCGGAGCGACACTGACGGCACCGACCTGTTTGTTGCTGGTAGCCATGCGTGCGTGGCTCGGTGATCAGCCCTCGCTCGCGCTGCGGCCGATCGCCGCTTCGAGGTCGTCGCGAGCGCGAGTCCGACACGTGCAGTGAGCGGCTGCGTCGAGCCCGAGCGGTCGGCTGGGGACTGTGTGCGGTTGTGATGAATCAGGGTGACTGAGCGCCCGAGTTCTGCGCCAGGTCCGGAAGGGTGTCGGAGGCCCGTCGGCGGTGATCGTGATCTGTCGGCGGGTTGTCGGTGAAGACTGCGACGTTGGGCGCCTTGGTGCTCGCCCTGAGCACGCTGCCCGCGCGTAAGGAGCCTGTCATCGTGTCTCTCGAACCCCGGAGTCGGCCATGGGACGTTCACCGGCTGCCCTGTGCCGAGGGGAGAACGTTCCTGGTCACCGGCGGTAACGCCGGGATCGGCTACTTCGTCGCGGAGCAGCTCGCCGCCACCGGCGCCGTAGTGGTGCTCGGCAGCCGGGACGCCGCGAAGGCCGACGCTGCCATGGCCTCGATCCGCTCGCGCGTCTCCGGCGCGTATGTGCGGCACCTTCCATTGGACCTTGCCGTTCTGTCGTCCCTGAAGACCGCCGTGGACCGGCTGGACCTCGGTCATCTCGACGCTGTGGTCTACAACGCAGGGGTCGCGCTCGACGCCCCACCGCGTCGGGAGACTGAGGACGGCCACGAGCTGATGTTCGGCACCAACCACCTCGGCCACTTCTCGCTCACCCAGCAACTGGCCCCCCTGCTGTCAGCGGCGCCGGGGGGCCGCATCGTGACGGTGGGAAGCTTCGCGGCGCGGTCAGAGCGACTGGACCTGGGCGATCTGCAGTCGACCCAGGACTACCGGCCCAAGCGCACCTACGGCCGGTCGAAGCTGGCGCAGATGTGCTTCGGCTTCGAACTCGACCGCCGTTTGCGAGCCCTCGGCAGCACGGTACTCAGCGTGGTGGCCCACCCCGGCGGCGCGCTGGACTCTCTCACCCCATCCCGCCCGCCGGTACGCGTGACCACCCCCGCCGAGCGACTGCGCGCCGTGCCCGCCGGGCTCTTGGTGCAGGGCAAGGACGCCGGAGCATGGCCTGTCGTCCGTGCCGTACTCGACTCGGGGGTGCAGGGAGGGCAGCTGTGGGGTCCGAGGTTCTTCGGCCTGCGAGGCACACCACGGCGTGAGCCCGTCCCCCCTCATATGGCCGATCCGGCGATCGCTGCTCGCCTGTGGGCCGCCAGCGGTGAGTTGGCCGGCACCGATCCGCACCTGGGCTTCCAGTAGGTGTTGGAGCCGTGCCCAGGGCAGCCATCGTCGAGGCGCGGAGATGGAGACCGGCGAGGTCTGGCTCGGGGCGATCGCCGTCTCGATGTGGGCCAGTTGAGCGTGAGGTTCTCTTCGAACGTGGCCCGGCGGTCGGCTCCGAGAGAGCGGACGTCGCGGGCGGAGTGGGCGAGAGGGGGAAGCGGTCGGGGTCGGCGCCGAGTACCGCGACGCGGAACAGCTCGGCGGCACGGTCTGGGGTGGGGGAGCGCTGTCCATGGCCGGCGACGACGGCCGGCGGCAGATGTCCGTCGCGGTCAATCTGCAGAGGTGGAGCAGGCTCGACTCCTTGGGCAAGCCGCAGCCCCATCCCATCGACCACGCGCTTGCGGACTTCCGTCGCGTGGCCATGTCCGACTGACGTGCTGAAGATCCACCAAAGGTCAACTGCCGTGCATGTGAGGTAGGTTGACCGACATGACCGGACTTGGACCCGTCGCCTGGCCGGCTGCCCCGATAAGGACCGAACGTCTGGTGCTCCGGGAGTCCGAGGCTCGCGATCGTGCGGCGTTCGTCGAGCTGTTCGCGTCGCCAGAGGTCGGCACCTACATCGGTGGACCTCAACCGCGCCATGAGCTCGAACGCGCGATGCCCGAGGTGCCCGGACGGCGCCCCGGCCATTTCGTCGTCGATCTCGACGGAGCGATGATCGGCATGGTCACGCTCGATCGGCGTGACGCGGAGCGGCCGGGGCACGTCCGCCCGAATGCCGAAGAGGCCGAGATCGGGTACATGTTTCTGCCCGAAGCGTGGGGATGCGGGTATGCCGCCGAGGCGTGCTCAGCGGCGCTCGGCTGGGTCGCCGATGCGCTCCCCGGCGAGGCGGTGGTGCTCTGCACCCAGAGCGCCAACGACCGTGCGATGCGCCTCGCGGCGAAGCTGGGGTTCACCGAGGTGGAGCGGTTCGAGGAGTACGGCGCCGAGCAGTGGCTCGGCGTGTGGTCCCCTTCGGCTGCGCGGTGAGCGATGTCGTTGCGGCGCGCACCACCGCCACAGTGGCCTGCGAAACCGCATGATCGAGAACACGCCCGGCCGGTCCGGTGAGTCCGTTCGGCCACCGGACCGGCCGCGCCTCACTCGTCCGCCGTGTTGCCCGAGAGCTTTCCGGTCCTGGCGACACCGGCGTACCACCGGGCGCTCGCCTTCGGAATGCGCCTGCCCGTCGCGTAGTCCACGTAGACCGCGCCGAAGCGCTTGCTGTAGCCGTAGCCCCATTCGAAGTTGTCGAGCAGGGACCACAGGAAGTAGCCGCGGACGTCCACGCCCGCCTCGATCGCGCTGTGTACCGCGGCCAAGTGCCCGTGCAGGTAGGCGATCCGGTCGGGGTCGAGTACTTCTCCGGCCGGGTCCACGTAGTCGTCGAAGGCCGCGCCGTTCTCGGTGATCACCAAGGGCAGCCGCGGGAACTCCGTTCCGACGCGGACCAGCAGTTCGGTCAGGCCGCTCGGGTCGACCGCCCATCCCATGGCCGTGGTGGGACCGGGCGGGAGGTGAAAGGCCACGTCATCGGCCCCGGGCCATGGGCTGTGCGCACTCTTGCCGTGCCCGTCGGAGCGGTGGCTGCCGTCGGCGGTACCTCCCGAAACCAGCGTGGGCGTGTAGTAGTTGACGCCCAGGAAGTCGAGCGGCTGGTGGATCTCCGACGTGTCGCCCTCGCGTACGAACGACCAGTCGGTCAGGCGGGCCGTGTCCCGGAACAGGTCGGCGGGGTAGTCGCCTTCAAGCATGGGGCCGGTGAACACGCCGTTGGCCAGTGTGTCGATGCGGCGGGCGGCCTCGACGTCCTCGGCACTCTCGCTGAGAGGGCGTACATGGTGGAGGTTGAGGGTGACGGCGATGCGCGCATCGCCCGGGAGGTTCGCGCGCAGCGCCTGAACCGCCCTGCCGTGACCGAGGTTGAGGTGATGGGCCGCTCGCAGCGCGGCGACGGGATCGGTGCGGCCGGGGGCGTGTACCCCCGAGGCGTACCCGAGGAAGGCGCTGCACCAGGGCTCGTTGAGGGTGGTCCAGGTGCGCACCTTGTCACCCAGGGCCTGGCCGGCGAGTGCCGCGTACTCCGCGAAGCGTTCGGCGGTGGCGCGTTCCGGCCAGCCTCCGGCGTCCTCGAGTTCCTGGGGCAGGTCCCAGTGGTAGAGGGTGGCGAGGGGTTCGATGCCGTGGTTCAGCAGTTCGTCCGTGAGCCGGCGGTAGAAGTCCAGTCCCTTTTGGACGGCGGGACCGCGTCCGGTGGGCTGGATGCGGGACCAGGACAGCGAGAACCGGTAGGCGTTCACACCGAGGTCGGCCATGATCGCGACGTCTTCGCGCCAGCGGTGGTAGTGGTCGGTGGCGATGTCGCCGGTGTCGCCGTTGCGGACCTTGCCCGGGGTGCGGGAGTACGTGTCCCAGATGGAGGGCGTGCGGCCGTCCAGGCCGGCGGCGCCCTCGATCTGGTACGCGGCGGTCGCCGTTCCCCAGGTGAATCCCTGGGGGAAGACGAGGTCCTCGCCGTTCGGGGCAGTGGGGGCGAGGTGTCGGGCAGCGGTGTCCACGGAGGTCCTTCCAGGAGAGCGGTCGTTCGGGTGCGCGGTATCGGTGAAAGGGGCGGGCGCACTCAGCCCTTGACCGCTCCCTGCATGATGCCGCCGACGATCTGGCGGCCGAAGACGATGAACATCGCCAGCAGGGGGAGCGTGCCGAGCAGGGCGCCGGCCATGATGAGTGACTGGTCGCGGACATAGCCCGCGCTGAGTTGGGTGAGCGCGACGGGAACCGTCGGATTGCTCATGTCGAGCACGATGAACGGCCAGAAGAAGTCGTTCCACGCGTGCACGAAGGTGATCATGAAGAGCACTGCCATCGCCGGCCTGGCGACGGGCAGAACGATGCTCCAGAAGATGCGGAGTGAGTGCGCGCCGTCCACCCGGCCCGCCTCGACGAGTTCGTCCGGCAGTGCTTCGGCGAGGTACTGGCGCATGAAGAACACGCCGACGGCGCTGACGAGCGTGGGGAAGATGACCGCGGGAAGCCGCTGCCCCCAGCCGAGATCCGACATCATCATGAACAGCGGTACGACACCGAGTTGGGGCGGCACCATCATTGTCCCGATGACGAGCATGAGCAGGATGTTGCGCCCCTTGAACCGCAGTTTGGCGAACGCGAAGCCGGCCAGCGTCGCGAACAGGACCGTCGACAGCGCGATGACGCCCGCCACGATGAAGCTGTTCAGCATGGCCTTGCCGAGTGCGGCGTCCTGCCACGCCTTGCCGAGGTTCTCCAGGAGATGCGGACCCGGCAGGAACGGCGGCGGGGACTGGGTGACCCGAGTGTTGTCGCTCGACGCCGCAACCATCGTCCAGTAGAGAGGAAACAGCGACACGAGTGCGGCGATGCCGAGCAGGATGTAGGTGACGGGGCCCGCGTGGTGCTGTCGGCCGGCCTTCGGCGAGAGCAGACGCCGTCGCGGTCGGGGAGCGGCGGATTCGGGTCGCGGGCGTACGTCCGGGCGGGCCCGGAGGCTCTGGGTGGTCATGGCTGAGTGCTCCTGGTCAGGGCCTGCGGGATGCGATGCGCTTCACGACGCGCTGGATGACGAAGACGAGGATCAGCACCAGGAACATCGCCCAGGCAACGGTCGCCGCACGCCCCATCTGGTAGTTCTTCCACCCCTCCTCGTAGAGGAGCAGGCCGAGGGTCTGGTACTGGTTGTCGGCTCCGCCGGTGATGCCGTTCGGGCCCTGGCCGAAGATGAGCGGCTCACCGAAGAGCTGGGTGGCGCCGATCGTGGAGAGCACGATGGTGAAGACGACGGTGGAGCGGATCCCTGGAATGGTCACCTTCAGGAACTGCTGCCAGCGGGAGGCCCCGTCGATGGCCGCCGCTTCGTAGCGCTCGCGCGGCACGGCCTGCATCGCCGCGAGGTACAAGAGCGCGTTGTAGCCCGTCCAGCGCCAGATGACGATCGTGGAGATGGCCGTCTGGGCGGCCCACTTGTTGTTCTCCCAGTCGATGTTGTCGATCCCCACCACGCTCAGCAGCCAGTTGATCATGCCGAAGTCACGCTCGAAGAGCATGGTGAAGACCAGTGCGGCGGCGCCCACCGAGGTGGCGTAGGGCGTCAGGGCCGCCACACGGAAGAACGTGGAGCCACGCAGCCGGTAGTTGAGCAGATGTGCCAGGCCCAGGGCCATCAGCAGCTGGGGCACGGTAGAGATGACGCCGATGGTGAAGGTGTTGAACAGCGCGTTCCAGAAGCGCTCGTCCTGCCACAGAGCTACGTAGTTGTCGAACGCCACCCACTCCATCAGGTCGAGCGAGGCCAACTCGACCCGGTGGAGGGAGATCCAGCCCGTGTAGACGAGGGGGTAGAAACTGAACGCCGCGAACACGGCGAAGAAGGGTGCGATGAAGGCATAGGGCGCGCCACGCAGGTCGAGCCGGTGCAACAGCATGCTGCGGCGGGGGCGGCCACCTTCGTGACGCGGGTGGAGGTCGGGTGCGATGCCCTGCGAACTCTGAGGGTTGGGGGTGGGCTCGTCGGCCGGTGCGGTCGGGGTGGAAGTGGCCACCGGAGGGATCCTTACGTGGGACGGGGATGGACCGGGCCCGGCGACCACGAGGGACATGGCCGCCGGGGCGGGGTCAGGTCATCCAGCGGCCTTCTTGATGCGCTCGTCGGTGGTCTTCCACGCCTTGTCCGGGCTCTGGTTCTGCGCCTCGATCAGCGTCAGGCCCTGGGAGAAGATGTCCTTGATCGTGCCGTCCTTGCGGCCGAGGACCTGCTCGTCGGGGATCTCTTCGGCGGCGGCACCGAAGATTTTTCCGATCGGCGCCTCGCTGAAGTACTCGGACGTCGCGTTCGCGACCTGGGGTGCGGCCAGCGCCTGCTGCGAGGAGGGGAAGTTGCCGATCTTCTCGAAGACATGGGCCTGCTGTTCCGGTGCGGTGAGCCAGGCGACCAGCTTCTTCGCCTCCTCCTTCACCGGGCTCTTGTCCATGACGCCGAGGAACGAGCCGCCCCAGTTGGCTCCCTTCGGGGCCTTGGCGACATCCCACTTGCCCTTGTTCTTCGGGCCCGCCTTCTCGCTGATGTGGCCGAGCATCCAGGCGGGGCACACGGTCGTGGCGAAGGTGCTGTTGGCCAGGGCCGGATCCCAACCGGGCTGGAACTGACGGAGCTTGGCGGTGAGCCCCGAGGTGGCCGCCTGCGAGGCCAGTGCCCACGCATCGGTGACGACGGGGTTGTCCTGGTAGACGAGCTTGCCGTCCTTGTCGTAGAACTGCTGGGAGTTGCCGTAGATCATGGCGTTGAACAGGCCGCTGGAGCTGTCCATGAAGGCGGCCTTGCCGCCCTTGGATCCGGCCTTGAAGGTCTTGCCGGCGGCCACGTACTTCGACCAGTCGCCCTCCCACAGCTGGGCGACCTTCTCGCGGTCGGTGGGCAGGCCCGCCTGTTGGAACAGGTCCTTGCGGTAGCAGACGGCCATCGGGCCGATGTCCGTGCCGAGCCCGATGACCTTGTCGTCCTTGGTGGTGACCTGGCTCAGCTTCCAGGGCAGGAAGTGGTCGACACCGGGGACGTCTGCCAGGTCGACGAACTTGGCGGCCTGGGTGTCGACGAGTTCCTTGGCCCGGCCGATCTCTATGCCCTGGATGTCCTTCAGGCCGCTGCCTGCCGCGAGATGGGTCTGCAGGGCGGTGTAGTACGTCTGCTCGTCGCCGGCGACCTCGGCCTTGATGGTGACGTTGGGATGCTCCTTCATGTACCGGTCGAGGAGCCCGGTCTCCTTGTAGCCCATGACGCCGAAGAGGCCCATGGTGATGGTGACCTTGCCGTCCTTGACGCCTCCGCCGGTCCCGCCGGTGTCGCTGCCTCCGCAGGCAGCGACCAGTCCGAGTGCGGCCACGGCCGCGACAGCGGCTATGCCTCTTGTACGCAGCAGTTTCTGAGCCCTGCTCATTTCGCCCTCCCAGCGGCGGCACCGACATCGGAGCACGAGCCTGTCGGTCCTGCCTGTGCGGCTCGATCATGAAGTGGGAACGTTCCCAACAGGCGGTGGGAACGTTCCCACCGAGTTGCGCGAAGCCTGACCGCCCTGCGGTCTCTGTGTCAAGAACTTGAATCGACTCTGTTGCCGGCGCATGTCGCGGTCCATGGTTCGTGGAGTCCTCGGGGCCGCTGATCCTTCTGGCACAATGCGCTGGTGAACGGCGTGCCGATGCCGACCCACGAGGAGGGGCCATGGGGGAAAGACGGCGACCGACCATCAAGACCGTGGCCGCACGTGCCGGGGTCGGGCGCACCACCGTCTCGCGGGTCATCAACGGTTCCCCCCTCGTCAGCGACGAGGCCAAGGCCGCCGTTCTGGACGCCATCGCCGAGCTCGGCTACGTACCCAACTCGGTCGCCCGTGGCCTGGTGACCAGCAGGACCAACTCCATCGCGCTGGTGATCCCCGAGTCCGAGAGCCGGCTCGGCTCGGAGCCGTATTTCGCGGCTGTCATCCGGGGTGTGAGCACCGGACTTGCCGACACGCGGACCCAGCTCCAGCTGGTGCTCGTACGCGACAAGGGCGAGCGTGACCAGCTCACGGACTCTGTCGCGGAGCGGCGCGTGGACGGAGTGCTGCTGGTGTCGGTGCACGAGCACGACCCACTGCCGAGCCTGCTGGAAGGCCTGGGACTTCCCACCGTCCTCGCCGGCCGGCGTTCCGCCGCCGAATCCCTGAGCCACGCCTACTCCGACAACCTCGGCGGCGCCGCGGCGGCGGTTCGACACCTCGTGGCCCGCGGCCGGACCGCGATCGCGACGATCACGGGGCCGCTGGACATGGATGTCGGCCGCGCGCGGCTCCAGGGCTGGCGGGAGGCACTGGCGGAAGCGGGCCACGGCGCGGACGAACGCCTGGTCGAGACAGCCGACTTCACCGAAGAGGGCGGTCGGCGGGCCATGCGTTCGCTTCTTGAACGGGCACCGGAGCTCGATGCCGTCTTCGTCGCTTCGGACGTGATGGCTGCGGGGGCGATGCTGGAACTCCACAGCCAGGGTCGACGTATCCCGGACGAAGTGGCGGTGGTCGGCTTCGACGACTCGTTCATCGCTCGCCACACCGACCCTCCGCTGACGAGTGTGCGTCAGCCGGTCGAGGAGATCGGGTCCACGATCGCCCGCATCCTGCTCGCGGAGATCGCCGACGCCGATGCGCCCCGGGAGCAGGTCATGCTCCCGACCGAACTCATCGTGCGCCGCTCGTCCTGACGGCGGGCGACGAGAGCGGAACGCGGCTCGGACTTCGCGCATGCGAAACCTGTCCCACCACCGGCAACAACGGTTCCAGTGCCGTCCACTGCTCGTCCGTGAGATCCCTCGGCCCCAGACCGCAATCATCCCGAGGCGAGGCGAGAGGTGTCGCGCACAATCCGACAGCACCTTCGCCGTGATCCAGCCTGACGAGGACGATCCCGCATGGTTCGCCTCCGTCGCTGTCCTGGACGAGGGCGGTTACGAGATCGTCTGTCCCGAAATGATCTCTGAGCCGTCTCGGGCACAGTGCGGGTGAAGACGTGCTCGACCCGGGCTGTCGCGAACCGCTTGCGGGGAGAAGGACGAGCATCGACCCGAGGTGATCGATGATCCGGTCCGCCGCCGACTTGGACAGCTCGAACAGCGGGGCGAGCTGCCGCATCGTTCCATGGGCGACTGGCGGGCTCGTCCCACCTTCAGCTGCCGCTCAGCGGAGACGCCCACGTGGGGTCGTGTAGGGCTTTCCTCGTGAGGTGAGCAAGCAGGTGCTCCGCCGCAATGGCAACAGCGTCCTGCGGTGCCCCGACTACGCTCAGGGCGGCGATAAGCCTCGCCGATGCTGTTTCCGGCACGTCCGGGTCGGTGAGGAGGGGAAGCAGCAGCAGGAAGCGGGTTGCCGTGTCATGGACCCCTTCGGCCGCGAGGGACGGGCTGTCAGCGATCCGAATCAGTTCGTGCCATGTCAGCCCAGTACCCGAGAAGTCTCCGTCCCAGCCGGCGATCTGCTCGACGTAGCTTCTGCCTACATGGGTGAGGAGGTAGTCGGTGCCGTAGTCGCCATCCAAGTTGCGGTAGATCACCACCGCTCCGGGGCTCTCTTCTGCCGGCACCCTGAACACTGGCCAGCGTCCAGGCTCGAAGAGGACCTCGGACAGCGCATCGGCATCGGCGCCGTCCTCACCGAACCATTCCGGAACCGGACGCTCGGCACACCCCCCGTCGCTACACATCGCCAAGAGGTAGTTCGACCAGAAGCCCGGATGGTCCAGCAGTGACTCGCCCGGCACCAATGGGCCGCCGTCATATCCCTTGATCATCACCCCTCGATCCTGTCAGTAGCCACTGACACGGTCCGATCGGGGATCGGCAACGGGGGCGACGCCCAGTTACGGGGCAGCCCATAGGCGCGGTGGTGCCGGACACCCCGCCTGCATATGGACGTACCGCTGCTGACTCGCCGACGAAACTCCTGAACCCCCGCTCGCGGAGGGAGGGTTCAGAAGCACACATCGCTCTATGGCGGTAAGGATCGGCGCGCTCGGTCAGATGCGGTCGGCCGCGATCAGGACGTACTGGAAGGAGCCGTCCTTGTAGGAGTTGATGAACGCCTCTTCGATGCCGGTGACCAGCCGTGACGTGGCCCGCAGTTCCCAGTAGGGCAGGGTCGCGGGGGTGAGGTCGACGACGGCCTGCGGTACGAGGCGGTTGTCGGCCATCGCGCGCAGGTACTCCCGGCGGGAGTGGATGTTGCACTCGAAGTGTGCGTTGATCTGGGAGACCCACTTGGACGGCTGGCCGTAACGGGGGTTCCAGCAGCCGGTGATGGTGACGTAGCGGCCGCCCACTTCCAGAACGCGGGAGTGTTCGGCGAAGAGGTCGTGGAGGTCGACGTACATGCTGGACTCGTTGTTCCAGGAGGCAGCGGCCTGACCGGTCTCGAAAGGCGTGTTGAGCATGTTGCAGACTCGGGCGCGGACATGGTCCTCGAAGCCGAGTTCACGGGTACGCCGGTTGGCGAACTCCGCCTGTTTGGCGGACAGAGTGACACCCTCGACCTTGCATCCGAAGCGCTGGTGGGCCATGACCATCGAGCCGCCGCGGCCGCAGCCGGCGTCCACGAGGGTGTCGCCGCGCCCGATGGGTCCGAGGTGGTCGAGGAGGAGTTCGGCCTGCGCCGATTCCAGCCGGTGGAGTTCCGCGATCAGCCTCTTCTCGTACGCACTGTCATCGGTGTCGCCGAGAGCATCGTGGTCGACGTCACCGATGCCGTAGTGGTGGTGGTAGAGGCCGTCGACATCGCCGAGACGCAGGTTCACCGGCCGGGACTCGTGGTCCCAGTAGCGGGCGATGTCCCCCTGGTAGGGAGTCGTCGGGGCCGGGATGAACGCGGAGGGTGCTGCGGAGGCCTCGGTGGTGGTGAGTTCGGCGCTCGTCATGTGATTCCATCCTTACCAGAAGTCGGGCAGGCTGTAGCGGTAGGTATTGGTCCGGTGCCAGTAGTGGTTGCCGTCGACCCACGCGGCGACTCCCCGCAGGAAGCGCTGGACCCCGGGGAGGGGACATGCCGCGGAGAGAGCGGCGGCCTCGTCCTCGAAGGCGTGCATCAGGTCGTTGTGGACCTCCACCGCCTTGAGGTACGCGTCCTTTTCCGCCGCGCCTTCGCGTTCGGCGATGACCACGGGCAGGTTCAAGTGCTTCCCCGGCGCGGCGAGTTCCTTGGTGTAGGAGTACAGGTCGTTGACGATGGTGGTGGCGTTCCCGGCGAGCGCGATGACGCGCTGCATGGCGGGCTGCGCGTGGAGGTCCGCCGGCAGCTCGTAGCCGCCGACGGTGTCCGTGATGGTGGGGCAGGGGCGGAAGTTGTTGAACTGCCGCATCGCCAGGTACTCCCACACCTCCGGCACGTGGTCGGTCTGGCTCCAGGCGGCCTCGGCGAGGTACCCCAGATGCAGACGTGCCATGTCGTGCCGGTAACGGTCGGCCTGGGAGGGCGTCGACTGCTGGACGAAGTACTCCATGGCGGAGCGGTACGCACGGCGCGGGGCGTCCGAGTGGAGGGACTGCGCCCACTGCGGCTGGTACTCCTGCGTGGTGTGGAGGTGGTCGAGGGCGGTGTGCGCCAGCAGGAGCCGTCCGCCGAGACCGATGGGCGAACCACCGTGGTCCTCGCAGTAGCAGTCGTCCACCGCGTTCTCGGCGACCATCAGCCTGGTGGCGATCATCAGGTGGTCGACGGTCGGTGCGTCCGGATGGCAGGCCACCATGTAGCGGCCTACCGAGAAGCCGTCGAACTGGTCCTCCCACTCGTCCGGATACAGGTCGACTTCCTCCAGCGCCCAGGCCTTGATCCGTGCGCTGACTTCCTCCACCCGCGACGGGTCGGGTTCCGGTACGGGGTGGTGATAGAGGCCGGGGATCGGGTGGCCCGCCACCGGCGTTTCGGCCCCGGGGGGCGTCGGTGGGTCCTCGCGCGGGGTCAGGTACAGGCCCGCCGTGCCCAGGCCGCTGGGACCGCGCAGGATCCTTGCGAGAGCGGACGGGACAGGCGGGACAGGTGGGTCAGGCATGACAGGCGGGTCATGCAGGACAGGCGGGTCAGATCGAACAGGACGGTTGGGCGGAACGGGCGGGCTGGGCAAAACAGGCGGGACGGCGACTTCGGCGGCAGAGGCCCGTGCGGTGTCGACGACAGGCGCCCCGAAGCGGGCCGCAGCGGCAGGCAGGCTCGACTGCACGGTGGAAGGCCCGGGATCGGACATCCAAAGCTCCTTGATGAGGCGGGTGGCTGCCCCGGTTCCGGACGGCCGGGGACGCGGACCGTGCCTAGGCGGGCCGACGGGCGATCTGCACGTTCTCCAGGACGCCGAGCGCGTCGGGCACCAGGACGGCGGCGGAGTAGTACGTGGTGACCAGGTAGGAGATGATCGAGCGTTCGTCGAGGCCCATGAAGCGCACCGACAGACCGGGTTCGTACTCTTCCGGCAGGCCGGTCTGCCGGAGCCCGATGACCCCCTGGTTCTCCTCGCCCGTTCGCATGCAGAGGATCGAGCTGGTGTTCTCCTTGGTGATGGGGATCTTGCCGCACGGCAGAATCGGGACGCCGCGCCAGGCCGGGACCTGCTGTCCGCCGAGATCGACGTGGTCCGGGTAGAGCCCGCGGGCGTTGAACTCGCGCCCCATCGCCGCAATCGTCCGAGGGTGGGCGAGAAAGAACTTGGAGCCCCGGCGACGGCACAACAGCTCATCGAGGTCGTCCGGAGTGGGCGGCCCTGAATGGGTCTGGATGCGTTGCTTGAAAGAGGCGTTGTGGAGCAGACCGAACTCGCGGTTGTTGATCAGCTCGAACTCCTGCCGCTCGCGCAGCGCTTCGATGGTGAGCCGCAACTGCTCCTCGGTCTGGTTCATCGGCTCGTTGTAGAGGTCGGCGACCCTGGTGTGGACCCGCAGCACCGTTTGCGCGATGGAGAGTTCGTACTCGCGCGGGTGGGGCTCGTAGTCGACGTAGGTTCCGGGCAGTTCGGGTTCGCCGGTGTGTCCGGCAGACATCGCGATCTCGGCCTCGCCGTGCCGGTTCTGCCGCTGCCGCGGAAGCGCACTGAACTCCCGTACGTGTGCCTGGAGGCGGGGTGCGGCGGACAGTGCGGCGCTGAACTCCTCGCGGGACAGGGTGAGCAGGGTCCCGGCGGTTTCGGCGGTGGCGGTGACATCCCAGGTGGCTTCGGGGGTCAGGAGGGCGTGCTCCCCGAACCGGTCGCCGTCGGCGAGCACGGCGACGGCGATGTCGTCGCCGTACTTGCCTACGGAGGTCTGCCTGATCCTGCCGTGAGCGATGAGGTGGATCTGCTCCGCAGGAGCGCCACGCTCGGCAAGCACTTCGCCGGCGCGGAAGTCGCGCTGGACGCACCGCCCGGCGAGCGCGGTGAGAACCTCGTCGTCCTCGAAGCCCCGCAGCAGGGCCAGTTCCCTCAACTCACGCGGGATCACGCGGACACGGGCGCCGTCCTGCACGAACTCGACACGGCCGTCGCCGACGGTGTAGCTGAGCCGGCGGTTCACCCGGTAGGCACCGCCCTTGGTCTCCACCCAGGGAAGCATCCGCAGCAACCAGCGGGAGGTGATCTCCTGCATCTGCGGGGCGGACTTGGTCGTGGTGGCGAGGTTGCGGGCGGCTGCAGTGCTGAGACTGGACCGCGGGGGCGGCTCCAGTTCGGCTTCCGGGCTGGTCTCAACGGTCATCGGACGAGGACTCCTTCGGCAGGGCGGCGACCGGCACGCCTGTGCGTTGCCGGTGAAGGGCAAAAGGGAGTGAATATGCGGATTCGGTCCGGATCCTGGTAAACCGTAGTGGCCGCTGCTCCCCGTCTGACCTGGAAAGCCGTCGGGATTACTTCGATGCAGTGGCAATGCGGTGCATGACGTTTGCCCAACGACCGGCGAGATCCGGTCACTTCCAAGATTTTTTCCCGGCGAGGGAGGGGAGGCATGCTGGCCGGGCCCACAGGGAGCGAAACGCGGGCGGTGGCCGGGGCACCGGGTGGAAACAGTCCGGAATGACGACCGGTGCCTGGCGCGAACCGGCGCCGAGGTGAGCTGTTCCCTGTGTGACGGAGCCCTGCGTGGATGGCGATCCGGCCACGCTCCTCAGCCGCGAACTGACGTGAGTTCGCGCGCACGTGTGGGATGTGGCCGTGCGGGGGTGACGTGCCCTGGCGCGCGGCGTCGGCTGCGGGGTCGATGCCTGCCGCACCGGCACAGCGTGCCGGTGCGATGGGCGTCATCGGCGAACGGCCACCTGTCAGGCCGCAACCGCGGGCGTCAGCTGGGGAGCTCTGACGGCCCGGGGTGCCGGCTGCGGCCTCGCCTCACCCGGGCGCAGTCGCCCCCCGTATGTCGTCGACGGTCAGCGTCGGCTGCCTGCGGGCACTCTCTGGTGCAGGTTCGTCGCAGGGTGCAGGTTCGTCACAGGGAGGACGAGACCGCTCGGCGCGAGGCGCTGGAGCGCCTGCCCCGCGGTGACTGCGCGTCAGTCCTCTTGCGCGTGTGCAGGATCACCCAGCAGGCGAGTGCGACGCTGGTGACAGTCCAAGCCGCGAACCACAGCGTCAGCCACCAGCGCGGATCGGGTCGCAGGAGTGCCTCCGTGGCTGCCAGCGAGACGGCGACGGACAGGCCGCAGCACAGGAACAAGGCCGCCCAGACCACAGCGAGACGCCTCCTGTGCTCGGCTGCCTGTCGTTGCACTTCGCGGTTCCTCATGGTTCCCCTTGATGGCGCGTCGAACAGCCGGGCCGGCAGCCGCGTTGCCAGGTAACGCTTTTGGCGCCACGGATGCCTGGAAGCCGAGTGCTCGGCAGGCCGTGTTCCACGCGCCAAGCATGTGTGACGGCGGTCACACGCACCTCCCTGTGGGCGGCGTTGAGCCGCTTCGCCCCGTGTCGGCCGCCCTGGCAGGGCCTTGGTGGGCGAGTGAGGCGAGGCGTGATGACCGGCCTCGAAGACGATCCGCCCCTGCGGTCGACTGCCTCCTGCGCCGCACGCTCCGTACGCCGACCAGGTGCCGCGTTCCTGACGTTTGACCACGGAGAGCGATGGAAAGGTCCAGTCCGACGTACGGTCGACCGACCGGCTGAGCCTCACCCGGCGGGGGCCGCTTCTCCTCGATGCCCTGACCGAACGGGAGCCCGCCGATGCGCCTCTACGCCCAGACTCCAGCTCGTCGGAACCGTCAGGTGCTCGGGGACGTGATCGCCCTGGTCCTGGTGGCCGCCGCGGTGAAGTTCGCCCTCGTCGTCCGTGAAGCGATCATGATGCTGGTCGAGCCGGGGCGGAAGGTCGAGAACTCGGGCGACGACCTCGCTGCCGAACTCGACAATGCGGGCGACGCCGCCTCGGACGTGCCGCTTGTCGGAGATCTGCTGAAAAGGCCGCTTCAGTCCGCGGCCGATGCCAGTACCGGGTTCGGCGACGCCGGACAGTCGCTCCAGGACGCTGTCAGCCAGATCGCCACTCTGACGACAACCGCTCTGATCGTCATTCCCGTGATCTTCGTGCTGCTGCTGTGGCTTCCTCGGCGCCTGCGCTGGATCCGGCGCAGTGGCGACCTTCGACGCCTCGTCGATGCCCCTGGAGGCGCCGATCTGCTCGCACTGCGCGCCCTCACCGGCCCGCCTGGTGATCTCGCCGGGCTCCAAGCTCCCCCAGGCGGCCTCGTTGACGCGTGGCGCCGCGGGGATCGGCAAGTCATCGCCGACCTGTCCGGGGTCGCGCTCAGGCGGGCCGGCTTGCGGCCCTGACCGGCAAAGCGGGGGCGTTTCCGTGCTCGGCTCGGTATGGTTCCCGCCCTCCCGGGCCGTGGTCGTCGACCATCCAGCCGGACGGAAAGGCCCTACGGGTCGGAATGCCCCTCCGGGGCACCCGTCCGACCCGGCGCCTAGGCGTCTATAGCCCGATTACCTCCAGTAATGCTAGAAAGGACGCGTGATCAGGCGTTTTGACCGATTCCGTGGCGTGTCGGTTCAGCCACGGAACGACAAGCGCCCCAGGAGTGTCGCCGGTCAGATGTTCCTCCTGCAGGTCGTGGTCGTGGTCCTGCTCGTGCTGGGGGCGGTCCTGGCGCTGTTTCTGCAGTCGCGGTACGACGGCAACCGGGAAGCCAGGACGCGATCGATCGCCGTGGCGGAGACATTTGCGCAGACGCCGGGTCTGCTCGCGGCTCTGAAGTCGCCCGATCCGTCCCGGGTGCTCCAGCCGATCACGGAGCAGACCCGTGAAGCCGCGGGCGTGGACTTCATCGTCGTCATGGACACCAAGGGGATCCGCTACACCCACCCTCAGCCGGAGCGGATCGGTCAGCGTTTCGTGGGCACGATCGAACCCTCGCTGGCGGGAGAGGTCACTGTCGAGAGCGTCGACGGTCCCCTCGGCCAGGAGGTGCAGGCCGTGGTCCCCGCCACCGCGCCCGACGGCTCCGTCGTGGGTCTGGTCTCCGCCGGTCTGACCGTCGAGAGCGTCACCGGCGCGGTGTACGGGCAGCTGCCCGTCATTCTCGGCGCGGGCGCCGCGGCCCTCGCGCTGGCCACGGCAGGTACGGCACTGGCGGCGAGACGGCTGAGACGGCAGACCCATCTACTCGGCCCGGCCGAGCTGGCCCGGATGTACGAGCACCACGATGCGGTGCTGCACGCCGTACGCGAAGGTGTCGTGATCACCGGCGACGACGGACGGCTCGTGCTGGCCAACGACGAGGCCAGACGACTGCTGGGCCTGGGCCCCGACTGCGAGGGACAGCGCGTTGCCGATCTGCCCGGCCTCGATGCCGCCACGGCCGATCTGCTGGCCTCCGGACGCGCGGCCACGGACGAAGTCCAAGCGGCCGCGGACAGGCTGCTGGTCGTCAATCAGCGCCCGACGCACGGGTCGGCCGGACCGACGGGCGCCGTGGCCACCATCCGCGACTCCACCGAGCTCCAGGTGCTGACGGGCCGCGCGGAGATCGCCCGTACACGGCTCAGGCTGCTGTACGACGCCGGTGTCGGCATCGGCAGCACACTCGACGTCAGGCGTACCGCCCAGGAGCTGGCCGATGTCGCCGTCCCCCGCTTCGCCGATTTCGTCACCGTCGACATCGCCGACCCCGTACTGCACGGCGAGGAGCCGAACGGCGAGGGGACCATGCGACGCACCGGCGTGAGCGGCATCCGTGACGATCACCCCCTCTATCCCCGGGACCGACTGATCATGTTCGTGCCCTCGACGCCACAGGCCCGCGGGCTGGGCAGTGGGCGTGCGGAGGTGGTGACCGATCTGTCCAAGGCGCCGGGCTGGCAGGCCCAGGACCCGGAGCGGGCGCGGGAGATCGTCGAGTACGGCATCCATTCGCTCATCACGGTGCCACTCCGGGCCAGGGGCGTCGTCCTCGGCGTGGCCAACTTCTGGCGCTCACAGGAGCCGGGCGCTTTCGAGGAGGAGGACCTCTCTTTGGCCGAGGAACTGGTCGCCCGCGCCGCCGTGTCCGTGGACAACGCCCGCCGCTACACGCGCGAGCACGCATTGGCCGTGACGCTCCAGCGCAGTCTGCTTCCCCGCACCCTGCCGGACCAGAGCGCCGTGGAGGTCGCGCACCGCTATCTGCCGGCGCAGTCAGGGGTGGGCGGCGACTGGTTCGATGTCATCCCGCTGCCCGGTAGCCGGGTGGCGCTGGTGGTCGGCGATGTCGTCGGGCATGGTCTGCACGCCGCGGCGACGATGGGGCGACTGCGCACCGCGGTGCACAACTTCTCCACGCTCGACCTGCCACCCGAGGAGATCCTCGGCCATCTCGACGATCTTGTCGGGGGCATCGACCAGGGCGAGTCGGAGTGCGACGGCGGCCGCGAGATGGCGGGTGCGACCTGTCTCTACGCGATCTACGACCCCGTCTCACGGCGCTGCACCATGGCCCGTGCCGGGCATCTGCCACCCGCCCTGGTGCGCCCGGACGGCACCGTCGACTTCCCCGACCTTCCGGCCGGGCCGCCGCTGGGACTCGGCGGTATGCCTTTCGAGGCCGCCGAGTTGGAGCTCGCCGAGGGGACCCAGCTCGTTCTCTACACGGACGGGCTGATCGAGGAGCGAGGCCGTGACATCGACGTCGGCGTCGAGGAACTGCGTCGCGCCCTGGCGCATCCCGGCCGGCCGCCGGAGGAGAGCTGCCGGGCCGTGCTGAGTGCCATGCTGCCAGCGCGTCCCACGGACGATGTGGCACTCCTGATCGCCCGTGCGCGGGTGTTCGGGCCGGACCGGGTCGCCGAGTGGGATGTGCCGCGCGATCCGAGTGCGGTGGCAAGGACGCGGGCGGCGGCGACGGCGCAGCTGGACGAGTGGGGTCTGTCCGAGCTGGCGTTCAGCACCGAGCTCATCCTCAGCGAGCTGGTGACCAACGCGATCCGTTACGGCTCCGGAGCGATCCGGGTCCGGCTGGTGAACGATCACGGCCTGACCTGCGAGGTGGCCGACGGAAGCAGCACATCGCCGCATCTGCGGTACGCGGCGACCATGGACGAGGGAGGCCGCGGGCTGTTCCTCGTGGCCAAGATGGCTGAACGCTGGGGCACCCGCTATACGGCCGAGGGCAAGATCATCTGGGCTCAGCAGGCCCTGCAGGGGGAGACCGGCGACGGTGAGGCGCTGCTCGAGCTGTTCGACACCGAGGGCATGTGACGGGGACTCCCGCGCAGAGAGGTTGGGGGAGGGGTGCGCCGGTGGGCGCAGCATGCCGGCTACGCGCGGGGCGGCGGCCGCTGTCCATCGGCCGCCGTCCCGCGAGGGCGATCACCACCTCTCCGGCGGCGAGATGGTGCGCCGGGGCCGCCGGTGAGGTGGGTGACGGTGGACAGTCCGGTGGCGTTGCGGTCGCATCGCTGCCGGTGCGGCCGGTCCTACGGTGCGGCCGGTCCTGCGGTGCCGCTTAGCGGGCGGTGCCGAAGTCCTGCGTCCAGTAGTCGTCGGGCTGCGCGTGGCCGACGCCGATCTCCTTGAACGCGCAGTTGAGGATGTTGCGCTTGTGGCCGGGGCTGGCCATCCAGCCCGCCATGACGCTCTCGGGGGTGTCGTAGCCGTAGGCGACGTTCTCGCCGTAGGTGCTCCACTGGTAGCCGGCACGCGTGATCCGCTGGCCCGGCTCCGATCCGTCGGAGCCCGTGTGGGACATGTTGCGGTGGGCCGCCATGTCCTTGCTGTGATCCTGCGCGGCCTTGGCCAGCTTCGCGTTCGACTTCACCGGTGCGCATCCCGCCTTGCCGCGCTCACTGTTGACGAGTGCCACGACGCGGGCGACGTCGCCGGACACCGGAGCGGCGGGCTTCGGGATGGCGGGCTTGGGCGCCGCGGGCTTGGGTGCTGCGGGCTTCGGGGTGGCGGGCTTGGGCGCCGCGGGCTTGGGTGCTGCCGGCTTCGGCGTGGCGGGCTCGGGCGCGGCCGGCTTCGGCGCGGCCGGCTTCCCGGTGCCGGGTGTGGTCGTGGGCGCCTGCGCGTCGGGGCGGCTCGGCTCCCGGTCCCATGTGTCACCGTCCCACCGCCGGTCGGTCTCGTCCCCCTGCCACCGCTGCTCGGCGCCTGCGTTCTTCCAACGGCCATGGGACCGGCTGTCCTGGGTCCCCTCCGGATCCATACAGGCCATGGCGACAGAGGGCACACCCACGGCCGCCATGGCGACGGCCGCGATGGTGATCTTCCGGTAGTGCTTCGTCTTACGGTGCTTGCTCATGTGTGACCTCACTCGGCATCGCGGAGCGCCACCGAAAGCGGTTGGCCCGGTCCGTTCTGTGGGTGACCTGTGGTGGCGCCTTTGCGGGCAGCCATTGTTAGGACCGCTGAACGTGGAGGGCAACGACCAGCGACCACGGCACACGATCGTAGGTTCGGATCACCCTTGCCAAGAGCGTGCGGTCGTGTATGCAGACCCGTCCACGCTCTTTGACGCCCCATCAAAAGAGCCTGTGCGCCCGCCAGGCCGTCGCAATTGCAACGAGGTCGGAAGGCCGCCGAGCACCGTGCGAGTGGTGCTCGCAGCGAGATGGACAAATATCCTTATGTCGCCAAGCGCGACATCCACCAGCGGCCCCCTGGCGGCGGAATGGCTGTGGCAGATGTCACGGAACCATTGCTTCCGTTTCATCTCCGGGCTCGAGCCTGAGGTCGACGTTCGCCGTTCCTGTTCGCGGCGGCCTGCTCTCTGGAACGGGTCGGACGCAGGTTCAGCCTCGCCCGAGCTGTCTGTGCGTACGGCGGTGGACAGGGCGCGGCTGCGGGCACCTCGCGGCAGGGAATGCGACGGGATGCCTCCGCATTGATTGAGTATTCAATAGAATGCAATCGGACGGTGCCGTAAAGGAGGCCGCATGGTCACCTTCGACCTCGGAGGAAAGAATGCCTGAGCTGGGGCTTCTCGACACCGGCGGCATTCTGCGCCAGCCATGGGTGAGCCCTCGGAGGACCAGCTCCGGCCTGGGCTGGGAGCACGCTTATGTCTCCACACAGAGTGAGCAGCCGTACCACGCGAGGTTCGACGCGGCGGCCACGCATCTGCTGATCCTCCATCTGGGTGGGCCGGTGACCGTCAGGCGCCGGTCCGGCCCGTCCACGCAGGCTCGGCGCGTCCCGGCCGGGGGGATCTTCCTCCACCCCGCCGGCCGCGCCCTGGACGTGGAACTGCAGGGCCGGCTGGACACCGTCCACCTGTACCTGAGCGATGCGGCACTGCAGAACGCGCACGGCGAACACGGGGCGGTCAAACTCGCGGAGGAGCTGGGCAGCGCGGATCCGCTGGTCGAACAGCTCGTCCTGGCTTTGGACAGCGTCGTACGGCGTTGGGAGCCGTCCGCCCGCACCTACGTCGATCACCTCGTCGCCATGCTCGCCGCCCAGCTCGCCCGGGCCCACGCCGCCGGCCGCACGGCCGGCTCCGCGGGCACTGACTCCGACGGCGCGCTGTCGGGACTGAGCGCCCAACAGCTGACGACCTCACGAGAGCTGATGGAGGAGCGGCTCTCCGAGCCCTTGCCCGTGTCCGCCCTGGCCTCGGCCGCCAGCCTCAGCGTGAGCCAGTTCAGCAGGCAATTCAGAACCAGCACCGGCAAGTCTCCGCACCAGTTCCTGCTGCAGTTGCGGCTGGACCACGCCCGCAGGCTGCTCCGCTCCAGGCAGCAGCCCATCGCCGAGGTGGCCCTTCGCTGCGGATTCTCGCACCAGGAGCATCTGACCCGCGTGATGCGCGCCAAGCTGGGCACGACCCCCGCGGCCTTCCGCCGGGCCGCCTGACCCCCGCCTGCCACCGGACCTGCCTGTCGCTCGCCACCTGCCACCGACCCGCCTCACGCCGCTGACCTGTCCGAGCCGCCCGCCGCCTCGCGCCCTGCGCGCCGATCCTGCAGAAGTACGCGCGGAACGTGCAGGAACGAAAGCCCCGCAGTCCCGACACTCGGAGGCAGACGCCCAGGAACACGGCACTAGCGAAGGCGGGACCCGATGGGGAATTTCGTCTACACCTCGCATCCCTCGCGGATCATCTTCGGCACCGGCACGGTCCGCCAGGTCCGCGACGAAGTCGAGAGGCTCGGCGCATCGAGAGTTCTCCTGCTCTCCGGTTCGCCCGTGGCCAAGGCCGCCGCCCGGGTACGGGAGGTCCTCGGGGACCTCAACGTCGCGGAGTTCGACGGTGCGGCGATGCACACACCGGTGGAGGTGACCGAACGCGCCCTCGCCGTACTGCGGGAGCACTCGGCCGACTGCCTGGTGGCGGTGGGCGGCGGCTCCACCACAGGGCTGGCCAAGGCCTTGGCGCTGCGGACCGGACTGCCTCAGCTGATCCTTCCCACCACCTACGCCGGCTCCGAGGTCACCCCGGTGCTCGGTGAGACGCGCGACGGGCGCAAGACCACCCAGTCCTCGCCGGAGATCCTGCCCGAAACCGTCGTCTACGACGTCGAGTTCACCCGTGACCTGCCGGTGGGCATGTCGGTCACCAGCGCGGTCAACGCCCTGGCCCACGCGGTCGAGGCCCTGTACGCCCCGCAGGCGAACCCGGTGATCGACGCCACGGCGCTCGACGCGGTCCGCAAGGTCGCCCGCGCCCTGCCCGTCCTCGTCGCCGACCCCTCCGACCCCGCGGCGCGCACCGACCTCCTGCACGCCGCATGGCTGTCCGGTACCTGCCTCGCCGCCGTCGGGATGGGGCTGCACCACAAGCTGTGCCACACGCTCGGCGGCGCGTTCGATCTGCCGCACGCCGAGACGCACACGGTGATCCTGCCGCACGCCATGGCCTACAACGCGCCCGCCGCTCAGAACGTCATGAGCCGCATCGCCGACGCCCTCGGCGTGGCGGACGCACCCAGCGGGATGTACGACCTGATCGCGTCTCTGGGCGGCCCCACCTCCCTGCGCGAGCTGGGCATGGTGGAGGGGGACCTTTCACTGGCCGCGCGACAAGCCACCGCCATGCCCTACCCCAACCCGCGGGAGCTGACCCCGGTGGGCATCGAAGGCCTGCTGCGCGACGCCTGGGAAGGCCGCCGCCCGGCGGTTTCCCCGGCCCTGGCGCCGGCGCCGGACGGACACGGCGCGGCGTCGGACACACAGGGACCGGCTTCGGACGTGGAACGTCTGACGGCTCAGGTGCTGGCCAGTTTCGCCGACGCACCCGACCCACGGGTGGCGCAGCTGCTCCGCGACCTCGTCCGGCAGCTGCACCATTTCGTGACGAGCAACGACGTCACCGGGTCCGAGTGGCAGTACGCGATCGACTTCCTGACCCGGACCGGGCAGATCAGCACCCATACCCGCCAGGAGTTCGTGCTGCTGTCCGACACCCTCGGTATCTCCAGCATCGTCGATCTGCTCACCAACTCGCGGACCCCGCAGACCACACCGTCGGCCGTCCTCGGCCCCTTCTACACGGACGGTCCGCCGGAGACCGCCCAGGGCGCCGACATCTCACAGGGCGTGGCCGGCACTCCGCTGTGGGCCGACATCCGCATCACCGACACCGACGGCCTGCCCCTGCCGGATGCGGTCGTGGACGTCTGGCAGGCCAACGAGGACGGGTTCTACGACGTCCAACTGCCCGAACTCGAAGGCCCGGTTCTGCGCGGCCGCCTACGCACGGACGACGACGGGAGGCTGCGCTTCTGGACGATCCTGCCGGCCGAGTACCCGATCCCGGACGACGGACCGGTGGGACAGATGCTGCAGGCCGTCGGCCGTCATCCCTATCGCGCCCCGCACGTGCACTTCATGATCTCCGCGCCCGGCCACCAGCGCCTGGTCACCCAGTTGTTCGTGTCGGGCGGCAGCTACCTGGACTCCGACACCGTGTTCGGTGTCAAGGAGGGCCTGATCGCCGAGTTCGTACCCCGCGTCGGACCGACCCCGGACGGCCGCGCCGTCGAGGGGGAATGGCGCAGCCTGCAGTTCACCTTCCGCATCGCCCCCCTTGCCACCGGCCCGGCACGCTGATCAGGAGCAGTCCCATGGAATCGAACAAGACCTACGACACCGACGTCCTCGTCGTCGGCAGCGGCCCCGCCGGTGGCTCCGCGGCCCTCCTCCTGGCCTCGTACGGCATCCGCACCCTCCTCGTCACCAAGTACGGATGGCTGGCCAACACCCCCCGGGCGCACATCACCAACCAGCGCACGATGGAAGTGCTGCGGGACCTCGGTGTGGACGCCGAGGCCGCCGAGGCGGGCAGCCCGGCCGACCTCATGGGCGACACCGTGCTGTGCACCGCGCTGGCCGGCGAGGAGATCGGCAGGATCCGCAGCTGGGGCACCGGCCCGTACTCGGCGACCGAGTACGGCACCGCCAGCCCCGCGCAGATGATCGACCTTCCGCAGACCTATATGGAACCGATCCTGGTGAAGAACGCCGCCGCGCGGGGAGCGAAGATCCGCTTCGACACCGAGTTTCTCGACCTGGAACAGGACGCCGACGGGGTCACCGCGCGCCTCCGGGACCGGGTGCGCGGCGACGAGTTCACGGTACGGGCCCGCTATCTGATCGGTGCCGACGGAGGTCGCAGCAGGGTCGCGGAGCAGATCGGGCTTCCGATAGCCGGGCAGAGCGGCAAGGCCGGCAGCATGAACATCACGTTCAGGGCCGACCTGTCGCGGTATGTGGCCCACCGGCCGAGCGTCCTGTACTGGGTGATGCGTCCCGGTGCCCACATGGGCGGCATCGGCATGGGGCTGGTGCGCATGGTGCGGCCCTGGAACGAGTGGCTGCTGGTGTGGGGATACGACATCGACCAGCCCGCACCTGACATGGACGAGGCGGCCGCCGGGGAGATCGTGCACGACCTCATCGGGGACCGGGACGTTCCCGTCGAGATCACGTCCAGTTCCCTGTGGACGGTCAACCACAGCTATGCCACGACGTACTCGGCCGGGCGGGTCTTCTGCGCGGGGGACGCCGTGCACCGGCACCCGCCGTCCAACGGTCTCGGCTCCAACACCTCGATCCAGGACTCGTACAACCTGGCCTGGAAGCTCGCCACGGTCATCCGCGGTGAGGCCGGGCCGGGACTCCTCGACACCTACACCGCGGAGCGGGCACCGGTCGGCAAGGAGATCGTCGACCGCGCCAACCTGAGCCGCGACCAGTTCGGCCCGGTGTTCCAGGCCCTCGGCCTGGACGGGTACAGCGAGGAGGACGACATCGCCGAGGGTCTCGCCGCGAGCCGCAGCGAGACGGTCGACGGTGCCAAGCGCCGTGAGGCGCTGGAAGAGGCCATTCAGCTGAAGAACTACGAGTTCAACGCCCACGGTGTCGAGATGAACCAGCGCTACATCTCGTCCGCGGTCATCGAGGACGCCGGCCCCTCCGAGGTGTGGACAGGGGACCCGGAGTTGATCCACCGGCCCACGACCCGCCCCGGCGCCAAAGTGCCGCACGCCTGGCTCGTCGACGGCGACGGCCACCGGATCTCCACGCTGGACATCGTCGGCAAGGGCACCTTCACGGTCGTGACCGGACTCTGCGGAGGCGTGTGGGAGTCCGCGGCGGCAAACTGCGGCAACGCACTGGGCATTCCCCTGAAGTCCGTGCGCATAGGCGCCGCGAACAGCCGCGACGCCTATGGCGAGTGGCGGCGTACATCGGAACTCGCCGAGGACGGGTGCCTGCTGGTCCGGCCTGACGGGTACATCGCCTGGCGGTCCGTCTCGACTCCGGAGGCCGAACCCACCGCGTACGAGGAGTTGTTGGCCGCCCTGAGGGCTGTGCTGCAGCGCTGACCGTACTCCAGCGCCACCGGAGCGCTGGACGTGTACCGGACACGCGACCGCACGGACGCAAGGACGCACGAACAGAGGCGGGCGCCCCTCCCGCCTTCGCCGAACAGAACGGAGTGCAGTGCACATGGACAAGGTGGTGGCCGGCGCCGAGGTCGCGCTGGCGGATGTCGGGGACGGAGCATCGCTCGCCGTCGGCGGCTTCGGCCTCAGCGGCGTCCCCAATGTGCTGATCCAGGCGCTGTACGCGACCGGCGCGAGCGGACTCAGCGTGGTGTCCAACAACTGCGGTGTCGACGGCGGCGGCCTCGGTATCCTCCTCGCCGCGGGGCGCATCGCCCGCGTCACCGGCTCCTACGTCGGTGACAACAAGGAGTTCGCCCGCCAGTACCTCTCCGGCGAACTGCTGGTCGAGTTGACGCCTCAGGGCACGCTCGCCGAACGCCTGCGGGCCGGCGGCTGCGGCATTCCCGCCTTCTACACGCCCGCCGGGGTCGGCACTCAGGTCGCCGAAGGCGGACTGCCCTGGCGCTACTCCCCCGGGGAAGACACCGTAGCCGTCGCATCACCGCCCAAGGAAGTCCGCGAGTTCGACGGCCGGCGCTACGTGCTCGAGCACGGCATCACCACCGACGTGGCTCTCGTGCGGGCCGCGAAGGGCGACCGGCACGGCAACCTCGTCTTCCACCGGTCGGCCCGAAACTTCAACCCGCTCGCGGCGATGGCCGGCCGCGTCACCGTCGCCGAGGTGGAGGAGCTGGTCGAACCCGGCGAACTCGACCCGGACGAGATCCATCTCCCCGGCGTCTTCGTCCAGCGTGTGGTGGAACTGACGCCGGAACAAGCGGTGGACAAGTACATCGAACGGCGCACGGTCTCCGCACCTCCGGCACGAGAGACGGTGCAGCACTGATGCCTTGGACCAGGGACGAGATGGCGGCCCGCGCCGCGGCCGAGATCCAGGACGGCGACTACGTCAACCTCGGCATAGGACTGCCGACGCTGGTGCCCCAGCACATGGCCGAAGGTATCCACGTAGTCCTCCAGTCGGAGAACGGCATCCTCGGCGTCGGCCCGTATCCCGACGAGCAGGACGTCGACCCCGACCTGATCAACGCGGGCAAGGAGACGGTCACGGTGCTGCCGGGCGCGAGCTTCTTCGACTCGTCACTGTCCTTCGGAATGATCCGCGGCGGCCACATGGACGCCGCGATACTGGGCGCCATGCAGGTCTCCGCCACCGGCGATCTCGCCAACTGGATGATCCCCGGCAAGATGGTCAAGGGCATGGGCGGTGCGATGGACCTCGTCCACGGCGCCCGGCGGGTCATTGTCGTCATGGACCACTGCGCAAAGGACGGCAGCCCGAAACTTGTTGCCGAGTGCACTTTGCCGCTGACCGGCCGGGCGTGTGTCGACCGCGTCATCACAGACCTCGGCGTCCTGGACGTCGCCGAGCGCGGCCTCGTCCTCGTCGAGACCGCTCCCGGCGTGCACCCCGACGAGGTCGTCGCCCGTACCGCCGCGCCGGTACACGTGCCGGCCACCGTCAGCCGGCGTCCGGCCAGTGCCTGAACCCCGCCGGCCGGGTTCCGGAAAGCCCGCCCCGGACCAGCGGGTTCACCTGCCCTCAGCTGTTCCTCGCAACCAGAAGGAGTCCCGATGAACGAGAGCCCGCGGGACGTGTACGTCGTCGACGCCGTCCGCACACCGATCGGCCGTTACGGCGGTGCCCTGTCCGCCGTGCGTCCGGACGATCTCGCAGCCGGCGTCTTGCGGCGTCTGCTCGAGCGGAGTCCTGCCCTGGACCCGGCCCTCATCGGCGACGTGCTGTTCGGGAACGCCAACGGAGCGGGGGAGGAGAACCGTGATGTCGCCCGCATGGCCGTACTGCTGGCGGGCCTGCCCGTCACCGTCCCCGGATCCGCGGTGAACCGGCTGTGCGGCTCGGGGATGGAGGCCGTCGTCCAAGCGGCCCGCGCCGTGGCACTCGGCGACGCGTCGATCGCCGTGGCCGGTGGAGTGGAATCCATGAGCCGCGCCCCCTGGGTCCTGCCGAAACCGGAGCGGGCCTTCCCCGTCGGCAACCAGCAGCTGTACTCCACCACCCTCGGCTGGCGGATGGTCAACCCGCGCATGCCCGAGGAGTGGACGATCCCGCTCGGCGAGACCGCCGAGCTGATCGCCGACAAGTACGGCATCACGCGTGAAGCCCAGGACGTCTTCGCGCTCGCCAGTCACGAGAAGGCTGCCCGGGCCTGGAAGAACGGTGCATACGACGCAGAGGTGGTCCCGGTGGAGAGCATCGACCTCCTGCGTGACGAGGGCATCCGGGACGACACGTCCCTGGCGGCGCTGGCCCGTCTGAAGCCCGTCTTCCGCGAAGGCGGTACGGTCACGGCCGGCAACGCCTCGCCCCTCAACGACGGTGCGGCTGCGCTGTTGCTCGCCGACGAGGCCGGGCTGGCCGAGATCGGCCGCGAGCCGCTCGCCAGGATCCGGGCCAACGCGGTCACCGGCATCGAGCCGCAGTACTTCGGCCTCGGCCCGGTGGAGGCCATCCGCAAGGCCCTCGCGAAGGCCGCGCGAGACTTCGGCGACCTGCGCACCGTAGAACTCAACGAGGCCTACGCCGCCCAGGCACTGGGCTGCCTCGCCGCCTTGCCCGAACTCGATCCCGGCCTCCTCAACCCGAGAGGCGGCGCGGTCGCCCTCGGCCACCCGCTCGGCGCCTCCGGCGCCCGCATCACCGGAGCGGTCGCCCACCAACTCGCGCAAGCGGGCTCGGGCACCGGCCTGGCCGCGCTGTGCATCGGCGTCGGCCAGGGCATGGCCCTCGTCCTGGAGCGCTGAGCCGCGCTCCTTTGACGTCCGGGCGTGTTCGTCCCAGCCCGCTCACGGGTGCGGGCACGGCGGCGATGCCCGCTCGGGGCGGGTGCGTCGCCCGGTTCGCCGTCACTCGCCAGGGATTCACGTCTGCATGGTCATGAGCGGTGCGGTCCCTCCGGGCGCTCACTGCGAACGTCGCGCAGGCGACGGACGTAGCGGGCAGACACGGCACTTGGCCGACCGTCAGCGGGGCGGGGGCGAAGCCAGGGGGACCGCCGTCCAGCGGCGAGTGTGCTGCTCGGCGTCGCCTTAGGGATGGTGGACGTGGTGGTGGCGGTGCAACGGGCAGCGCCGGATGCTGACCCGCGGACTGTCCGACGGCGGTTTGCCGCGACCGCACCATTGAGGAAGCGATGCCGCGCGCGGCCTGTACATCCACGTTCCGGCCATGTCAGCGGCCGGCGGCGGGCAGTTCTTCTGGACGCGGCATCGCGGTAACGGCGGGGGCGACATAGCGTGGGCCCCGACGGGGGGAGGAGAGGCATCGCATCTGTCGGATGCTCTGCGACGGTGTGTGGCGGGTGCGCTCATCGGCCTGCGCGGTGGGGTCGCGATGGTGGCCTTTCGGAACTGCTGGCGGGAGCAGAGGTACTGACGGGGCATAGGCCGTGGCGTGCCGCTGCACGGTCGCCGGAGTCGGCCGCGAACAACCCCCCGCCTCATGGGGCGGGTCGGAAAGAGGAAGGCGCTGATGCATGGCTGCCCACAGGTCGCGTGAAGCGCCGAGCTCTCGCCCCGCCGCCAGGAGTCACGATGCGGAACCCCCTCGACCGATCCCCGCAGAGCACCGCAGGCCGACCGGACGCGGTGGGCGGGTGACCGGCCGGTCAGCGGCGCACGCGGTGCCGCCCCCGTCGCTGGGCGCATGGCTCGGGCTGATCGCGGCCCTCGCCGCCCTGATGGTCGTCGTGCTCGGGATCCTGTACGCCGGCCACAGCGAGCCCGGCCGGGTGGACGGGTGGATCATCCGGCCGACGGCGGACAGGGTGGGCCCGCCGTGGCGAGACGTCGCTCTGGCCGTCGACTTCCTGGGCGAGCCTGCGGGAGCGGCGGTACTGGTCGTGGCCACCGCAACGGGCTGCCTGCTGCTTCGGCGTCCTCGTGCCGCGGCGCTCATCATTGCCGGTACCGCCATGACCGTGGGCACGACGACGCTCCTCAAGCCCCTGGTGGCACGCACCATCCACGGTGACGACAACCTGTCCTATCCGAGCGGGCACACCGCCTTCCTCACCGCGCTCGCCCTCGTGGTCGCGCTGCTCGCGACCGGCCGACTCGGCCTCGGCAGAAAGACCGGCACGGTGGTGGTGCTCGCCGCGGCGCTGGTTGCGGGCGCCGCGATGGGATGGGCGCAGGTCGCCCTGGGCGCGCACTACCCGACGGACGCCCTCGGCGGCTGGTGCACCGCGCTGGCGGTGGTACCGGCGACCGCGTGGCTGGTCGACCGGATCGCCGACAGCCTGGCCGACCGGAGGGCCGACGCCGGTCAACGGGAGCCTCGCTGACGTCACGTCACGTCAAGCGGCGGAACACCGGCTTTACCGCTCGTCCTCCCAGCCAAGGCGTGGGGTCCGCGGCGTCAAGGGCCTTCCGGTACACCGCACATGCCTGGGCCACCACGTCGACGGTGTGATCGATGTCGTCGTCACTCAGCGCGCTGCTCACCACGAACGACGGGGCCAGCACCCCGCCCGCGAGGAGACGGCGCAGGAAGAGGGTGCGGTACCGCTGCGACGGCCGCCCGTTCTCATCGAGGGTGGCGAAGACCAGGTTGCTGGCCCGGCCACGGACGACGACATGGTCGCCGACACCCATGCCGGCCGCGGCCTCGGTGACGCCGGCGGCCAATCTCTCACCGAGGGCGTGCAGTTGCGCGGTGATCCCTTCTTCGACGTAGGTGGTCTGCACGGCCATCGCGGCTGCCAGGGAGTGCGTTTCCGCACCGTGCGTGGTGGACAGCAGAAAGACCCGGTCCTCGGAGTGGCGCAGCCCGCCGCGCTCCATCAGCTCGCGGCGCCCGGCCAACGCGGAGATGGCGAATCCGTTGCCCAGCGCCTTGCCGAACGTGGAGAGGTCCGGGACGACTCCGTACAGGCCCTGCGCTCCCGCCTCGGACCAGCGGAAGCCGGTGATCATCTCGTCGAAGACGAGTACACAGCCTTGCCGGTCGGCCAGTTGGCGCAGACCGGCGAGGTAACCGGGAGGCGGCTCGGTGTGGCCGGCGGGTTCGAGGATCAGACAGGCGACCTCACCCTGATACCGGGTGAGCAGTTCCTCCGTCGCGGCCAGGTCCCCGTAGGGGAACGCCACCGTGAGCTCGGTGGTCTCCGCCGGAATACCGGCGGACATCGGCGTGGAGCCGATGAACCAGTCATCGACGGAGAAGAACGGCTGGTCGCCGCAGACGGCCACCCGCGGGCGCCCGGTGGCCGCGCGGGCTAGCCGCACCGCGGCGGTGGTGGCGTCAGAGCCGTTCTTCGCGAACTTCACCATCTCGGCGGTCGGCACCGTGGCCAGGAAGCGTTCCGCGGCGTCGGCCTCCACGATGGACGGCCGGACGAAGTTGCTGCCACGGTCGATCTCCCGGCGCACCGCCTCGATCACGCGTGGGTGGGCGTGGCCGAGGCTGACCGACCGCAGGCCGGAACCGTACTCGATGTAGCGATTGCCGTCGACGTCCCACACATGGGCACCGCGGCCGTGGCTGATGACCGGAGCCAAGTCCTCGGGGTACTGGTCGTCGCCCTTGGCGTAGGTGTGCGCGCCTCCCGGAATCATGGCGTGCAGCCGCTCGTTCGCCGTCCGCGACCGGGGCAGTCGAAACTCTTCGGTGTCCACGACGACCTCAACTCTCTCTGTGCTTCAGGACCTCGGCGAGGCTCGGTGCCTCCCGGTCCCGCTGGGACATCGATGTGACCGGCAGCGGCCAGGAAATGGCGAGATCCGGGTCGTCGAAGGCGATCGTCACGTCCTCGGCCGGGTCGTGCGGACGGTCTATCCGGTACGAGGTGTCGGCGGTCTCGGTCAGCGACTGGAAGCCGTGCGCGCACCCCGCCGGGATGTACAGGGTCACCTGCGTGTCGCCGGACAGCTCGAAGGAGGCATGGTTGCGGTAGGTCGGCGAGTCCGCCCGCAGGTCCACGACGACGTCGAAGATCTGCCCGTACGAGCACCGCACCAGCTTGGCCTCGCCGGCGCCGGAGCGCAGATGCAGGCCGCGCAGCACGCCGCGGACCGAGCGGGACACACTGTCCTGGACGAAGGCGTTCGGATCGAGGCCCACCGAGCGGACCACGTCGGCGTCGAACGTGCGGCAGAAGAAGCCGCGCTCGTCGGCGTACGCCGTCGGCTCGAAGAGGTACGCGCCCGCGATCGCCGGGACTTCGGTCACCTTCACGGCGTCTCCTGGGTGCGGGCGTGCGCGAGATCGGCCGGCGGGAACAGGGCGGCCGTCAACGCGGTGAATTGGTCGTCGAGTTGGCGGGCAGCGATCAGGTTCCGCTCGGCGAGCGTGTGCCGCAGCTCCGCCGATCGCTTCTCCAGCGCCCTGAACTGCTCCAGCAGCCGGTCGGCGTCCACCTCGCGAGCCGGGTGGCAGTACGCGCCCAACCCCATCCGATCCATGAGCGCGTCGCTCTTCGCCGCATAGCTCAGCGCGAGCGTCGGGGTGCCGACCTTCAGCGCGCAGATCAGGTTGTGGTAGCGGGTCGCCACCACGGTGTCGGCAGCCGCCGTCTCCTTCATCAGGTCGGCCAGCGAAGCCGCCTCGGCAGCGGTGACCAGCGGCGAGTCCACCGCTTCGAGGATCGCGGAGACCACCGGCGCGTCGCATGCGTCGCCGGTGAGCAACCGGACCGGCCTGCCGTCCTCGACCAGCGCGCGGACGAACCGGGTCGTACCGTCGAGGTAGCGCCGGTGGATCTCCTCGGCCCGGGCGCGGTCGTCGTTGCCGCCGTGGAAGTCCATGACGCCGACGCAGACCAGCCCCGACGGGGCTGAGAGCTTGTCGGGTCCGCCTGCCGGTGCCGGCAGGGCGAACGCGAGGTCCGGGTAGACCTCGTCGCGCGCGGTGTCCACGCCCATGGCCCGCATCGCGTCGCGGGACAGGGTGTCCCGGTACGACCGGTAACCGGCCAGCCGCGCCGACCGGCGCACCAGGGCACGGGTCGGACGGTCGCCGATGGCGGCGGCGCCGACGCCGACCAGCGCGACCCGGGTGCCGAACATCCGGCCGGTCACGCAGAGCAGGAACAGCGAGTACGGGAAGCCCCACGGCCGCAGCGGCAGCGTGGCCTCCAGGACGCCCATGCCCGGCACGATCACCACGTCGTGCCGGCGTACCCAGGCGGCGGTGCGGACGGCGTCGACGAGTTTGCCGAGACCCTTCGCCACGACAGCGCCCGCACGTGCCGCGGTCCGGTACTCCCCGCGATACCAGTGCAGCCGCGTCGCGGGGATCCCGTACCGGGACGCCACGACCTCGGGTCCGCCGCAGAGCGCGTCCACCACCGCGTCCGGGTGCGCGGCGTGGAGGTACCCGAGCACCGCCTCCAGCGATCCGTCGTTGCCGAGGTTGCCGGAGCCGAGCAGTCCGAACACCCCGACGCGCACCGGGATTTCGTCCGCGGACGTCACGCTTTCCTCCCCTCACGCCCGGCGACGAGGGCGTCGACGGAGACGGTGCGGCGGCCCGGGTCGACAGGGGCGCGGTCCTCGACCCGCTCGCCGGCGCCCGGCCGGAACCGGCTGGTCATCCACGCGGCCAGGTGGCGGAAGCACGCGCGCCGGTCGGCCGGGGACAACGGCGCCCGCCGGATCGCCGCGGCGAACCCCCAGACGTACTCGGCGAGCAGCCGGGGTGTCGGGTGCAGCGGGCCTGCCCGGCGCGGGTCCAGATTGACGCACCGGGAGCGCTTGGACGGGTTGGCCCGCTCGGCGCGGGTGGGGTGGTCCCGGCGGAAGTACAGCAGCTCCGGCACCTGGTGGAAGGGCCCGTTCAGGACGATCTCGGCGACGAACGTGCGGTCCGCGTGGTGGTAGCTGTTGTGCGGCCTCACCCGGCGCAGCATGTCGGCACGCATCACCCCGTAGAAGTCGTCGCCACCGGGTTCGAACAGGAAGCTGCGGAAGCGCTCGGGCGCGTGCGGCGAGGCAGTGGCGAGCCCGTACTCGTACGGGACCTTCAGCTGTCCTTCGCCGTCGATGACCGCCTGGTCGGAGTGCGCGAGGATGACCTGCGGCCGCTCGTCCAGTGCCTCCACGCAGCGTCGCAGCAGGTCCCGGGCGTAGAGGTCGTCGTGCGAGGCCCACTTGAACAACTCGCCGCGGCACTCGGTGAACACGTAGTTGTGGTTGGGAGCGGCGCCGATGTTCCGCGGCAGCCGGATGTACCGGATGCGGGAGTCCTGCGCGGCGTACTCGCGGCAGATGTCCTCGGTCCCGTCAAAGGAGGCGTTGTCGGAGATGACCAGCTCGAAGTCCTGGTATGTCTGGCCGAGCAGGGCGTCGAGCGATTCGGCGAGGTACTCCTCGCCGTTGTACACGGGCAGGCCGATGCTCAGCCTGGGGTGGGCGGTCATGTCGTCCTCACTTCGGGGATGGTGTCCTGGTGGTGCTCGCGCAGGGCGGAACGCAGCTGGAGCCACCACACGGCGGAGCCGGCGAGGGTCGCGGCGGCGACGCCCCAGGCCGAGCCGACCGTGCCGCCGAGGGCAGCCCCGCCGAGCCCGCCCGCCACGTAGCAGGCGGAGGCGAAGAGCTGGCAGCGCAGGCTGCGGCGGGCCGCGGCGAGCGCGCGCAGCCCGGCCGCCGCGCCGGTGCCGAGGCCGGCGCACGCGACGCCGAGGGTGACCGGCACGATGAGCTGTGAGGCCAAGTGCCAGACGTCGCCGAGGACGAGTTCGCCGAGCCGGTCCGGCATCAGGAGCAGGGCCCCGCCCCAGAGCAGCGCGGCGGCGGCCTGCCCGCCCCCCAGCAGGAGGCAGAATCTGCCGAGGCGGTGCGGGGCCCGCCGCAGCACCCGTGCCGCCTCCGCGACCGTGACCAGTGAGAGGCCCATCAGCACGGCGAGGAACGGGCCGAGGAGGAGTTCGGCGCCCCGGACCGCGCCCACGGCGCCGACCCCGACGATCACGCCGAGCCCGTACGCACGCAGCTGGCCGGCACCGCTGAGGCTGACGTTCTCGACGAGGTACCGGTTGCCGAGGTCGCGTTGCTCGCGGAGCCAGGCGCGTGCTTGGGTCGTCCGGGGCCGGATGCCGGACTGGATGTATCCGTATCCCGCGGCCACGGTGGCGGACGCGCCCCAGGCGAGCACGAAGGCGGCCACGCTGCCCACGCGGGCCGCCACGACCAGGGCCGGGACGAGCGCGACGCCCCACACGAGGTCGTTGACGAAGGCCTTGCGCCCGAGGCCCGCGGCGAAGAACGAGTACCGCCAGGCGTCCTGGAGCAGCAGCCCCGGCAGCATGACGCCGAGACACACGAACGCGGGCCCCACACTGCCCCCGAGAGCAACACCGACCACCAGACACACGGCACCGATGGCGCCGCCGACGCCGAGCGCGGTACCCGACGACCGGGCCACCGCCCCGCGCCAGGACGCGTCCGACACACCGCTGAAGCGCACCACGAGCGGATCGGTGGCCAGGCCGCGAGACACGTTGAGCACCACGCCGTACGTCACCCAGGCGAGGCTGAACACGCCGAACGCTGTCACGCCCAGCGAGCGCGCCACGTAGATCCCCACCGCGAAGTTGCTGATGCTGGAGGCCGCCTGGTCGGCCAGTCCCCAGGACAGCCGCCCGGCGAAGGCACGCCGGGCGGACCCGGCTGCTGCCGTCGCCTTCTCCTCCTCGATGGTCATCCGCGTCATCACTTGATCAGACCGGCGCCGTGCAGGGCGTCGGTCGCGGCGGCGACGGTGTCGAACGGCAGCCCGGACCGCTCGGCGACCTCCAGCAGACCGTGCTCGCCGTCGGACAGGCTGAGCACCCAGAGCATGGCCATCTGCGCCTGCTGCGCGTCGCTGCGTCCGCCGAGTGAGTCGTACAACCCGCGCCGCCCCAACTGCGGTTCCCCGTAAGGACTCAGGTTGAGATACCGCCGGTTGCGGTCGAGGACGGCGAACGCCTCGCGGCAGACGGCGAGTGTGTCCGCCATCGCCGCGGGGGAGACGAAGTCCGGGTTGTCCGCCGAGGTGTGGTACTCGGGGTAGCCGGCGTACGGGGTCCGGCTGAGCGAGCCCACGCCCAGGTCGAACCCGGGCGAGCAGTACTGCCGCTCGTCGTAGCCGTACGGGGTGAACTCGGCGATGTGGTGCGGTCGTTCGGAGGCGGCGAGGACGTGTCGCATCACCTTGTCGATCTCCGCGTCGCCGCGTCTGCTCTGTTTGTACGTCAGCGAGCCCGAGTCGCCGGCGCAGGCCAGCACCAGGCCGTGCTTGACGCGCTCCACCCGCTCCGCGTTACGGGCCAGCCAGGTGATCGCCCCGATGGTGCCGGGCGCGTAGACGAACCGGTAGGTGTAGTACGGCGTCTCCTTAGCCAGCGCGCGGGCCAGGTACGTCGCCACCGCGATGCCCGCCAGGTTGTCGTTCGCCAGCGACGGGTGGCAGACGTGGCAGGAGACGATCACCTCGTCGGAGACCTGACCGGGGATCACGTGCTCGGCGTAGGTGAGATGGCCGTCCGCGAGGGTGGAGTCGATGCGTACCTCGTAGTCGCCGTCCGGCAGCGCGTCCAGGGTCTCCTGGGACAGGCAGAAACCCCACGCCGGCCGGTAGTAGCTCGTGCGGTACGGCACCCAGCCCGGGTGGTCCGGGAGGGTGTGCAGGTGTGCGCGCAGCTCGGCCAGCGGCATGATGCGCGACACCGGCACGCTGTAGCCGAGCACGTGCAGGCTGGACGCGGCGAAGTCGACGACCCGGTTGCCGGCGGCGTCGGCGATGTACGCGTCGCGGATGTTCCACTCCTGGGGCACCGTCCAGTCGAGCACCTGCGTCCCGGTCGGTACCTCGTGCACCTGAAGCGGGACGTACTCGCCGACGATGTCCAGGGTGGCGCGCACACCGTCGCCGGTGATGCTCCGGCACAGCGGGTAGAGCCGCTCCACCAGGGCGTGCATCTCTTCGCCGGTAGAGGTCATCGGCGCCACCGCAGGGTGTCGTCGACGGCGCCGGCCTCGGACGCCGCGCGCAGCACGGCGAGGCGAGTGAAACGCCGCTCGAAGTCCTCACGCGTGAGCCCGTGTCTCCGGTAGGCGTCGGCGAGTTCGAGGGCGCCCTGCTTCACCGTCCACTCGCAGTCGAAGCCGGGTATCGCGGCGCGGAACCGGGAGAAGTCCACGCGGTACGAACGCGGATCGGCGCCGTTCTCCCCGGTGATCTTCACCTGAGCGCCGGAGACCGCTTCGGCGACCTGATCGGCGATCTCGGCGACCGTGACGTTGTTGACCTCGCTGCCGATGTTGAACGCCCGGTCGTGCACCGCTTCGCGCGGCGCGGTCAGCGCGGCCGCGAAGGCCCGTGCGATGTCGGCGGCGTGGACCAGCGGACGCCAAGGGGTGCCGTCGGAGAGCACCAGCACCTGGCCGGACAGGAGGGCATGGCCCACCAGGTTGTTCAGCACGATGTCGGCGCGCAGCCGGGGCGAGAAACCGAAGGCGGTGGCGTTGCGCATGTACACCGGGCTGAAGTCCCCGTCGGACAGCGCATGCAGGTCGTCCTCCACCCGTACCTTCGACTCCGCGTACGGCGTCACCGGGCGCAACGGAGCGTCCTCACCGACCAGGTCGTCGCCGCCGGAGGCGCCGTAGACCGAGCAGGTCGACGCGTACAGGAAGCGCCGCACTCCGGCGTCGCGGGCCAGCCGGGCCAGGCGTACGGACGCGTGGTGGTTGATGTCGTAGGTGAGCTGCGGCGCCAGCGATCCCAGCGGGTCGTTGGACAGGGCGGCCAAGTGGATCACGGCGTCCACCCCGGCCACGTGGTCGGCGGTGACGTCGCGCAGGTCCACCCGGTGACCCATGGGGGCACCGCCCACAGGCGCGCCGGCGCCGACTGGGGGAGGGTCGGCCGGCGGCGGGCCCAGCACACAGTCGGCGAACAGGCCGGCGTCGAGCCCGACGACCTCGTGCCCGGCGGCGGTGAGAACCGGGGCCATGACGGTGCCCAGATAGCCCTGGTGGCCGGTCAGCAGTACGCGCAAGGTTCATTCCCCCAGCTCGAGAGTGAGTTTGGTGACGGCGAACGCCTCGGCGTAGCGCGCCTGGCATTCGATACCGCGGATCCGGGCCAGCCCGAGGAAGGCCTCCCGGTCGTACCAGGGCCGGTGCCGCTGCGAGGGGTAGTGCTCCTGCAGCAGCCGCACCTTCTCTTCGGCGATCTGCGGTGACAACGGCTGGTACGCCGACGGACGGCCGAGGTCGCCGTCCCACTTGACGATCTCGTAGCCGAGCACGAGGTGATCGCGGAACGCGGTGGGGATCAGCCGTGCCAGACCGCGGTGGTCCTGGTGCGCGTCATCGGTGCGCGGGGCCAGGATGAGATCCGGCTCGCTCCGTTGGCGCAGTTCCTCGACCGCGGCCTTGGCCTCCTCCCAGTACGCGGGCAGCCGGCCGTCCGGCAGCTTGTGCACGGTGAGCCGAAGGTCGGCGCCGGGGCAGAAGGCGGCCAGCGCGGCCTGCTCCTCCTGCTCCCGGTCGCTGCCGCCGCCGGTGAGCACCAGTGCGTCGACGCGGATGCCCGGCCGCGCGAGGCACATCATCAGCAGTGTGCCGCCGGCGCCGATGGCGATGTCGTCGCAGTGCGCGCCCACCGCCACGATCCGGTCCAGTGGTCCGGCGCCGAGCCGGATCATGTGGCCCTCACCCTGGCTTTCGCTCCCGCGCCGTCCCGTTCCCACACGGCCCACGGGCGGTCGCCCCGGGCGTAGGCGGCGTCGAGCGCGGCCCGCTCCTTCACGGTGTCGGTCGGTTTCCAGAAGCCGCGGTGCTGGTGCGCCACCAGCCTTCCGTGCTTGGCCAGTTGGGCGCATCCGTCGGCGACCAGGTCCCCGTTCTCCGGGATGTGGTCGAAGATCTCCTGGCGGAGCACGAAGTAGCCGCCGTTCTCCCACAGCGGCAGTTCGCTCACCGCGGTGATGCCTCCCACCAGGCCGTCCTCGCCCAGGTCCACGCAGTGGAAGGACGACTGAGGCGGCACCACCATCATCGACGCGCCGGCGTCACGCCCGGCGAACCGGTCGATCATCTGCGGCAGGGGTGCGTCGGTGAGCACGTCGGCGTAGTTGGCGAGGAACATCTCGTCGCCGTCGAGGTGGTGCCGCACCCGGCGCAGGCGCTCCCCGATCGGTGACTCGACGCCGGTCTGCGCGAACGTGATCGTCCAGTCCGAGATGTCGGTGGACAACAGCTCGGTGCGCCCGCCCCTGAGCACGAAGTCGTTGGACGCCGTCTCCTCGTAGTTGAGGAAGAAGTCCTTGATGTGGTGGGCCCCGTATCCGAGGCACAGGATGAACTCCGTGTGCCCGAAGTGCGCGTAGTAGCGCATGACGTGCCAGATCAGCGGCCGCGGTCCGACCATCGCCATCGGCTTGGGAACATCGTCGGGGGTTCCGTTGCGCATCCGCATCCCGTAACCGCCGCAGAATAGAACGACCTTCACGACGTGACCTCGACAATGCTCAGTTCCGGGATGGGGAAGACCAGCCGGCCGCCCCACTCGCCGATGAAGGACAGTTGCTCGACCAGCTCGGCCCGCAGGTTCCACGGGAGGACGAGGACGTAGTCCGGCCGGTCGACGGACATCTGATCGGGCGGCAGGATCGGTATGCGGGTGCCCGGGGTGAACCTGCCGTGCTTGTAGGGGTTGCGGTCGACCGTGTAGGGCAGCAGGTCGGGCCGGATACCGCAGTGGTTGAGCAGGGTGTTGCCCTTGCCCGGGGCGCCGTAGCCGACGACCGTCTCGCCGCGGTCGGCCGCCTCGATGAGGAACCGCAGAAGATCCCGTCGCACCTTGGCCACCCGGTCGGAGAACTCGGTGTACCCGGACAGCTCCTGGAGCCCGGCGGCCTTCTCCCGGGCCAGCACGTCGGCCACCCGGCCGGTCGGCTCGCCGGCCACCTCGGCCGGCCGGGCCCACAGCCGGATGGAGCCGCCGTGCGTGGGCAGCAACTCCACGTCCACGAGCGAGAGTCCGCCGCCGGCCAGTGCCCGGATCGCGGCCGCGACCGTGTAGTACTGGAAGTGCTCGTGATAGATCGTGTCGTACTGGTTGTCCTCGATCAGGGTCAGCAGATGCTGTACCTCGATGGAGACCCAGCCGTCGTCGGCGACCAGGGCGCGCAGCCCCTGGGTGAAGCCGACCACGTCGGGGATGTGCGCGTACACGTTGTTGGCCACGACCAGGTCGGCCGGTCCGTGCTCCTCGCGGACGGCGGTGCCGGTGGCCGGGTCCAGGAACGCCGTGAGGGTAGGCACACCCGCGTCCCGCGCCGCCTTGCCGACGTTCACCGACGGCTCGATGCCGAGGCAGCGGATCTCGCGGTCCACCACATGCCTCAGCAGGTACCCGTCGTTGCTCGCGACCTCGACCACGAAGGCGTCGGTGCCGAGACCCAGCCTCTGCACGGCGTCGGCGACGAACGTGCGCGCGTGCTCGACCCAGGAGGTCGAGAAGGAGGAGAAGTACGCGTACTCGCTGAACGTCTCTTCGGGCGTGATCAGTGGCGGTATCTGCGCCAGCCAGCAGTCGGTGCAGACCCGCAGGTGCAGCGGGTACGCCGGCTCCGGCCGGTCCAGTTGGTCCGCGGCGAGAAAGCTCTCACATGGTGGCGTCGCCCCGAGGTCGACGACGCTCGCCATCGCTTCCGAGCCGCAGAGTCGGCATCGTGTCATGTGCTGTCCCCATCCCCCCTGCTCGCGCGGGCGTTTCCGCCGCGCGTCAGCGCTGACCGTCCCGCGATCGCGGTGCGGTACTCCTCCAGCAGGCGCTCCAGGCCGACGGCCGGGCTGAACCCCTGCTCGTATCGGCGCCGGGCCGCCTGGCCCATGTCCCGGTTGCGGTCCGGCCCGGCCGCGATCCGGCGTATGCAGGACGCGAGCGAGGCGACCTCGCCCGGCCGGTGCAACAGGCCGGTCACGCCGTCCTCGACGAGTTCGACGAAGGCGCCGTGACCGGCCGCGACGATCGGGACCCCCGCGGCCATCGCCTCGACGACGACGAGGCCGAACGCCTCGAGCCACGTCGAGGGGGCCACCACCGCGACCGATCGCGCGATGGCCTCCCTGCACCGGGCCGTGTCGTACAGGCCGACGCAGCGCACGTCGTCCCGGCCCGCCGCCCAGGCGGTGACCTCGTGCTCCAGCGGTCCCGTGCCGGCGATCACGAGCGGCACGCCGACACCGCCGCTCGCTGCGATCTCGTCCCATGCGGCCATGAGCAGCCGTACGCCCTTGGCCTCCGCGAGCCGGCCCAGATACAGCAGATGGTCGCCTGCGCCCGATCGGCGGGCATCCGTGTCGGGGACGAAGTTGTGCTTCACCGCCAGCCGTTCGGCCGGCATACCGGCCCGCACCAGGACGTCGCGCTGCGCCGCGGAGATGCAGAAGAACCGCTCCACGCCGGACCACCACCGTCGCCGGTTGACCGACAGGCTGACCGCGAGCGGCACCGTCGCGAGGCGGGAGTTCCGGTAGCAGCCGTGCCGGACGGCGGGCAGCGGTGCCGCCGCCCCGACGCACTCGGTGCACGGCCGGCCGTCCCGCTGCAGCGTGCCCGGCGGGCAGATCTGAGTGTAGTTGTGCAGCGTGGCGACGGCGGGCACGCCGGCGTCGGCGCAGGCGGCCAGCACCGCGGGGGACAGGAGCGGGAAGACGTTGTGGACGTGCACCACGTCCGGCCGCTCGGTGCGCAGGCGGGCGGCGAGCTCCGCGCGGACCGCCGGGTTCCACGGCACGAGGAGCGGGACTGCGGCCTTGCCGAGCAGGGAGCGGGCGGCGATGTCGTCGCTGCGCCGCTCGAACACCTCTACCCGATGGCCGGCCGCGCGCAGTACCTCCACCTCCTGGTCGACGACCTTGTTCTCCCCGCTCGGCTGCGCCGAGGCGTAGCGGTTGTGCGCCACGAGAACGTGCATGGTCAGGTCGCCTCCGTTCTCCGGGCCCATCGCGGGATACGCCGTCGAGGGACGTGGGGCGGTGCGAGGGGGGCGGCCGTGGCAGGCGCCGCGAGCAGCGAGGCGGCCAGGGCCAGATGCAGCAGATACGGCGAGGCGTCGCCCAGGCCGGCCTCCGTGTACGACGCGATCGCGCAGTAGCTGATCAGGAAGATCGCGCAGGCCCTCTGCAGCGACGGTGGCCGCAGCAACGCGATGCCGCCGAGGACGATGATGATCGCCGCCACCAGGGTGACGCCGATCAGTCCCTGTTCCTGGTAGACGGCCAGCCAGCTGTTGTCGATCGGCAGCCCGCCGAACGACTTGTCGCCCAGGCCCATGCCGAACACCTTCTCCCCGGTCGTCCGGGGTTCGGACAGCAGGGCGTCCCAGACCTTGGCCCGGCCGGTGAGGCTGGCGAAGTTCTCCCTGGTCTGTCCGCGCAGGAACCACGCCTGGAGCAGGGAGGAGAACCCCACCGCGGCCACCGTGGCGCACAGTACCGCCCAGGTGAAGAAGCGGCGGGCCGTGGCGCTGGTGAGGAGGAGCGAGCCGATTGCCAGCACCAGCCCGACGAACAGGCCCAGCGTGGCCGTCCGGGTGTGGGTCAGTGCGAGCAGGACGAGTGCGGGCACGATGATCACCGACGCCCCGACCCTGTCGGTCCGGCGGCCCACCACCAGCAGCACGGTGAGCCCGATGATCACCGCGGCGTACTGTCCGATCTGCGGCGGGGTGAGCGGCCACAACGCGCCGACCAGCCGGCCGCCGTAGAGCTCGGGCAGGGCCGCGCCCGGTGAGATGAGCAGGCCGGCGGCCACCGACCCGAGCACCGCGAAGTACATCCGGACGTGATGCCGGACGAACGTCAGGCCACCGTCCCACCAGCGGCTGAGCAGCCACAGTGTGCCGACGAAGAGAGCCAGCCGGGCACAGCGGAACAGCGCACCGAACCCGGACTCCGGGTTCGCGCTGGAGATCACGCTCGTCACCAGGAGCAGGGTGAGCAGGGACACGTACGCACTGGCCCGGATGCGCAGCCGGAGATTGACGGCGAGGGCCAGCGTGAACGCGGCGACCAGCGCGCCCATGGTGACCATCTGGATGAGGGACCGGGGCAGCGGGACGATGGTCTTCGCCCCGGCGGAGCCGAGCGTGTTGAGGACCAGGAGCCCCCAGACCGTCCCGACGATCCTCGGGGAGCCGGAAGGGCGCGGTTCGGTGCCGTTCTGCTTGTCCGCCGTGTCCGGTCCGTCCGGCAGCCCACCGCGTTGCAGGTTCTGGGCCACCTCAACCACCGGCCCGTGGGTCGAGGGTGCTGCCCGCGTCCTGCTCGTACGGCACGCCCTGCCAGCGCACGAAGTCGAGCACCTGGCTCGGGTCGTGGGCGACGAATGTCCATGGTCCGACGTAGACGTTGTCGCGCCAGCGGTTGTGCTGCGTGCGCGTGATCGCTTCGGAGACCCGCTCGCCCCGGTACGGCGACCAGTCCGGATAGGTGCCGTAGTTGGCGAGGACCGCCATGCGGTCGCACTGCGCCGTGCACTTGACGACGGCCTTGTCCAGCACGAAGCGGTTGTCGTGGATGTCCACCCGCTGGGTCTTCCACCGGCAGTCGGCGTACAGCGGTGCTCTGGCGATGGCCGGCTTCGCGCAGCGGTCGATATCGGGAACCAGCAGGGTGCACTCACCTGATGAGGTGTTGGCCGGGCTGTTGCAGAAGCGGTCGGCGTTCTCCCACAGGGTGATCCCGGACCAGTTGTTCTCCAGAACGTTCCGATAGATCTCGATCTTGTCGGTGCGGGCTCTGATCCGTGGTTCGCCGCCGGATTCGGACACGTAGACGGTCGCGAACGGGAAGGTGTCGCCGCGGTCGGCCTCCGCGCGGCCCTCGACCCAGTTGTTCCGCCGGATCGTGTTGCCCCGGATGACCGCGTTGTAGCTGGTCTCGTAGATCAGCGCGGCACCGTCGTTGCCCTCGATCAGGTTGTTCTCGATACGGAAGTCGTTGTTGTTGGTGTCCGCCCACAACCCTGTCCCACGGTTGTCGTGCACCCAGTTGCCACGCACATCGGCGCCGTTGACGGCCCAGAACTTGATGCCTCCGGTGCAGCCGCAGCCTTCCCGCCGTCGCTCCCAGTCGTCGGTGTTGTTGCCCGTGATCTCGTTGCCCTCGACCACCAGGCCGCTGATGGGGCCGCTGCCCTTGTACGCGTTCATTCCGTACTGTCCGTTGCCGCGCAGGCAGCTGGCGCGGACCTGCTGGCGGGCACCGGCCATCAGCCCGGCACCGGAGTTGTCCCGGATCGTCGCGTGCTCGATCACCCACCCGTCGGCCGAGTCATGGTTGACCACGCCCTCGTCCAGCGGCGCGACGAAACGCTGCACGGTCAGATGGCGGATGGTGACGTCGCGGGCTTTGCCGCCGAACGCGTACTGGTTCTTCTTCCCGCCGTCGAGCACCGCGCCCGGCGCACCGAGGTAACGGTTCCCCTCCTTGGGAACGACTTGGGCGAACCGGTCCGGACCGAGCGTGTGCTTGCCCGGTCGAAGCCAGAACGTGGTGCCGGGAGGGTTGCTCGCGGTCTTCGCCGCCAGGTCGCCGACCACCCCGGCGTCGACGCTGACCGCGCCCGCCGGCGCACCCGTCGGCCCGGCCTCCGGGTCGGCGCACACCCGCGCGACGGCCCTGGACGACGGGGCAGGGGTCGGCTTCGCCCCGGCGTCCGACGTGCTGTCACAGCCGGTCGCCAGCAGAGCCAGGGCCAGCGGTGCCGCCGCCCACGCCGAGTGCCGCCTCGTGAATCCCACGTGCCCGCCTAGCCGTGGAACCTGAGCACGGTGGTGAACTGCACCAGCAGCGCGGCGGCGTCGGCGGGGCCGGTGCCGACCAGCGTGGTGGTGGGTTCCTTGCGCCCGAATCCGGGGGAGTACCAGCCCAGCGGCGGGTCCATCTCGCCGCGATGCGCACGCCAGTTCAGTTCTCCGGGCAGGTCGAGCTCCGCGGAGCGTTCCTCGCCGTCCCGGGTCCAGGTGAGCATGGCCCGGCTTCCCGCCAGGTCCGCGGCGATCGCCGGGCCGAGGTGGAACGCCAGCTGCATGGCCCGGTTCGGACCGCGCACCTCGTCGACCACTCTCAGCTCCCGGCTCGTGGCCTTCAGTTCCACCCGGCGGCGGTGCACCGAGCCCTGGTAGCCGTCGTGTTCGGCGCCCCAGCGGGCCGTCCCCCCGTCGTCGGCGGCGGAGGTGTCCGCGACCAGGACGCGGCTGCGGGCATGCCGGGTCCACAGGAACGGGCCGCCGGAGACAGACTGGTCAACGCCGTCCAGTTGCAGGGTGTTGTGGGCGAGGGTCGACCGGAAGTACTGCCGCCACTCGGGCTGCCCGTGGTAGCAGTACGTCCCCGGGTCGGCGAGCACGTCGACACCGTCGTGCCGTACCTCCACGGACAGCGCGTCCGCGTGGGCGTGGGCGGCGATGGACAGGAAGCCGTGCGGACCGCCGTCGCAGCGGCACCAGATCTCCTCCGGACCACGCAGGATGGTCATGCCCGCGTCGGCGAAATGAGCCGGCCGGCTCTCCGGGCGCGTCACCTCCGGTGCGGTTGCCTCGGCCGAGTACGGCCGGATGAGAGCGGCCAGCAGCGTGGTGCGCACATCGGTGCCGGTCACCACCGGCCACCAGGCGAGCCGGCCGAACACGGCGTCTCCGGTGGCCAGCAGGGAGGCCCAGCGGTCGGTGCCCGCACCGTCCACGATCAGACCGTGACCGTCGTCCGCGTCACCCTGGCGCGGCGGCCGCAACCGGTTGTCCACGACGGCCGCGAGCGCGTCGGTCATCCGCAGCAGTACCAGCCGAATGGATGCGGGGACCGGCGTGTCGGCGGCGTCCGCCTCGGCCACGGCGGCCAGGCCGAGCTCCAGCACCAGTCCGTGGTACTCGGTGGCCAGCTCACGGTTGAGGCCGGAGTCGAAGGTGTTGCCGCGCAGATGCCGCTCCAGCGACCGCAGCGCGTCGGCTCGCCAGCGCGCCGAGGAGGGGAACCAGCCGAACGCGCAGGCGGCGGCGAACTGCCCGGCGGCCTCGGCGATGACGTGGTTGTTCGCCGACGATCCCCGGCTGGGGAAGGCGGCCAGCCAGCGCTGGTGGTGCCAGATCTGGTTCAGCGCCACCGGGTTGTCCTCGAACAGCCCCGCCACGCCCGGCCAGCCGTCGAGCAGCCGGCGGATCCACACCCAGGACAGCAGCCGGATCCCCAGCTCGATGCCGCTGATCCAGTGCACTCCGTGGAGCGGTGCGTTGGCCGCCCACCACAACCGCAGATGCTCGGCGACCCGCTCGGCGTACCGCTCGTCCCCGGTGATCGCGTAGGCGGCGGCGAGCACGGTGAGGTACTGATGCCGGGACGGCTCCCAGATCTGCTTGATGTCCCCGACCGCGTCCTCGTTGCGGTACGGCACGTCGAAGGCGTAGCCCCACGGAGCCCGGCGGCCGGTCTTCGGGTCCTGCCACCAGTCCGGATCGACCAGGTCGTCACGGACCACGCCGAAATACTCGACGTGCCCCGCCAGCAGCCGGTCCGCCTCGGCGATGAGACGTTTCGCGGCGTCCGGTGGCACCGCGGCGAACGTCCCGGCGGGCAGCACCGCGGTGAACCGGGCGCCGGTCACGCGCGGGCAGTTGGGCGGCGCCGACCGCCACCGCCGTCTGCGCACCGCGTCGCCCGCCCGGCCGCCGACCTCCCGCGGCCCCATCCGGGACAGGCGCCGCAGGTACCAACCCGCACTCCCCGAGCTCACCGTCATCGCGCGCTCGCCAACGTCACCGGCGCGCCGCCGGCCAGGGCTGCCTGTACGGCGAAAGTGGCCGCGGTGGTGGCGACCAGCGAATCCAGCGGCACCGGCATCGGTCCACCGGTCCGCACGGCCCTGACGAACGCGGCCAGTTCGGCCTCCTGACCCTTGTCCCGAGCCTTGGGCAGCCGCGAACTGACCCACCGCTTGCGGCCGGCCCCGCCGCCGTCTGCGAACAGCGAGGCGCGGACGAAGTCGTCCAGCCGCAGCACCTTGCCGTCCGCGATCAGGTCCAGCGTCTCCTTGGGGAAGCCGGCCGCTCCGGTGGTGACATAGCTGATGGTCGCGGTGGATCCGTCCGGGTAGCGCAGCACGACCTGGAGGTCCTCGTTGCCGGACGGGGCGACCGCGTACACCGAGACCGGGTCGGCCTCCAGCAGCCAGCTCGCGGTGTCGATGAAGTGTCCGCCCTCGCCCGCGAACCGCGAGCCCTCCGTACCCTGTTGGAGGTACCAGCTGCCGTGTCCGAGGCGGCCCGCGTTGACCAGGTAGCGCAGGCTCGCCGGACCGCTCCGGGCGCCGAACCGCCTCTTGGCCTCTTGGAGCAGCGGCGCGAACCGTCGGTTGAAGCCCACCTGCAGCCGGTCGTTGCCGGACTCCTCGACAGCCGCGAGCACGTCTGCCAGGTCCTTCTCGGTGAGCGCCAGGGGCTTCTCCACGAACACCGCCTTGCCGGCCAGCAGTGCCCGTCGGGTCAGTTCGGCGTGCGAGCTGTGGCGGGTGACCACGAACACCGCGTCGATGGCCTTGTCGCCGAGCACGGCGTCGAGATCGGTGGTCGCCTCGGCGAAGCCGAACTTCCGCTGGGCGTTCGCTGCGGACAGTGCCGTCGTGGTGACGACGGTCGACAACTCGACTCCGTCGCGCTGGGCCAGGTGGGGCAGCAGCATCGACGTCGCATAGTTGCCCGCGCCGACGAACGCGAGGCGCACCGGTGACCTGGCGGCCACGGCCCGGGTGGACGCCGGGCCGCCGCGCGGCTGCACCGCGGGCACGGTCAGCGCCGGGGCCGCTGCCTCGCTCGCGTGCTCGGGGTAGCGGAACAGCACGGCCACCGCCTTGAGTTCGCCGTCCTTCAGGCTCTGGTACGTCTCCACCGCCTGGTCGAAGTCGGCGATGTGGGAGACCAGCGGCTCCACGTCGACGCTGCCGCGGGCGACGAGGTCGAGGAAGCACGCCAGGTTCCGGCGCTCGGTCCAGCGCACATAGCCGATCGGGTAGTCCCGCCCGTCGAGCTCGTACTCCGGGTCGTAGCGCCCGGGGCCGTAACTGCGGGAGAACCGGACGTCGAGTTCCTTCTCGTAGTACGCGTTCCACGGCAGGTCGAGGCGGCACTTGCCGATGTCCACGACCCGGCCGCGGTCCCGGCACAGCCGCGCGGCCAGCTCGACGGGCTGGTTGCTGCCACCGCCGGCGGCCAGGTACACCTGGTCCACGCCGTGACCGTCGGTGAGTTCGACGACGGAGTTCTCCACGACCGCGGAGGCGGGATCGCCGCAAGCCGCCGCGCCCAGACGCTCGGCGAGTTCGCGGCGCGCCGGGTCGGGGTCGGCCCCGACCACGCGGACTCCCGAAGCGGCCAGAAGCTGCACCACCAGCTGCCCGATCAGGCCGAGACCGATGACCAGCGCCACTTCGCCGAGCCGCGACTCGCCCTGGCGAACACCCTGCATCGCGATCGACCCGACCGTGCCGAAGGCCGCGTGCCGCGGATCCAGTCCGTCCGGCACCGGAGCGTAGAGGTTCTTCGGCACCCAGTTCAGCTCGGCGTGCAACGCGTGCTCGTTGCCCGCGCAGGCCACGAGATCGCCGACCTTCACGTCGTCGATGCCGGCGCCGACCTGCTCGACCACCCCGCACAGCGAGTAGCCCAGGGGTGTGTACGAGTCCAGCTTGCCCATCACCTTGCGGTAGGTGGCGGGCACCCCGTTGGTGGCCACGCTCTGCATGACCTTGGCCACCTGGTCCGGGCGGGAGCGGGCCTTGCCCAGCATCGACATGCCGGCCTCGGACACCTTCATGAGCTCGGTCCCGGTGGATATCAGCGAGTAGGCGCTGCGGACCAGCACCCCGCCCGGCTTGCACCCCGGCACCGGCACGTCGAGCACCGCCAGCTCGCCGCTCTTGTAGTTCTGTACAACCTGCTTCACCCGTACTCCTCTGATTCCTAAGCCGTGTACCGAGTGCTCTGGCCGGACCCGGAGGTCGCGTCGCGATACCAGTACTCGAGGGTCAGCACATGCCACAGATGCTTGGAGAAGTCCTGCCGTCCGGCGGCGTCCTCGGCGGCCATGCGCGCCAGCGCGTCACGGCGCAGGAGCCCGGAGTTGACGAGCACTCCGTCGTGGATCACCTCGCGCACCAGCGGTGCCAGATCCCGGCTCATCCAGGCGCGCAGCGGCGCGCTGAACAGGCCCTTGGGCCGGTACACGACCTCCCGCGGCAGGACCGAGGAGGCCGCCTCCTTGAGGACGGCCTTGCCCTGCCGCCCGACGATCTTGCGTTCGCCCGGCACCGCGAACGCCGCCTCGACGACCTCGACGTCGACATACGGAACCCGCACCTCGGTCGACGCGGCCATGCTGGAGCGGTCCGTGTAGGCGAGGTTCAGTCCCGGCAGGAACATCCGGGCGTCGCCCAGGCACATGCGGTTGACGAAGTCGTCGAGGTCGTTGTCCTGGTAGATGTCAGCGTGCTCGGTCAGCACGTCATCGACCGTCCCGGCCAGATCCGGATCGACCAGAGCGAGCAGCTCGTCCTGGTCGTACATCGTGTAGCTGCGCCGGAACGCGGTCTCCTCCGGCAGATCGGCGAAGGAGAGGAACCGCTTGGCGAAGCGCACCGACCGGTAGCCCCGGCGGGCCGAGGCGACCGGCAGCCTGTCCGCAACCGCGGACACTCCGTGCCGCAGCGGCTGCGGGACGCGCTGGTACCGCAGCGCGAGCAGATTGGCCAGGTGCTTGCGGTACCCGGCGAACAGCTCGTCGGCGCCCATCCCGGAGAGCATCACCTTGACCCCGGCCTCCCGGGCGGCCGAACAGATCAGGAAGGTGTTGATCGCGGCGGGGTCACCGATCGGCTCGTCCAGGTGGTACGTCATCTGCGGCAGCAGGTCGAGCACGTTCGGAGCGATCTCGATCTCGTGCAGATCGACGCCGAACCGGTCGGCCACCTGCCGGGCATACCGGAGGTCGTCCGGCATCGCCTCGAATTTGGCGTCCTCGGCGCGGAACCCGATCGTGTAGGCGGAGATCCCGGGTTGGTGGCGGGCCGCCAGCGCGGTCAGGTAGCTGGAGTCGAGACCGCCGGAGAGGAACGTCGCCACGGGTACGTCGGAGAGCAGATGACGCCGGGTCGAGTCCTCGACGACGGCGGCCAGGTCCGGTCGCTCGCCGGCCAGGGCCCGTTCCCGGCCCTCGGCGGCGACGTCCTTCAGATGCCAGAACCGGCCGCGCTCCACCCGGCCGTCGGGCCGGCACCTCAGCCAGCTTCCCGGTGGCAGCTTCTCCGCTTCGCGGAAAGCGCACCGCGAATCCGGTACCCAGTAGTACAGCAGCGAGGCCACCAGCGCCGCATGGTCCACCTCCAGCGACCCGCCGGTCGCGGCGGCGAGCGCCTTGAGCTCGGATGCGAACATCAGCCCCTCGCCGCGCCGGAGCATGAACAGCGGCTTGATGCCGAGCTGGTCGCGGGCGAGCACCAGGTCACCGGTGCGCTCGTCGAAGATCCCCAACGCGAACATGCCGCGCAGCCGCGGCAGGCAGTCCGTGCCCCAGCGCCGCCACGCCTCCAGGAGCACCTCGGTGTCGGAGGTGCCGCGAAAGCGCACCCCCTCGGACTGCAGCTCGGCCCGCAGCTCGGGCGCGTTGTACAGCTCGCCGTTGTACGTCAGGGCGAGGCCGTCCGAGACCATCGGCTGGGCGCCGGTCTCGGACAGGTCGATGATGGCCAGCCGGCGGTGCCCGAGGTGCACTTCGCCGTCACCGAGGGTGTGGCTGTAGCGGCCCGCCCCGTCGGGACCGCGGTGGGCGAGGGTGTCGGTGAGCCGGTCGGTGACGACCTTTCCGTCGGGCCATCGGTACGTGCCTGCGATGCCACACATGTGCTACCGCGCTTCCTGGTTGCTGTCCGGGACCCGTGCCGCCGCCATCGGCAGCCGCTCCGCCTGCCACCGGCCCGTCCCCTGCTGTCGGGGCGGCCGCTCGCTCCGGCCGCGCAGCGCGACGTGCAGGCCGTCCCACAGCGTGCCGTCGGTCCGGTCCCGCGGGTCGGGGTCGATGAGCACCACACCGATCACCGGTATGTGCTGGTCCGCGAGTTGCCGTGCCACGGTGTGCAGCCATGCGGCACTGGCGTGCCCGGCCCGCAGGACGAGCACGGTCCGAGTGCCGAGGTACTGGAGGTCGGTCCAGGCCGTGCCGGGCGCCACCGAGCCGACGCCGAGCAGGCGCTCCTCGGGCGACACGGTCGCGACACCCTCGCCGCTGATCACGGCGGGATCACCCGGCTTCGTGCGGCGGCCGGCGAGCTGCGGGCCGGGGAGACCGTCGACGACGGCCACGGGCCCGTCGGCTGCCAGCGCTCCGGCGACATCCACCGCGAGCACGCTCGCGCTGCGCGCACAGCCCAGTTCCAGCAGCGACAACGGTTCCGCGGAGCCGCGCGCCGTGCGGGCCAGGGTCACGGTGAGCCGTTCACGTGCCGCCCGGGTCCGTCGGCGCTGCCACAACCTGCCTGAGCGGCGGGGCAGTTCGGCGATGACGGAGGCACCCAAATTGGCCGCGATGTCCCGGCGCAGCACGGGGCGGTCCGCCACCACCGTGCCGACCGCGGCCACCGCGAGCCCGAGCACGAGTCCGAGGACCAGCCCGATCGCGGCGTTCGTGGCAGCTGCCTCGGGCAGCGAGTGCCGCACCGCGCGCGGGGCGTCCACGATCTCCGTTCCGGCCACGACCTTGGGGGTTCCGGTGCGTGCCTCCGCGGCTCGCTGGTCGAATTCGGCGATGCGCGAGCTGAGTTCGGCCCGGCGCGCGAAGAGCGACTCGATGTCCGCCGACGCCTTGGGGTCGGCGTCCGGGGATTGCTCACCGATCGCCTTGTTGACCTCGCCCAGCTCGTCCCGCATACGGTCCCGCTGGTCGAGCAGGGCCGCGGCCTCGGCCTGCGCGGCTTCCCGCATCCGCCGCACATGGTCCGCGACGAACGCATCGGCCAGCGCCTGCGCCCGGGCCACCGCTTCCGCGTCGTCGGCGCCGGTCACATCAATCCGCAGCAGGTTGTTGGTCAGACCGGTACCCCGGTAGTCCCGCATGAAGTCCTCAGGCTTCTCCTGTGACTCGAGGGACCTGAGGGCCATGCCGGCGACCCGCGTGGTCTGCAACAGCTCGACATCGGTGCGGATCAGCGTTCCGGTGTCGTTCGGCTGGTCCTCCTTGTGCGCGACCAGCACCTTGGTCACCGCGCTCGGCGGCGGCGGCAGCAGGACCGCGACCGCCGCGCCGACCAGCAGGCCGAGGAGCGCCAAGGCGCTCCACAGGCGGCGGCGCCTGCGGACCGCGACCACCAGCCCCTGGACGTCGAGGAGCGTGACCGTGCCCGACGACTCCGAGGACGTGCTTGTCGTCACGCTGAACCTCCCGTAGCGCGGCCGCGCACGGCGAGGGCCGGAGTGGCCTCGTCCGCCGGACGGGCGGCATCCCGCGTGCGGCGGGCCCGGACCGGGCCGGCGACGACGACGCCGACGACCTCGTGTCTGCCGTCCGCGCACGCCTCGGCGATGCCGGCGAGCTCCTCCGCGGTCCAACTGCCCGCGCTCAGGACCACCAGGGCACCGGACTCGGTGTCGCGGTCGGGGACCAGCGGCCGGTCCACCGAGACCTCCACCACCCGCAGCTTTAGGTATCCGCTGCCCGAAGGGCTTGGGGAGGGATCGCCCGTGGCCTCGGCGACGAGCTGCGCGGCGGCCCCGAGGCCGATCTCGTCACCCTCCGGTACGACGACCAGCAGCGGCCGGGGGACCGGCAGCAGGTTCCGGACGCGAGCGCACACACGCCCGTAGCGGATCTGTCTGCCGCTCGCGTCGCCGGACTTCTGCGGAGCCGGCATGTCCCACCGGGTGTCGACGCCGAGGAGCCGGCGGATCCGCGCCCGCGCACCCCGGCCCTCCGGCCGGTGCGCGCGTCGGTCGTCCGGCACGTCGACCGTGCCCAGCAGCGCCGAGCCCAGCGCGGCGGCGATCTCCCCTTCGGTGCGCAGCCGGCGATTCGTCCGCGCGGCGACGAGATGGCCGATGACGGCGAGCAGGAAGAACAGCAGCGCCCCGCCGACGATGAGCTGCGTCCTCGTCGGCGGTGCCTGACCGTCCGGCCTGGCGGCCGGGCCCATGACGATCATGCCGGCCTTGTTGTTCGCCGGGTCGGCCTCGTCCAGCTTCGTCATGGCCTCCTCCAGCGAGGTGCGCAGCTTCTCGAGGGAGGTGCGGGCCTGAACGCTCTCCACGGTCTGCCCCGGATCGGCCGCATTGGCCAGTTCGCTGATGCGGCGGTTGGTCTCCTCGACCTTCTGCCGCAGCGCCTCGGGCCCCGTCGCGGCTCCCGGGGCGGTGCTGCCGCCCGCGATCCGCTCGGCGAACACCACGAACTCCTGGGCCACCCGGTCGGCGAGCTGCTGCGCGCGCTCCGGGGTCCGGGCCGTACCCGAGATCTTGATGATGTTTCCGTCGGCGGCCGTGGCGCTCACTCGATTCCGCAACTCGCCGGCGCTGACATCGGTCCGGTCGAGCGCGGCGCCCGCGCGGTCGACCACCGTCGAACTGGTCGCCACGTCCACCTGGGTCAGCAGCTCGCGTTCCTCCCACTGCCCCGGCAGCAGTACCGATGCCGACGCCGTGTACCGCGGAGGGAACACCAACGAGGAGCCGTAGCCGACGAGTGCGCCCACCACGGCCAGGAGGGCGAGAAGCCGCCACCTCCGCCGGAGAATCCGCCCGACGGTGACCAGGCGGATCGTGTCATCGCTCAACGGCGCGGCCTCTTCCCTGCGCGTACCGGGGTGCCGGACGCGACCGGAGTGCGGTCACGGCACGCGGCGGCATAGGCGGCGAGCAGCGAGGCCTGCGAGTTCCGCCAGGAGAGCTCCCCGCTGATCCGCTCCTGGCCGATCTTGCCCATCCGGGCCCGCTTCTCCGGATCGTCCAACAGCAGCGCGATCAGCCTGGCGAACTCCGCCTCGTCGTTGGCCGGTGCGTAGACGGCGGCGTCATCGGCGGAGACGCGCGCCTCCTTCAGGTCGAACGAGACGATCGGTTGGCCCATCGCCATGTACTCCAGGACCTTGTTCATGGTCGACACGTCGTTGAGCGGATTGCGCGGGTCGGGGGAGAGGCACACGTCCGCCGTGGACAGGTAGCGCACCAGGTCGGCGTCCGGAATGCGCCCGGTGAACTGCACCTGCTCCGTGAGTCCGAGCTGCCGCGACAGCTCCACCATCGCGTCGAAGGCGTCGCCGGCGCCGACGAACACCGCGTGCCAGTCGGTCCGCCCGAACGCGTCGCGCAGCTTCGCCAGAGCCCGCAGGGCGTAGTCGACGCCGTCCTGAGGACCCATGACGCCGAGGTAGCACAGCAGATGAGACTTGCCGCGCTTCAACTCCAATTCGGGAGGCGCCGGTTGGAACCGGTCGGTCTGGGGCGCACTGCGCACGACGAACACGTCCTCAGGGCGACGGCCGCCACGGCGCATCGCGACGTCGCGATAGCTCTCGTTCGTGGCGAGCACGATGTCCGCGGCCCGGTAGGTGCGCCGTTCCAGCGCGCACACGCCGCGGTAGAGCAGATCCTTGCCGCGGTCGAACCGGGAGAGGTACAGCTCGGGCACCAGGTCGTGCTGGTCGAAGACGAACCGCGCGCCGCGCCGTTTCAGCCACAGGGCCGGCAGGAACAGCAGGTCGGGCGGGTTGCAGGCGTGGACCACGTCGACCGGGCCGACCTTGCGGGCCAGCCGGGCCGTGTGCCACAGCGCCGCTGCGTACTCGCGGAGGTAGCCGGCCGGTCCACCGGAGGCCGCGCGCAACGGGTAGCGGTGGATCCGCACCCCGTCGATCTCCGCTTCCGGTTCGGTGTCCCGCTTCTCCCCCCGGGGGCAGATGACGTGCACCTCCCAGCCCGCGTCGCGCAGGGTCGTGCACTCCTGCCACACCCGCCGGTCGAACGGCACCGACAGGTTCTCCACCAGGATCAGCGCGCGCCGGCCCGAGCCGTCACCGCTGATTGCGTCACCAAGCAAGGCCTATGTACCCCGGTTCGGTCCGGCGCGTCTCGGCGTCGGGAAGGTGGATGAGGTCGACGATCACCGGGCCGCCGCCGCCATGGGGCAGCGCCGAAAGGACGGCCGGGTCCCTGGTCCCCACCAGGCACACCTCGGCGTGATCGAGCACCTCCTCGACGGAGTCCGCGAGCAGCTGCGCGAGGTGTGGCAGCCGGGTCTCGATGTACTCGCGGTTCGCGCCGAGGAGCCGGGAGAGGCTCACGTTCGCGTCATGGATCCGCAGGTCGTACCCCTTGCCGTGGAGCTTCTCCGCCAGTTCGACGAGCGGGCTTTCACGGAGGTCGTCGGTGCCCGGTTTGAAGGACAGCCCGAACAGGCCGACCCGGCGCTTGCCGGTGCGCTCGACGAGTTCCACCGCGCGTTGCAGATGGTCGGAGTTGGAGGGCAGCACATGGGAGAGGATGGGCACCGAGACGTCGGCCCGCTGCGCGGCGTGGACCAGGCTGCGCAGGTCCTTGGGCAGGCAGGAGCCGCCGAAGGCGAAGCCGGGCCGCAGGTAGGCGGGGCTGATGTTCAGCTTGCGGTCGGCCAGGAACACGTCCATGACCTGGTGCGAGTCGACCCCGAGCGCCTGGCACACCGCGCCCAGCTCGTTCGCGAAGCCGATCTTGAGGCCGTGGAACGCGTTGTCCGCGTACTTGATCGCCTCGGCCGTCGGGACCGGTACCCGGAACACCTCGCCGGGCAAACCGTCGTACAGGGCCGCGACCGTATCGCCGCTCGCCGCGTCGAGCTGGCCGATGACGGTCTTGGGCGGGTCGAAGAAGTCCCGCACGCTCGTGCCCTCACGCAGGAACTCCGGGTTGACGGCGACCCCGATGTCCACCCCGGCGGTGCCGCCGACGGACTTCTCCAGAATCGGTACCAGCAGGTTCAGGCAGGTGCCCGGGAGCATGGTGCTGCGGAACACGACGGTGTGCCGCCCGCCCCTGTCGGCCAGCGCGGCGCCGATCTGCTCGGTGACCCGCTCCAAGTACGTGGTGCACAGGCTGCCGTTGGGCTCCGACGGCGTGCCGACGCAGATCAGCGAGACCTCACTGTCCCTGATCGCCTCGCGGACATCGAGGGTGGCGCGCAGTGCTCCGGTCCGCACGACCTCGGCGATGAGCTCGCCGATCCGCTCCTCGACCACGGGGGCCTTGCCGTCGTTGACCAGGTCGACCTTCACCTGGTTCACGTCCACCCCGATGACCTCGTGCCCCATGCTGGCCAGGCACGCGGCCGATACGCAGCCCACGTAGCCGAGCCCGAATACGCTGACTCTCATGACGCGTTCCTCCCCCCAGGCAGGCCCTCACGGCCTGCGGTACGTGCGTCGGCCGGCCGGTTGATCCGCGGCCTTGCGCGCATCAGTAGGCCCCCTGCCCGTGGAGCACTGCCCGCAGGGTCTTCCACAAGATCACTGTGTCCAGGGCGAGCGACCAGTCCTCCACGTACCGCAGGTCGAGGCGGACCGCCTCCTCCCACGGCAGGTCGCTGCGTCCGCTGATCTGCCACAGCCCGGTGAGTCCGGGTTTGACCAGCAGCCGCCGACGGATGTCCGGGCCGTACGCGGCGCACTCCTCCGGCAGCGGCGGGCGCGGACCGACGAGCGACATCGAGCCGGTGAGCACGTTGAAGAGCTGCGGGAGCTCGTCGATCGAGTACCGGCGCAGCACCGCTCCGACCCGGGTCACCCGAGGATCCCGGCGGAGCTTGAACAGCAGTCCCGCCCCCTCATTGCGGTCGGCCAGCTCAATCCGTGCCCTGTGGGCCCCCGAGACCATGGTGCGGAACTTCAGGATGGTGAACTCGCGGCCGTCCTTGCCGACCCTGCGCTGGCGATAGACCGCCCCACCCCGGCTGTCCACCATGACGAGCAGCGCGACGAACACCATCAGTGGCGCGAACAGCATCAGCAGGACCGCCGCGGCGAAGCGGTCGACGACCCCCTTGACCGCCCGGCGGCCCCCGCTGAAGGTCGGCATGCTGACCCTCAGCAGGGGGATCCCGAGCACCGCGTCGACGTGCAACCGCGGACCGGCCACCTCCATGAGGACGGGGGCCACGACCATCTCGGCATCGCTGCCTTCGAGGTTCCAGGCCAGCCGTTGCAGCCGGTCCGGTGACCAGTGCGGGTCCGGTGTGACCGCGACGACACGGTAGCCGTCGCGGCGGACGTGGCCCGCGACGTCATTCAATTGGCCGACGACGGGCACACCGTCCAGTTGGGCTCCGTCGATTCCGAGACCGTCCGTCGTGCACACCGCGTCCACCCGCCAGCCGAGGTGCGGGAACTTGCGGGTTCGGCTGATCAGGTCGCGCACGGTGTCCGGGCTTCCGGCAGCGAGCACCGGTCTCAAACACCGTCCCTCGTACCGCTGTTTGTGCAGTCCGAGGCGCAGCAGATAGCGCGTGGTCATCGTCACGAGCGCGATCGCGGGGATCGCGACGAAGATCCAGAGCTTGATGTTGCGCGAGGTGAGGGCGATCCCGCCGAGTGCCAGGACGACGGTCGCGGTGAACAGAGAACGTCCGAGCCGGCGGAACTCCTCGGCGCCCTGGCCGAGCACGGCCGGAGCCCACGACCGGCTCACGGCGAGTGCTCCCAGCACCAGCAGTTCGGTGCCGAACGCGAGAATTCCCCACTTCTCGTGCCAGTTGGCCGCGTCCCGGGACCCGAAGAAGTTGCCGATCGTCGCCACCACCAGTGCGGTGGCGATGGTGTCGCTGATGATCACGCTACGGCGGTATCGCTGCTCCCAGCCGTGCACGTGCCGGCTGATCGCCCCGTTCGCCAGACGCCCCCGCGTCGACGGAACAGGGCCGACTAGTCCCCCCTGCTGCACAGAACCCCCCAGGTCCCCAGTGATTCGACGTGCGCGCCCAACACTGTTCCTCCCCCCAGGAGGCCCCCGCCCCCCCGCACGCTCCCACCCCTCGGGAGGCACATCGCCCCCCGCGCCGCGCTGTTCCTCTCCGTGGGAGGGCCCCCGCCCCACCCCTTGCACGACATCACGGCTGCATCAGGGCACGTTGAACAACCTGCCCTGGCGGCAGTGGACTTGCCTGTCTTGCCGAACTCTCGAGGTGCACGGGAACCCGCTGAAACCTCGGGTGCTCCCCGCACCCGAACCCCCTTCTCGGGCCCCGAGATTGATCATTACCACGTCGTCTGGCACCGGGGACGCGACTGCTGGCGTGCGTAGTGCCGGACTTTCAGAGCATTGGTGGTGCCTCGTGCCCGAGCGGTTGAAGCACGGTCAATCTAGACCAACTGGGGCCAGCATGTAGAGAGGACGTGTGCAATTCGTGCTCAAGATTTGTGGCTGAACCGATTGACCGGTGCTTACGGGGTCCTGCCGCCATCGTGCTGTGGTGATGCGGGAGGTGAGGTGGCCGGTGTTCAGCGGCATGGTCAGCACCGTGTGACGGGGGAGGGCATGGTGATCCCTGCACCTGGTTCGAAGGGCTTCTGGCCTGCGGTTGCGCGGTGTTAACACGCCCTGGCCGATGCCCCCTCGGGCTTGGGTCGCGGCTCCCCAGTGAACTGGAGGCGCCGCGAACGCCGTTTGGTGCTCCGTGAACGACAAGTTCCCCCCGGGTGTGTCTGCGGCAGTCTGCCGGCGATCGTTGGCGACCGAGGGGCATCGTCCTCGGGCGGCGAGGGGGCCGCCATATCGCAAACCCGCACAAGAGGCGCACGGAAGCGCTCTGGCTGCCAAATGACCGAAAGCCGCCTGCCGGCGCGGGGGTTGTCCGCGCGTCCTGGGGGTGCGGACTCGGGCGGCCGGGAGCATCCGGGGCAACAGGTTCCAAGACAGTTCGCGGTGACGGGCCCGGCCCGGTCCCGGGACGCCGGTAAGAACCGTGTCGTCAGCCGCGAGAGCGAGTTGCTGGGCGGCGGCGCCAGCCATGTGAAGTACCCGTACCACCTGGTCAGCGGGCCGTGTTCCCGCAGACCCCGGCGTCTGCCCGGGCAAGTCCGGCAAACGGGTCCGGCTGCGCAACGCGGCGGCGACACGGCGTACCGAGTGGCGCTCGGGCCCACACCGACGGGTTCCCTGTCGAGCAGCAGCAGGCCAGAAGCCGTGCTCATCCGGATAGGGAGCGGTACGACGTCCAGGTCACCCTCGGTGACGGCGTATTCCGGCCGGTCGCGTTGGCCGAGGGCAAGGACGCCACCGGCGTGGCCCTGCTGCACAGGGGCTCCGGCGGCGCGACGAAAGCGACCGTCCGCACGAAGGAGCTGAGCGCACCTGCACGGCCACACCTACCAGCTCGGGAACAGTGGCCCGCGCCAGGGCACCTCCATCGTGCTGCAACCCTGGGAGCGGGGATGACGATGGTCCGGTCCGGCCGTCCCATCCCCTCGGGCAGGTGGTCGGGGAAGAGGATCCGGTTGGTGCACTCCCCGGACTCCTGCCGGTCGAAGACCGGCTCCGCCGGCACCCCGGTCACCGTGCCGCCTCCGTCCGGCTGCTCTGGCGGCTGTTCTTGGATGCAACTGGTGAAACGCCACCGTCGCTGCCAGGTGCCCGCAGATGACCTGGTGCGATGTGTTCTCGATGCCGCTCGCTCCCGGATTGTGGTGGCCGAGGACGGGAGGCAGAGTGGTCTGGGGGCCATCTGAGTGAGCTGGGTCCTCATGATGGAGCAAGTTGTGTGAGCCCGAAACCGACGAACTCGGGCACCGCCGGACGAGTGGATCGGTTCACTGGTCCAGAATTCCGTGGCCGACGCATGATCGTCCATTTCAGGCAGGGGTACGGAGGTGTGGTGCATGTCAGAGGAGAACCCGGCGCACGGGTCCGCCGACGAGGGGACCGAAATCTCGTTGCCGCCCGAAGTCCAGATGCTGCAAGACGTCACTCCGCCTTTCTTTCCCGAAGGTGGTTCTGCGATGACCATCCGTGTCGAGTGGCCTCCCGGTCACCCTGGGCTACCCGCGCACCGCCACTCGGGGCCTGCGTTCGGCTACGTGATGGAGGGTGCGGTCCGGTTCGAGCTCGAAGGCGAGCCGGAGCGTGTGGTCGAGGCAGGTGGGACGTTCTGGGAGCCGGGTGGTGACGTGATCCACTACCAGGACGGCAACGCCCTGTCGGACGCGCCGACCAAGTTCGTCGTGACCATGGTGTGCGCACCGGGTCAGCCGATGCTCACTTTGGTCGAAGAGGAGGAGCTGAAGGAGCGGGCGCACCTGCGGGCTCCACGTCCCTCCAAAGGCTGACCCGCGACGCTCCAGGGTCCCGGGCTCCGCTTGCAAGTCCCGTCCGGCCAGCGGGCGGACGACGCCAGTACTTCGGCAAAGCCGTTGACAGGACGTTCCGCCCCCCGCTCTGTCCACCCATCGTCGACCGTCCCGCACTCAACGGCACCGTCATCGAGACCGGCACCGACCGACTCCTACCGGCTCGCCTCCACCCGGGGCCGAGGTGAGGCAAACCGTCAAGTCCGGCCGCCCGAGGCGCGGCCGCCGGTCACTTTCGCCAGAACAAGTGGTGCGTCACCCCGCTCGGGCTGGGCACCACATCGAGGTGGAACCGGTCGAGCAGCTCATCGGGTGATTCCCAGAGTCGTACTCCGGACCCGAGCTTCACCGGCGAGACCGCCACGTGCATGGTGTCGACGAGGTCGGCGTCGAGGAACTGCCGGATGGTGGTGGCCCCGCCGCCGAGTCGGACGTCCTTGCCCTGCGCCGCCTCCCGGGCCTGCTGAAGGACCGTGGCAGGGTCATCGTCGACGAAGTGGAACGTGGTGTCGGAGAGCGTGAACGAAGGACGCTTGTGGTGGGTCATGACGAACACCGGGGTACGGAACGGGGGCTCGTCACCCCACCAGCCCTGCCACTCATAATCGTTCCAGGGCCCGCGCTGGGGCCCGAACTTGTTGCGGCCCATGATCTCGGCGCCGATGTTGCGTGCGTAGTCCCGCGTGAGGTAGTCGTCCAGGCCCCGGCTCCCCCCGGGGTCGGTGCGCATGGGCCAGCTCGCGGTGGCGCCGGCCCAGGCGAACAGCCTCCCGGGATCGACGTGACCGAAGGGCCTTTCGAGAGTCTGGTCCTCACCCGCACCGATTCCGTCACTCGAGACGTTGAAATTCTGGACTCTCAGTAGCTGAGGCACGTGCTCCTCCTGTGCTGTCGACAACGGTGGGGAGACTTGCCGGGCCGGGAAAACTCATCGCTGCGTCCGTGACCGGTCAGCATCTGGACTGCCCAGTGTCCCGACCCGCGAGGTTTGCGCGATTCCTGCAAGCTCCGTGGTGAGGGGATGTCCGTCCCCTGCGGAGCCTTTCACGGTCTGCTCGACCATCAAGGAGGCCTAAAGGTGTGTCACCGACAGCGGGCGGGGCACGCAGTGACGTCATTGCTCTGGGCAGGCTCGGTTTCGATCCCCTGCTGACGCATTTCCTTTCCGGAGGCCCGCACGGACCGCCCCGGCGTCGCCCGGCGTTGCCCTCACGCTGCCCGCACGGGCCTGGACACCGCTGCCGTCAGCGCGGTCCACTGGGCCGCCCAGAGTCGCGCCTAAAAGGAGGCTGCAGGTGCACAGAGGCAAGTCGCGCAGCGAGCGGACCGAGATTCGCCAGCCGGCGCGTGGCGGGGCCGGGGCACGGCGGGAGTCGTCCGGGGTCGGTGCCGCCGTGCCGCCTCTGCTCACTGCCGACGCGCTCAGGGCGGCTCAGGTCGGCGCGGGCAACGCCGCGGTGATCGGCATGATCGCCCGCCGTGCGCGCCCCACGGCCGCCTCGGAGCAACAGGCCGGCACGGGGGTGCACGAGGTCCTGCACTCGGCCGGCAAACCGCTCGGCATGCCGGTGCGTCAGGAGATGGAGTCCCGATTCGGGACCGACTTCTCCGGCGTGCGGCTGCACACCGGTGCCGAGGCCGCCCGCTCGGCCCGTGCCATCGGGGCGCGCGCCTACACCTCCGGCAGTCATGTCGTACTCGGCGACAGCGGTCGGGACAAGCACACCCTCGCCCACGAGCTCACCCACGTCATCCAGCAGCGTCAGGGCCCGGTCTCCGGCACCGGCCATGCCGACGGGCTGCGCCTCAGCGACCCCGGGGACCACTTCGAGCGCGAGGCCGAGTCCATCGCCCGGCAGGTGCTCTCCGGTCCCGTGCCGGTGGCGCGAGCCGCACGCGCCGTCGACGTGAACGGTCACGCCGAGCGGGAGGCAGATGGAGCAGTCGGGATCCAGCGGATGGTCGGCTTCGAGTTCGAGACCAACATGCTGGTGCGGGCCGGGGAAGAGCCGGTGATTTCCAAGAACGAGAAGTTCTTCGAGGCCGCTTCAGGTGACCGGTACATCACTCCCGATGCGAGCGCGCTGGAGTTTGTGACGGTTCCCTTCGAGGAGGAGGGCGACGCCCCGGACTTGGAGAGGATGACCAGGGCGGTCAGTGAGATGGCCGAGGCGTTCGGACTGCTCCATACCTCGGCGAAGCTGGCAAGCCTCATGGATGGGAACGCGGCCCATGGCGAGGCGCTCGGGCCAAGGCACGACCCACCAGCACGAGGGAAACGATGTGTATGTGCCGGGTGCGGACCGTCTGTACCCGCCACTGGCGAAACCGCAGGCGACCGGAGGCGACCGGAGGCGTCAGCCTCGAGAAGATGTTCGCCCTGTTCAAGGCGGTGGTGAACCAGAAGTTCCCGCTGAAGTCCCCGTCGAATCCGGACGATGTGGCCCTTCTCGGGGACGATCCGGAGACGCGTGCCGACACGACCGCGCTCGGCGGCGCCAACGCCAAGCGGGACGCGGCGATCCTCACGGATGCCCAGCACCTCACCGAAAAGTACGTCGCGGGCCTGCAGGCTGCCGGAACGGGAGAGCCCAAGGGGCTGCTGGCCATGGTGTTCTCGTATCTGCTGTCCGGCGCCCAGCAGTCCGGACGGCAGGATCATGCAAAGTACTTCCTGCCGCTCATGACCAGGATGAGCTTCTCCGCGATGTACGCGTCGCTGCCCGAGGAAGCGAAGTCCGCCTTCGATCCTGTACGCATTCTCGAAACGGCCGCTCTCGCACCGGGCGACCCCGTCTACAAGGAGGGCTTCGCCGACCGTGGAGCCGGCGACAGGGAGACATCCCGCGGGCCTGTGCGTAAGGCGTGGCTGGACAGCATCGCATCTGGTGGCCCGGACCTGATGTCCGCGGGTGGCGGAAGCACACGGTGACCGAGGGGATGAAGGCCAGCTCCCCGGCCATGGGCCAGCACCAGCGGCTCGACCCCGGACACGCGTCCGGTGCGGCCGATCTGGTGCAGGTCGAGCTCCGCCGTCTGCCTGGCCAAGTCCCCCCGCAGGAGTGGCTGCCCGTCGCAGCCGCCATTTTCAAGATGTTCAGAGAGGTCCAGGGACCCTGAGCTGTCGCTCCCGAACCACTCGGAAAACGTCCCGGAGCAGGTGTTGAGCGGGCCGTTGGCGGCAGACCGATGAGCGGACCGCACCGTAAGCGTGGCCGGTTCCCGGATTCCTGGTGATCTTTCAGTCCGTCGGTGATACCAGCCGTCGCTCTGGCTCCCCTGGAGATACGGGGGTTCACCTGGCGAAGTGGCCGCCGATTCGGCGGTGACCGATCTGTACCCAGCGGGGAGTATATATAGACGAATGGCAATGGTTCATCCTGCATTGCGTGCTCCCTGGGCTCTGACGGCGGCGGTGATGCTGTCCGCGAGTGCGTGCGGCAGTGACGACGGGGGCTCCGGCGCGGGCGAGCGCGATCAGCTGTCCGGCACGATCTCGGTCGACGGCTCCAGCACAGTGGCTCCACTGTCCATGGCGGCGGCCCAGATCTTCCACGAGCGCAACCCAGGGGTGAGGGTCACGGTGGGGGCTTCGGGCACCGGCGGAGGATTCGAGAAGTTCTGCGCCGGCCAGATTGACATCTCCGACGCTTCCCGCCCGATCAATGACCAGGAGAAGGCTGCCTGCGAGAGGAACGGCATCACGTTCGAGGCGTTCCAGGTCGCCAACGACGGTCTGTCCGTCGTGGTGAGCAAGGACAACAACTTTGTCGAATGCCTCACGGTCGAGCAGCTGAGGAAGATCTGGGAGCCCGGCTCCAAGGTCGACAACTGGAAGCAGGTCGATCCGAAGTTCCCGGACCTTGAGCTGAAACTGTTCGGCGCGGGAGCCGATTCGGGGACCTTCGACTACTTCACCCAGGCGATCAACGGGGAGGAGGGCAAAGGCCGCGCGGACTACACGGCCAGCGAAAACGACGCTGTCACTGTCCGGGGTGTCTCCGGTGCCAGAGGCGGCGTGGGCTATCTCGGCCTGTCGTACTACGAGCAGAACCGGGACAGGCTGAAGGTCCTGAAGATCGACGCCGGCGACGGCTGTCTGGGGCCCAGCCGGGCGACCGTCCAGGATGGCACCTACAAACCCCTGTCCCGCCCACTGTTCATCTACCCGAAGGGCTCCTCGCTGGAGAGGGATGAGGTCAAGGCGTTCGTCGAGTTCTACGTCGTGAGCCACGTCGACATTGCCAGGAAGGCCCACTTGGTCCCGCTCAACAATCAGCAGGAAGCCGAGCTGAGGGAGAACTTCGAAAACCTCAAGGCGAAGCTCGACTGACAGAACGACGGCCCAACCACGCCGGCTGCCTCTGGGCCTTCGCCTCACTACGGGCAATGCCCGCCTTCCTCATCCGCGCCTCCCGCCTCCTTCCCGCCCGGGTATTCGACCGCATGACGAATTCCGGTCTGCGCAAGCACTACCCGGCTGCCGGGGCGTGATCGTTCTCAGCTGCTGATTTGGCATGCAAGCTCGCCATCGCCCACCAGGCCGCACTCCGCCTCGCAGCCTGCCTCATCTGGACAGCCGCTTGCTCGCCGAGGCGCCTTGCTCGCGAAAATGACCACATGATCTTGTGAAGTTCCTCGTCGCACGCATCGTGGATGACAACCACGCCTATGCCTACGTAGCCGCCACCGAGTTGAAGCCCGTCAACTGCCTACCTGGTCCAGGCCGGTACCGGCAGAAGACACAGACCTCACAGACCTCGGTCGGCCAGGCCCCCCTGCCTCCTGGGCGCAGCTATGAGATCGTCGGCAGCCCATGTCGTGCGGAGGGTGGATCCCGGACGGTCGGCGGAGGTAAACCCGTGGGGCCGGATCGTACGATGACGGCATGACCCGCGCCGCCCCCTCGTCGAGCCGCCGCCGTGCGGGGAGTGGTTTCGTGCTGATGGTGCTGGTGGTTGTGGCCGGTGTGTTGGCGATGCACGGGCTGGGTCCGGGGCCGGCGCCGGTGAAGGCGTCAGCGGGGGTCGGCGGTCACAGTGCGGCGATGGTTCAGGAGTGTGCCGCCGTCCACCAGTTGGCCGGGGACTGCTCGCACACCGATGGCGGTTCGGGCCACGCGGAGCACGCTGATGGCAGGTGTGCGGCGACCGGTGTCGGCGCCGCGTACGCGCCTCCCGTACTGGCAGCGGCTCTCGATGTCGGGCCGGTGCCGGTGGCGCCGGCCGGCAGTGCGGCGGGGACTCCGGAGAGCGGGCGGGCGCCGCCCGATCTCGCCGAGCTGCAACTCCTGCGGATATAGGACCGCCCGCGCGGCACCTCCTGCCCCCGCATGGCCGGGCGGGTGATGCCGTGCTCCGGCACATCCTCGTTCCGTATCGGCGCCGGCCCACGTGAGGGCGGCGCATCAAGGAGTCGCACCACCATGGACAAGAACCTCATCCGCTGGACCGCCCTGGTCGTCGCCGCCGGCGCCGCATCGCTCGTGCTCGCCGCGTGCGGGTCGAGCGGCGACACCTCCGCCGCGCATGGCGGCGGCCACAGCCCGTCCCCCTCGACGTCCTCGTCCGCGCCGGCCCCCCAGGGCCGGCACAACGTCGCCGACGTCGCGTTCGCCGGGGGGATGATCCCCCATCACCGCCAGGCCGTGGAGATGGCCGACCTCGCACCCTCCCGCGCCGAGTCGCCGGAGGTGAAGAGGCTGGCGGGGGAGATCAAGAAGGCCCAGGACCCGGAGATCAAGACCCTCTCGGGCTGGCTGACCTCCTGGAGTGAGCAAGTTCCCGCCGAGGGGGCCATGGACCACTCTGCACACGGCGACGACGGCGGCATGATGACGCCCGAGGAGATGGGCAACCTGAAGAAGGCGTCCGGCAAGGCGTTCGACATGGCCTTCATGCAGCTGATGATCAAGCATCACGAGGGCGCGGTGGCGATGGCGAAGACGGAGACTGCCGACGGCGCTTTCCCTGACGCCAAGACGATGGCGGGCGCCATCATCACCTCCCAGACGGCTGAGATCGCCAGGATGAACGACCTGCTCGGCAAGAGCTGACCCACCCGGGCGGGGGGTGTGCCGGGGCCGCACGCCCCGGCCCAAGGACCACACGATGATCGTCTCGTACCGCAGCTCGAGGGGCGTGCCGTACCTGACGTAC
>NZ_JBEOSJ010000028.1:22841-107691 GCF_040302905.1 Streptomyces sp. NPDC096193 | reverse complement strand
TCGACAACGGAGAAGTGATCGCCCGACAAGCCGGCGCCGCACCCGCCCCCGCCCTGCACACCTGGGTCGAGGAAACCATCGCCGGCCGCCGCTGAGTTCCGCGGGCCGTGCGGCCCTCGAACGAAGCAGACCACCCACGGAAGAGGACCGCCATGATGCCCAACGATCCCCACTTGGCGCTCGTGCGCCCCGTTACCCCGCTCACCCCCGAGGGTTGTCAGGACTGCATGGCCCTCGGCTCCCCCTGGGTGCACCTCCGGCTGTGTCTGACCTGCGGGCACGTCGGATGCTGCGACTCCTCGCCGCTCAAGCACGCCCGTCGGCACGCCGGAGCAGATGGCCATCCCATCGTCCAGTCCTTCGAGCCGGGCGAGGACTGGCGCTGGTGCTTTGTCCACGAAGCGATGGTCTGATGAACAGCGCCGCAGACGGCCGGGAGGGGCCGCTGACCGAGACGCCCGATCAGTTCGGAGCCTATCCCCGGCTGACGTCCGAGCAGATAGAGATTCTGGCGCCGCACGGCCGGAAACGTCCCACGAGCGAGGGCACGGTGCTGTTCCGGGAGGGTGAGCCGTTCGGCGAGTTTCTCGTCGTGGTCGCCGGACTGGTCGAGGTCGTCCACGACCATGAGGGTCCCGACGAGCGTACCGTCGCCCTGCACGGACCGGGACGCTTCCTCGGCGAACTCGGCCTGTTGGAGGGGCAGGCCGCGTTCTACTCAGCGGTCGTCCGTGAGCCGGGCGAGGTACTCGCCGTCCCGGTGGACCGACTGCGCGCCATCGTGGCGGGCGACCCGGTCCTCGGCGACCTGGTTCTGCGTGCCTACCTCGGCCGCCGTGCGCTGCTCATAGGCCTCGGCGCCGGTTTCCGTATCCTCGGCTCCTGCTACTCGCCGGACACCCAGCGACTGCGCGAGTTCGCCGCCAGGAACCGGCTGCCGCACCGGTGGATCGACTTGGAGCGGGACAAGGAGGCCGAAGAACTGCTCCGCCGCTTCGGCGTCCGCCCCGAGGAGACGCCGGTTGTCATCTGGAAGGGCGAGGTGCTGCGCAACCCCGGTAATGCCGAACTCGCGAGGGTCATCGGCCTCCCGGCGCCCTCGCCCGAGGCCACCCGGTGCGACGTGCTGGTGATCGGAGCGGGACCGGCTGGACTGGCCACATCCGTCTACGGCGCCTCCGACGGCCTGGCCACTGTCGTCGTGGACGGCATCGCCGCGGGCGGCCAGGCCGGGACCTCCTCGCGCATCGAGAACTACCTCGGCTTCCCCTCCGGCATCTCCGGCGCCGAACTCATCGAGCGATCGGTCCTCCAGGCGCACAAGTTCGGCGCGCGGCTGACGATTTCCGCGGAGGCCACCGGCCTGGAAGCGCGCGACGGTCACTACGCCGTCACCTTCGCCGACGGCACCGCGACCGAGACCAGCACGGTGGTGCTGGCGCTGGGTGCGCGATTCCGTCGGCTGCGCGTCCCGGGAATCGAACGCTTCGAGGGCTCCAGCGTCTACTACGCGGCCACACTGCACGAGGCCCACGCGTGCCGGACCGACCCGATCGCCGTGGTCGGCGGCGGCAACTCCGCCGGACAGGGCGTGCTGTTCCTCTCGCGGTACTCGCCGCACATCCACCTGATCGTCCGTGGCGACGACCTCAACCACGACATGTCGCGCTATCTGGTCGACCAGGTGGAGCGCAATCCGAAGATCACCGTCCTGCTGAACAGCGAGGTGATCGAGACCCGTGGCGACGGCGTCCTGGAGACGCTGGTGGTGCGGAACAACGTGTCCGGCGAGATCGATGAGATCCAGGGGCGCGCTCTGTTCGTCTTCATCGGGGCGGCGCCGCCGACCGATTGGGTCAAGGACGTGATCGCACTCGACGAGGCGGGCTTCGTCCTCACCGGCCCGGACGCCGAGGCCCGCGCCGACGAGGGCGAGTGGGCGCCGCTCGGCCGAGCGCCGATGTTGCTCGAGACGACACTGCCAGGGGTCTTCGCGGTCGGCGACGTCCGCAGTGGCTCGGTGAAGCGCGTGGCGTCGGCGGCCGGCGAAGGGGCGATGGCAGTCAGGTTGGTGCACGAACACCAGGCAGTGGAGGGCAACCTCGTCCGCACGGCGTCCGGCACTGAGCAGCAGGGCGACCCCGGGGCCGCACCCGGGCGGGGGCTGTACGGACAGTGAAATCCTGCCGGGCTGTGAAACCTCGCCCGGCAGCGGCGGCTCCGTAGGCGCCGATCACCCTGTTGGCCGATCACGCCGACGGACAGCGATCAGGGCAGTACGGCGGCCAGCGAGTTCGGCAGCAAGGACTTGAGGTGTTTCCATTCGCCTTCGCTGATGTGGAGTTGAAGAGCATCCAGCACGCTGTCCACGACGCGTTCGATGCCGCCGTCGACCGCGTAGGGAAACTCCTCCCGCACCCGTTGGTAGAACTCTTCGACGCTGAGCTTCACCGGTGTCTCGGCCGGTTTCCATCCGTCGTAGTAGATGCCTCGGATCAGAATGGGAAGCTGTGCGCCGAAGTGTGCGGCTCCGTCGACGGGGAGCCGGTCCCGAAGCCCGTGCAGGACGGCGCGCAGTGCGGCGTACGACTGCTTCCGGCGTTCCTTGGGCCACCCGTTGGCCCGCTCGATGTCCTTGAGGAGCCGGTTGGCCTTGTCCACCATGGTGTCGAAGGATGCGAAGCCTGTGTCGACCATGTCGTGACCCTTTCGCTCACCGAGGTCCCGGCGGTGCGGGACTGTCGTCCCGCACCGCCGGGCTCCTCGCTCTCAATGGTCGCTTGCGCTGCTCTCGGTGATCTCGATGTGCCGAGGCTTGGCGACCTCCGCCTTGGGGACGGTGACCGTGAGCACACCGTTCGACATCTCTGCCGTGATCTTCTCCGTGTCGATCTCTCCGGGCAGCCGTAGCCGGTACTCGAAGGAACCTGTACGACGGGTGCTCCGGCGCAGGACGCCCTTGCGCTCCTTCTCCTTGATCTCTCCGGTGACGACCAGCTCCTGTCCGTTGGCCTCGACGTTGATGTCCTTGCTCTTGACGCCGGGGAGCTCGAGCTCGACGTGGAAGGCGTCGTCGGTTTCCGATACATCCGCGAGGGGTGTCCACGTGGCCGCGGGTGCCGCGCCGCCCACCGTGGATTCCATCAGCCCGCTCATCTGGTTGATGAGTTCGTCGAACTCCGTCAGCGGATTGCGGACCCAGCCGCGGGGCCGCTCCGTCGTTCCGCCACTGCGGCGGTCTCGGACGGGCAGAGTCATCGTCCATCACCTCCGTGTTCTCGTGTGTTCCTGGCTGTACCGTCTTCGTCGCCCGGTGCGGCGGACGGACCGGCCGGAGCGTAGATGTCCTCGGACAGGCGCTGTGCACGCGATTCGCGGGTCGCTTCGCGCAGCGCTTGTCCAAAGCGTCCAGGACCCCATGCCCGTCCCCGCACAGCCCGTTCGAGCTCCTTGCGACTGATCGGGCCGCGTTGGGCGAGGGTTTGGGAGAGCTGCTCGATTTCGTGGTCGAGGGACTGGTCGGCCATGGCCGAGGTCCGGCTTGCCGCGCCCGCGGTACCGGCCATGCCCGGCGAGTAGAACGAACTGCCGGTTCCGGTCCCGGGGCGATACCTGTGCACGCCTGCGCGCTCGCGCCGTGCCCGACGGGCGTTGCGGTCGTCGATCCGCTGTTGCCGCTCACGCCCCGCCCTGCGGACCTCTTCGGGCCTTGTGCGGTCGCGTACGTCTGCCGGGGCGGGCTCGTTCCGTGCGTCGGCGTCTGCCTCTTCCGCGGTCAGCGGCCTGGCGATGTTCTCCAGGGACTGCTGTTCGGCACGGACGCCGAAGAAGACTTCGGCAAGGCCGCCGATGGCCATGGCAGCGGCTCCGATGATGAAGCCGAGAGCCACCAGACCGGAGTCACCGCTGTGAACGAACCGGCCGAACAGCAGCGGTCCGGTGATGCCTCCAAGGGCGGTACCGACGGCGAAGAACAGCGAGATGGACAGTGCGCGAGTCTCCATGGGGAACACCTCGCTGACCGTCAGATACGCCGAACTCGCTCCCGCGGACGCCACGAAGAAGGTCAAGGACACCAGCAGGAAGAACGACCACCGTGTCAGAGAGCCGTTGGCCAGCAGGACCGCGAGCAGGACGGCGATGGCCGCCGCGCCGAAGTAGGTGCCTGCGATCATCGGCTTCCGGCCGACCGTGTCGAAAAGCCGGCCCAGAAGCAGCGGCCCGAGGAAGTTGGCGATGGCGAAGATGGCCATGAAGTACGGGACCGAGCCCGAGCCGGTGCCGAAGTAGCCGCTGAGGATCGTACCCAGGTCGAACACGACCGCGTTGTAGAGGAACGCCTGGCCGATGAAGAGTGCCAGTCCGAGCAGGGCGCGGCGTGGATACCGCCGCATGGCGACCCGCGCGATTTCGGCGAACGGTATGATCTTGCGCTGTCGTACGGTGATTGCCTCGCCCGGTTCCGGGAGTTCTTGCTGTGTATCCTGCCGCACCTCGGCTTCTATCTGACTGACGATGCGTTCGGCCTCGTCCTCGTGGCCGTGGATGAAGAGCCAGCGTGGGCTCTCGGGAACATGCCGGCGCACCAGCATGATGCCGAGTCCGAGGAGACCACCGAGACCGAAGGCCAGTCGCCAGCCCAGGCCGGCGTCGAGCCACGCGGTGTTGAGGAGGGCCAGGGCTGCCAGACTGCCGATCGCCGCGCCCACCCAGTAGCTGCCGTTGATGGCCAGGTCCACCTGCCCGCGGTTGCGAGCCGGGATCAGTTCATCGACGGCTGAGTTGATCGCCGCGTACTCACCACCGATGCCCATGCCGGTGATGAATCGGGCGAGGAAGAAGTACCAGGCTTCATGGGAAAACGCTGTCGCGATGGTGGCGACGACGTAGATCCCCAGCGTGAGCATGAACAGCTTCTTGCGCCCGTAGCGGTCGGTGAGGCGGCCGAAGACAAGAGCGCCCAGGCAGGCCCCGGTGACATAGATCGCCGCGGCATAGCCGATGTCGGCGGTCGTGAGGGCGATGCCGCTGCCCGGCTCGGTCATGCGGGAGGCTATGGCGCCGACGATGGTGACTTCGAGTCCGTCAAGGACCCAAACGGTGCCGAGGCCGATCACGACGCGCCGGTGGAACCGTGACCAGGGCAGCCGGTCGAGACGGGCCGGGATCTGCGTGGTGACGGTGGCTGTTTCGGTGGCGGTCATTGTTCACACCTCTGCCCCCTGGCCGGCCGTGGAGGTGGCCACGTCGGTGAACCCCACCGTCACGGGTGTCGTGCGGGTGTCCTCGTTGTCGGGCACGGCGCTCGGCTCGCCGCCCTCGCACAGGGCTCTCAGCGAGTTCGTGGTGTCCGGGTCGATGCTCACTGCCTTGGCCATGAGGAACTCCTCCCGGGTACGGCGCTCTGCGGCGGTTCTCCGGATCGTTCGTTCAGGTACGCACGGGGACTCGCATCCGGGTACGGACGGGATTCGCACCGGCCGTACGCGGCTCACCGAACGGCCCTACGCCGAGGGGTGAATCAGTTGACGAGGCCGAAAGCCGGCCGACGAGTGCCAGCGGCTTTGCTTGCGGTGCCGTGCAGGGCGGCGGTGCTGTGGTCCAACGCCCGGTCACCTCCTCGACGCGGTGCACGCCCCGACTGCCGGACGCTGCCCCATCACGTGAAAAGCCGGCGCGACAGAGACTGACGGCGCGTTCGGCTCCCCGGTACGTCGTGAGGCCTGCGAGCTGCTCGATCATCGCCCGGTCCTTCCGGCCGGTAGGCACGGAAAGTCCCGAACACGCCCCAGAGTGGCGAGCCGACCGGCTCCGCGCCTGCGCCCGGTGAGTCAGAAATGCGCGGGTCTGTTCGACCCACGAGTACGAGAGGAAGGGGCGCGGGCCGCAAGTGCCCCTGGGCAGGGCCGATGGGCTTGCGTCAGCCGGTCGTCGGTCCGCCCGGCGTCTTCAGCATGAAGTCCAACGGCCGTGTCGAGCGCCGCCACACGTACACCGCCAGCGCCATCACCAGGATCAGCCCGATCAGGATGAGCAGCTCGATGCCCTGTGCTTCCCAGCGGAACTCCTTCGCCTCCGCCGTTACGATCAGCACCTTGCGGACGCCGGCGATCAGCCCGACGACGAGGAAGGGCTCCGCGTCCAGCGTGCGGTTCCTGATGGTGAGGCGCACCGTGTGCAGCAACTCGGCCACGATGAACAGGACCAGGCTGTTGTCCAGTGCGGAGAGCACGATGGTCTCACCCCGGAACGGGCCCCTGATCGCGTGGACGACATCGGCGACGACACCGATCGTCAGCAGTACGGCGAGCAGCAGCAGGATTCCGGCCACCACCAGGTGGATGCCGTCCTCGGCAGATTGCAGGAGGTTCTGCACGCGGGGCGCGTCGGCTCTTCGGCGAGTGTCTGCCACGCTCCGCATGCTAAGGGCTGTCCTGTCGTCGTCGGTGGATCAGCGCGCGGCGCCGGATGCGGTGCATCGCACGGCGGAGGGTGCTCCTCGTACCGGGCGTAGTCGGGCGATCCGACAACGCAGTGAGGTGCCGTAGCTGTCGTCGTGCGCCCGTTGGGGGTGACGGGACAGCACTGAGGTCCGCTCGTGCCGTCAGCATGTGGAGGAGGCGGCCGTGGCGTTCCGTGCGGCCGAATGGACGACCGTCCGCAGCACCCGCCAGGTTCCGGGGCACAGAAACGGAGACAGAATCCGAGACAGCCATGTCCAGGCCCGACGGCGCGGTCATCCGCCGGGGAGGCGACGTAGTCCGATCGGTCGGTACCGGGTTCCGCCGATGATCTGGAGGCAGCATGAACGGCGCAGAAGCGGGATCGTCCGCGCGGACGACCCGGCTGCTGCTGTTGGTCGCCGACCCCGATCTGCCTTCCGAGATCGCCAGGGACTTGGCCGAGGACCTTCCGGCGCAGCTCGACAGCCTGACCGAAGGGGGCATCCACTGGGTGGTGAAGACCGTCACCGCCGACCTGGTGGCCGACGAGCAAGTCGACGTGGCGGACATGGCTGACCTCGTCAGCGCGTTCCTGACGGACGAGGACTGGGACATCGGCATCTTCCTCACCGACCTGCCCCGTCGAGCCCGCTTCCATCCGGTCAGCGCCGAGGTCAGCACGGATCGCGGCGTCGCTCTGTTGTCCGTGCCCGCGCTGGGGCCCTGGCGGCTGCGGCGGCGCGTCGAACAGGGTGTACTGGCCGTGGCGTCCCGGCTGGTCGAGGAGGCCGAGGAAAGCCGCCGGCCACGGGTCATCGGCCGCTCGGCGCGGCAGGCCCGGGGCGCCGGGCCCGGACCGCCGGGCCCGGACCGTTACGTCGTGCCCGGCCTGCACGGTCATTTCCGGCTCGTCGCGGGCATGGTGCGGGCCAACAGGCCCTGGCGGTTGTTCACCAGTCTGTCCCGTGCGCTGGCCGGCGTCTTCGCCACCGCCGCCGTCAGCTTCCTCAACAACGTCACCTGGCAGGTGGCCGTCAGCCTCGATGTCTGGCAGCAGCTCGTGGTCACCGTGGCCTGCGCCGCCGCCCTCACCGCCTGGGTCATCGTCGACCACCGGCTCTGGGAGAAAGGCGGCGCCCTCCCCGGCCACGGTGGCTGGCTCTATCCCTACAACCTCGTCACGCTCATCACCGTCGCGCTCGGCGTACTCACCCTGTACGTGCTGCTGTTCGTCACCATGGTGGCCGTCTCCTTCCTGACGCTGGACCGCCAGGTCTTCAGCCAGTCTCTGGGGGGCGGTACCGTCGAGACCGGCGACTACTTCTACCTCGCCTGGTTCATCAGCTCCATCTCGATGGTCGGCGGAGCCTTCGGCACAGGCCTGGAACAGGACGAGGCCGTCCGCTATGCCGCCTACGGCCGTCGCCACCGGGACCGCCAGCAGCGAATGGCGGACGACCGTACCGGCTCGGACGCGGACCCCCGACCGGACTCCTGAAAACACGAATGGCTCTGGCACCGGGGTCAGTTGCAGGCTCCTCGGTTGGCCGCCCCGAAGAGGCACCTGCAGTTGGCACGCCCCAAAGGCCGCACCTACGTTGGCCCGGGCGGCCCCCACGGCCCGTTGGCCCCGCATCCGCCCCGGCCGCCGAAGTCGCTCTCGCCGTCCGTGCTGCCCGCCCTGACGCCTCGCCAACCTGACCCGTAGGCATCGCCAGACGGTCGCCTCCGCCGCGGTGACCCTGCATCGCACGCCGGACGAACGTACCGGACCACAGGCCGTCACCACTCCTGAGGCGACTGCGCTTTGCACCTCGTCGCCCGGCTCATCGATGCCCCACGGCGGTACCCCCCGCCGCCGTGGGTGCTTCCATACGTGTGCGACACGCTCGTCCGCTCACGCGACACCGTGGGTGGGACGGGGCCAGGCGGCTTCCCGCAGCAGGCGCAGGCCGTTGAGGCCGACGATGACCGTGGAGCCCTCGTGCCCGGCGACGCCGAGGGGCAGCGGGAGCGTGGCGACGAGGTCCCAGGCCACCAGCGCCGTGATGAAGATCCCGGCGATGACCAGGTTCTGCACGACCAGGCCGTGGGCCTTGCGGGAGAGAGCCACGACGGCGGGGATGGTGGCGAGTTCGTCGCGGACGACGACGATGTCCGCGGTCTCCAGGGCGAGGTCGGAGCCGGCCCTGCCCATCGCGATGCCGGTGTGCGCCGCGGCCAGCGCCGGCGCGTCGTTCACGCCGTCGCCGACCACCAGCACGCGGCGGCCGGCGGACTCCCATGCCTTGACGGCCGCGACCTTGTCCTGCGGGAGCAGCCCGGCGCGGACATCGGTGATGCCGACCTCAGCGGCCAGGTGGCGGGCGGCGCGTTCGTTGTCGCCGGTGAGCAGGACCGGGGGCCGGCCGGTCAGTTCGGTGAGCGCGGCCACGGTGGCGGCGGCGTCCGGCCGCAGCCGGTCCGCGATGCCGATCACGCCGACCGGGGTGTCCGCGCGCACGACCAGCACGGCGGTCCGCCCGGCGTCCTCCAGCTCCGCAACCGCCGCGGCCGCCGGCCCGGTGGAGGCAGGTAGCAGGTGGCCGGGAGATCCGACTTGGACGGAGCGGCCTTCGACGGTGGCGCTCACGCCCCGGCCGGGGACGGAGGCGAAGTCGAGCGCTTCCGGCAGCGGCAGGCGCCGTTCGCGTGCGGCGTCGACGACAGCGCGAGCGAGGGGGTGCTCGCTGGAGTGCTCGGCCGCGGCCGCCAGCGCCAGCAGCGTGTCCTCATCCAGCCCGGTACCGGCCAGGGGGCGGATGTCGGTGACGCGGGGGGTGCCCTCGGTCAGGGTGCCGGTCTTGTCCAGCGCGACCGCGTCGATCCGGCCCAGGCGTTCCATGACGAGCGCGGACTTCGTCAGGACGCCGTGGCGGCCGGCGTTGGCGATCGCGGACAGCAGCGGTGGCATCGTGGACAGCACCACCGCGCAGGGCGAGGCCACGATCATGAACGTCATCGCCCGGAGCAGGGCCGGCTGGAGAGCCGAGCCGAAAGCGAGCGGCACCGCGAAGACGGCGAGGGTGGCGATGACCATGCCGATCGAATACCGCTGCTCGATCTTCTCGATGAACAGTTGCGTGGGAGCCTTCGTCTCGGAAGCCTCTTCGACCATCTGCACGATGCGCGCGATCACGGAATCCGACGGGTCGCGCTCGACGCGGACGCGCAGGGCGCCGGTGCCGTTCAGCGTCCCGGCGAACACCTCGTCCCCGGCCTGTTTCACCACCGGCAGCGGCTCACCGGTGATGGTGGCCTGATCGACATCGCTGACGCCTTCGAAGACCTGGCCGTCTGCGCTCACTCGCTCACCGGGCCGCACGAGGATCAGGTCACCGACCCTCAAGTCCTCGGCAGCAACCGTTTCCTCGCCACCATCGGCCCTCAGTCTGGCCGCTGTCGCGGGCGCGAGGTCCAGCAGGCCACGGACCGAGTCCGCGGTGCGAGCGGTCGCGACGGCCTCCAGCGCACCGGACGTGGCGAAGATGACGACCAGCAGCGCTCCGTCCAGTACCTGACCGATCGCAGCAGCGCCGAGTGCGGCGACCACCATCAGCAGATCCACGTCCAGGCTCTTGTTCTTGAGGGCCTTCAGGCCCGCCCATGCCGGCTCCCATCCGCCGGTGACGTAGGAGGCGGCGAACAGCGGCCCCCACGTCCACGCCGGAGCGTCGAGCAGCTTGAGCGGGAGGGCGGCCAGGAACAGGACCAGCGCGGCCAGCGCCCACCGGGCTTCCGGCAGCGCCAGCACCTGAGTACGGCGCTGGGGCGGCGCAGGGCGCGGCCCGGCCGCAGCCGGTGCGGGCCGCTGGTCCAAGGCAGAAGGCATGACAGAACAACCCTTCACGGGTGGGAGGGACAACGTCCGCCACCATACAGGAAAGTATGAATAGGTCTTCAGGTGTCGTCGGTATGCTGTCCCCATGGGCCACGGAACCGACACCGCCAGCAGCGCCACCGCACGCGAGCGCCTCGACACCGTCGGCACCGCCGACGTCGCTGCCACTCTCCAGGCCCTCGCCACCCCCTCGCGGCTGTACATCCTGGCCCGCCTCCAGGAAGGCCCCTGCTCCGTCGGTGATCTCGCCGACGCCGTCGGCATGGAAGCCTCCGCCTGCTCCCACCAGTTGCGCCTGCTGCGCAACCTCGGACTGGTCACGGGTGAGCGCCACGGGCGTTCGATCGTCTACGCCCTCTACGACAACCACGTCGCCGAACTCCTCGACCAGGCCCTGTATCACGTCGAGCACCTGCGCCTGGGAGTCCGCGACGCCGCATCGGCCCCTACCGACGGCACGCCCACAGGCGGGTAGCCGAGGCGCCGCGTTGCCGTCAGTGGCGCCACCGGCGCAGAGCGGTCACAGATCCGGGCCCAGCGGTCCCCACAGGAGGGCTGTTGCGCACACCCGTCTCTGCGCGGCCTGTTCGTTCCAAGGCCGACACGCTCTTCATGACGCTCCAGGGGAGAGCGGCGGCGGCCGTCCGAACGGTCATCCTGCCTCACCGGTCCACGCCCTAGGAGGACGTGACCAGGTATTCCTGAACCGGGAATCGCCCGGACGGGGTCTGATTGGGATGCGCCGTCATGGGTACCGGGAGCGGGGACCGTCATCCTGGGCGGTCATCGGCCCGTAGAGGTCATCCGCACCTCTTGACCGGCCCTGCCGCCGTGTTGTCGCGTCGTCCTGGACGCGCTCGTCCGGCGGAAGCCCGTGAGGCGGCGAAGCCGCCGAGAAACCGGCACATTCAATCGCCCCAGCGCCTGACTGCGGCGGTGGTGGCACCGAAGGAACGATCATGAAAGCAGCGGTATACGAAGGACCGCGGAGCGTCACCGTCAAGGACGTACCGGACCCCCAGATCGAGCACCCCTGCGACATCATCGTCAAGATCACCAGCACCAATATCTGCGGTTCCGACCTGCATATGTACGAAGGGCGTACGTCCTTCGAGCAAGGGCGCACCCTCGGACACGAGAACCTGGGACAGGTCGTGGAGGTCGGCTCCGCCGTCCGCAAGGTACAGGTGGGCCAGTACGTGGTGCTGCCGTTCAACATCGCCTGCGGCTTCTGCAAACAGTGCGAGAAGGGCCTGACCAACTACTGCCTCACCATGCAGCCGGAACCGTCCCTGGCGGGGGCGGCCTACGGTTTCGCCGACATGGGGCCCTACCAGGGTGGACAGGCAGAACTGCTTCGCGTGCCCTACGGCGACTTCAACGCTCTTCGGCTCGGTGAGGACGCCCCTGAGCGCCAGGTCGACTACGTGATGCTCGCGGACATCTTCCCCACCGGGTACCACGCCACCGAGATGGCGAACGTCAAGCCGGGCGACCAGACCGTGATCTACGGCAGTGGCCCGGTCGGTCTGATGGCGGCGTATTCGGCCATCCTGAAGGGTGCCGGCCGCGTGTGGGTGGTCGACCATCACCCCGACCGGTTGCGGGTGGCCGAGGAGATGGGGGCTATCCCGATCAACAGCGCCGACGAGAACCCCAGCGAGGTGATCAAGGAGGCCACCCTGGGCCTGGGCGCGGACAACGGTTGCGAGTGCGTGGGATACCAGGCACACGACCCACAGGGCCACGAGGACGCCACGCTGACCCTGAACGGCCTGATCGACTGCGTCCGCTTCACCGGTGACCTCGGCGTGGTGGGGGTCTTCCTGCCGGAGGATCCCGGCGGCGCGGAAGTCCAGAACGAGCTGGAAGCCCAAGGCAAGGTGCCCATCGACTTCGGACTGATGTGGTTCAAGGGCCAGAAGATGGGAACCGGCCAGGCTCCGGTGAAGAGGTACAACCGGGCCCTGCGCGACCTGATCGCCGGTGGGAAGGCCGAACCCAGCATCGTCGTGTCCCACGAGCTGAACCTGGACGAGGCGCCCACCGCCTACGAGCACTTCGACGCTCGTGACGAGGGCTGGACGAAGGTCGTTCTGCATCCCAACGGCGCCTGAGACGACACCACCCCGGCGGAGCAGACCGTGACCGAGCGATGACGCGAGACGCTGCTCGGCAACAGCTGCTTCGCCACCCGCGGCGCCGCGTCCGGCCCCACAGCGGGTCGGACGCGGCTGACCGGGAGATCCCTTGTGCTGTCAATGAGGTACGGCTGCCCTCGTCAGCCGGTGGTGCGGATGCGATGGATGCTGTCCAGAGCAGCCGCGCCGGCGGCGGCCTTGTCCACGACGTAGGCAGTGCCGCGGTGCAACGCGACGTGGTTGGTGTTCGCGCCGGTCGGCAGGTCCACGATCACCGTGCCCTTGCACGGGTCGACCACGGTGGTTGTGCCAGATCCCCGGTTGGCCACAAACACATGGCCGGTGCGGTCGTCGGTCGCCACTGCGAGACTCCCCGCGCCTGTCGGGATCTCCTTGCGGACGACGCCCGCTCGCAGGTCGACCACGGACACCGAGCCGGCCCCCTGATTCGCGGTGTAGGCGGTGGTCCCGTCGGGAGACAGTGCCACATCGATGGCGCCCTGGCCCACGGTGACGAAGGTGGGCGTGCCCGCCCCGGGCCGGATGACGATCAGACGGCTGTTCGCCAGGTCGGCGGCCAGAACGGTGCCGGTGTGCGTGTCGACGGCCAGGCCGGCGGGTGCGGCACCCGGGACGGTGATGCGCTTCTTCTCCTGGTGGGTACGGGTGTCGAAGGCGACGATGCTGCCGTCCTCCAGCCCGGACGTCCATACCAGGTTGCGACGGGCGTCCACGAAGACGTCCCGCGGGTGCTTCACGCCCGGCACTGTGGTGAGGTGACGTCCGGTGCGCTGGCTGTAGACGGCGAGGGAGTTGTCCACCGTGTTGGTGGTCCACACGGTGTTGTGCTCGTCGTCCACGGCCACTCCGTACACGGCTTCGCGTGCACCGGTGGCCGCATCCGTGACGGGAGGTTCGAAGGCCGCGGTCACCTTCAGGTTCCTGGGATCGACTTTGAGGAGCTGTGACTGCGTCACCGGCGGGAATCCGACCGCGCTGGTGACCCACAGAGAGTTGTTCCGCGCCGAGTAGGCAGACTGGTAGAGCCCCTGTGTCAATTCAGCCGAGTCCACCGTGTGGTGCTCCGGTCGGGTGTGAACGGAAGCCGGAGCTGCGGCAGTTGCTGTACTGACGGGGACGAGGACGCAGGTCGCGGAAACGGCCGCGACGAGCAGGACGCGGCGCCGCATGACGGACCGATCGGGGGACATGGCAGGTGCCTCCTGTAGAGAGGTGCGGGTGGGGGAGTGGGATTCGGCAGGAACGTCCGCGCTTCAGGCCCCGAGTGCCTGGAGCCGGGATGTGAGAACGCTCGCGACCGTGTCGAGCTGCTGCGGCTGGGTCATCTCGGGGTGCCGACAGTCCAGAGGATGTTCGACCAGCTGCCCGGTCAGGTGGGGCAGCCAGGCGAGGGGGGTGAGCCAGTCCTCGGCCCGGGGTGCGGCCGCTGTGAAGAACAGCAGGTCCCCGTCGAAGGTCTGGTGCCGATGGGTGCGCATCAGGCGGGCGTTGTTGGTCACCACACCGAGAACGGCGCTGAGCACCCGTTCGGGGAGCGCCGCCAGGGCGCTGCCCTCGTTGCGCAGGGTGGCGAGGACCCCTTCCCGGGTGAGGGCCCCGGTGCCGCCCTCGTAACCCGCCATGCGCAGCAGGGCGTTGAGTGCGTCGGCCTCGGTGGGGCCCGCGAGGTCGCGCCACTGGTCGGAGGGGTAGGCGTCCATGAGGGCGAGGAGGTCGACCCGTTCACCGGCCCGCTGCAGGTGGACGGCCACGGTGTGGGCGATGACCCCTCCGACGGACCAGCCGAGCAGCCGATAGGGCCCGTGCGGCCGGACACTGCGTATCTGCGCCGCGTAGTCGGCGGCCATCTCGTCCATCGTCGCGGGCAGGGGTTCGTCGTGCATCAGTCCGCGGGCCTGCAGGCCGTGCACGGGCTGCCCCGCTCCGAGGCGCGGCAGCAGTCCCGAGTAGCACCAGCTGAGCCCGCCCGCGGGATGGAACACGAACAGCGGGACGCTGTCGCCGCTTGCCCGCAGCGGCAACAGCACATCCAGTGCCGTGTCGGTGCCGCCGTCGCCGGTGAGGCGTTCGGCGAGCGCGGCCGGTGTGGGAGCACGGAACAGGGTGCCGATCGGCGCACGGTGACCGAGGGTGTCGCGGATGCGGGACATGAGGCGGGCGGCGAGCAACGACGTACCCCCGAGATCGAAGAACGCGGTGTCCACGTCGACCCTTTCGATGCCGAGTACTTCGGCGAAGAGGTGCGTGAGCGTCTCCTCGGTCGGATTGCGCGGAGCGCGGCCGGCGGTGGTGTCGGTGACCGGCGCGGGCAGCGCCTTGCGGTCGAGCTTGCCGTTCGGACTGAGAGGGAAGGCGTCGAGCCGTACGACGGCCGAGGGAACCATGTAGTCGGGCAGGACGGTGCTCAGCTGCGCCCGCACCCCCTTCTGGTCCGGTGCGTCGCTTCCGGTGACGTAGGCGACGAGACGCTGATCACCGGGCCGGTCCTCGCGGACGATCGCGCAAGCGCCCGTCACGCCGTCGAGAGCCGCCAGATGCTCCTCGATCTCACCGGGTTCGAGTCGCTGTCCGCGCAGCTTGACCTGGTCGTCTGTGCGTCCGAGGTAGATGACTTCCCCGTCGGCGCTCCACTGGGCGAGGTCGCCCGTACGGTACATCCGCGAGCCGGCGGGGCCGAACGGATCGTCGACGAAGCGCTCTGCCGTCAGTTCCGGGCGGTTGAGGTACCCGTCGGCGAGCTGCGCTCCGGCGAGGTGGAGTTCACCGGCGACACCGGGTGGGCAGAGTTGCCCCGCCGGGTCGAGCACGTAGAGCCGGGTGTTCCACACGGGCCGGCCGATGGGTACCGGCCCGCTTTGCCCGGGTTCACAGGTGTGGTGGGTGACGTCCACCGCTGCTTCGGTCGGCCCGTACAGGTTGTGCAGACGAGTTGCCGGCATCGTGCGGTGGAACTCTCGCACGACGTCCCTGGGAAGGGCTTCGCCGCTGGAGAAGACGTCACGCAGTGACGTGCAGCGTGCGGCTTCCGGTTCGGCGAGGAAGAGCTGGAGCATGGACGGTACGAAGTGACAGACGGTGACGCCCAGTTCCTGGATGGTACGGGACAGGTACAGCGGGTCCTTGTGTCCGTCGGGTTCGGCGACGACCAGCGTGGCACCCTCGCGCAGCGCCCAGAAGAACTCCCAGACGGACACGTCGAAACCACACGGCGTCTTCTGCAGCACGCGGTCGCCCGGGGCGAGCGGATAGGTGTGCTGCATCCATCGCAACCTGTTGTCGATGGCCGCGTGGGACACCGCCACCCCCTTGGGGCGGCCGGTCGATCCGGAGGTGTAGATGACGTACGCCGGGTGCCGCGGTGTGAGTTCTCCGGGCGTGTCGGACGGCGGAAGCGCAGGTGCGCCGGTGTGGTCGACGACGAGTGTCGTGGCATCGGTACCGGGCAGGCGGGGAAGGGTCGCCCCATCGGTCAGGAGGCAGATGGGCGCGGCGTCGCCGAGCATGGCGGCGATCCGTGCCGGGGGATGACCCGGGTCCACAGGAAGATAGGCGCCGCCGGCTTTGAGTACCGCGAGCAGGGCGACGACGAGTTCGGCCGAGCGGGGCAGGGCGACAGCCACCAGTGCCCCGGGCCGGACCCCGCTGGAGACCAGCCGGGAGGCGAGTCGGCCCGCCCGCGCGTCGAGTTGTTCGTACGTCAGGGTCCGCTCGCCGAAGACGACGGCCGGTGCGGTAGGGGTGCGGCGCGCCTGCTCCTCGATCGGTGCGACAAGCGTGGTGGTGGGCAGACGGCGGTCTGTGTCGTTGAAGTCGACGAGCACCTGACGGCGTTCCGCGGGGGTCGCGATGCCCAGTTCGGCGAGCGGCGCCGCTGGGTCGGCGCCGACGGCACGGGCCAGGAGGTCCAGAAAGCGTTCCTGGTGGGACGCGAGGGTGTCGGCCGTGTAGAGGGCCGGGTTGGCGTCGTGGTCGATCCGCAGGCCCCGTCCGTCCCCGTGGTCGTAGACGTTCAGCGTGAGGTCGTCGACGGGACCGGCGGAGAGGTTGTACGAGGTGGCGGCGACGTCCCCGAAGGACAGCGGATGGTCGAAGGGCATGACGTTGACCAGAGGACCGACGGGCGCACGCCCCTCGCCGAGGAGACCGTGGTCACGTCTGATGTCCTCGATGCGGTACCGCTGGTGGCGGCGCGCCGTGCGTACGGCGAGCACGGCCTCGCGGGTCAGCCCGGCCAGCGTGGTCTCAGGGGTGACCGTCAGCCGCAGCGGCAGCACGTTCATCACCATGCCGGGGATCCGCAGGGCGACCGAGCCCAGGCGCCCCATCATCGGCATCCCCAGCACCACGTCCGACGTGCCGGTCACCCGGGAGACGTACAGGGCCTGGACCGCGATCAGTACTTCCGGCCAGGTGGCCCGCAAGTCATCGGCGCGCTCCCGCAATCGGGCGGTGACGGCAGGGGGCACCGCCGTGCCGCGTCGGAGGAACGTGTGCGAGGCGAGCACGCTGCGTCCGGCAAGCATCGGCGCCTGCGGGCGGTCCGCCAGCGCCTCGGTCCAGTGCTTCCTGTCCGCGGTGAACCGGTCGGAGGCGCGGTAGACGGCATCGTCCTCGATCAGCTCCGTGAGCCGGCCGAACGTGCTCCCCGACGGCTCCGTTCCCTCGGCCAACGCCGCGTACACCTCCGCGACGCGCCGGGCGAGCAGTGAATAGCCGAAACCGTCCAGCACCAGGTGGTGCACACACTGGTACCAGAGCCACCGCCGGTCGGCGACCCTGAGCAGGCCGTGGCGGAACGGTGGACCAGCGGCAAGGTCGAAGGGCCGTGCCACGTCGTCGTCCATCCACCCGCGGGCCGCCGCCTGCGGGTCGGCCGCCCCTCGCAGATCGGCTCGATGGAGGGGGAATGCGGTGCCGGGTGCGGCCGGGTCGACGGGGAACTGCCGTGGTCCGTCGGGGGTTTCCACGATCCGCACGCATATGGCCTCAGCTTCGGCCGCGGTCTGCCGCAGTGCCCGTACCAGCAGCTCGGGCCACAGTTGGCCGTCGAGGACCACGTACTCGGCCGTGTTGAGGGCAGGGCTTCGCGGGTCGATGGCCTGGGCGAACCACATGCCCTGCTGTGCGGCCGTGAGCGGCAGCCCGGCCGTGGCTCCTTGTGCCGGCTGCTCCGCGGAGGCTTCGGCGCTGGGGGCGGCTGTCACTCGTGGGCTCCCAGCAGAAGGGCCCACGCTTCGATGGCGGGGCGTTCGGCCAGGTCGACGAACGAGATCTCGGCCGCGTGTTCCCGCCGCCACCGCTCGACCAGACTCATCAGCCGGACCGAGTCGAGCCCGTGGTCGCCGAGGTCCTCGTCGTCGGGGATGTCGGCGGGATCCTCACCCAGGACGTCCGCGACGTCCTGACGTATCTGCTGAACGGTGAGCGGCATGGTTCACTCCCCCTCGGTGGTGATCGAATCGGTGATGATCGAGTCGGTGCTGGTGACGACGGCGCACCGGCCGGAAGCCCAGCGCAGTGCCGAAAGGTGTTCTCGCTCGCCGAAGTCGGCCACGGCGTCGGCGACCACGAAGGCCTGGATGTCCCGCATCCAGGCGTCGCACGCCGTCGCGATCACACCGATGTGTGCGTAGACGCCGGTGATCACCAGCTGGTCGCGGCCGTGGCGTTCGAGGAGAGCGGCGAGGTCGGAGCGCACGAAGGCGCTGTATTTCCACTTGGTGAGGACCGTGTCACCCTCTTCCGGCGCCACGGCGTCCGCAATGGCCGCGGCCCGTGGTTCGTCGGGCAGTCCGGGGCCCCAGAAGTCCTGCTGGAGCCCACGTTCCCGGGGACTCTGGCCGCCGGGCTGGGCCGAGTAGACGACAGGGACACCAAGGCTCCTGGCGTGCTTCGTCAACCGGCCGGTATTGGCCAGGAGTTCGCCCAGTGGCGAGGTGTGGTTCCCGAAGGCGGACAGGAAGTGGTTCTGCAGATCGTGGACGAGCAGAACCGCCCGGTCCGGGTCGACGGACCAGTCGGCCCGGTTGTCGGGCAGGGTGCCGGCGTCGGGCATCGGGTAGGGGGCGATGGCGGGCAGCGCCATGGAACTGTGCCTTTCAGTGAGGGGGCCGGGCCGCGGTGGTGCGGAGGTCCTTCTTGCTGACCTTGCCGATGCCGGTGGCGGGGAATGTCTCGACGAACTCCACCCTGTCGGGGACCTTGTAGGCGGCCAGCCCGCGCTCCCGGATGTACCGCCTGACGGCGGCGGGACGCAGCTCGGCACCCGGGCGGAGGATGATGTAGGCGCAGGCCCGCTCGCCGAGATAGTCGTCGGGGACGGAAACGACGGACACGTCATGGACGGCGGGGTGCCCGAGGATCACGTTCTCGACCTCTTCCGCCGCGATCTTCTCGCCGCCGCGGTTGATCTGGTCCTTGGCGCGTCCCTCCACGACGAGGTGTCCGCTCGGTGTCACGCGGGCGATGTCGCCGGTGCGGTAGAAGCCGTCCGCGGTGAAGGAGCGGGCGTTGTGCTCGGGGGCCCTCCAGTAGCCGCGGATGGTGTACGGGCCGCGCGTGAGCAGATGGCCGGTCCGGCCGGGAGGCACGTCCCGGTCCTCGTCGTCGACGATGCGGACTTCGTCGTCGGGCGATATCGGCCGGCCCTGCGTGGTGACAACGGTTTCCTCGTCGTCGTCGAGCCGCGTGTAGTTGACGAGGCCCTCGGCCATTCCGAAGACCTGCTGGAGGGCACAGCCGAGCGCGGGCCGTACCCGCCGGGCCGCCTCCTCACTCAGTTTGGCGCCTCCCACCAGCAGGACTTCGAGGCTGCGGAGGTCATGAGCGGTGTGGGGCGCGGCTTCCATCCAGGCGAGGGCGAGCGGGGGAACGAGCCCGGTGATGGTGACACCTTCGCGCTCGATGAGGGGAAACGCGGTGTCGGGTGAGGGGGCGGGACACAGGACGACCCGTCCGCCGGCACACAGCGTGCCGAGCGAACCGGGCGAACTGAGCGGGAAGTTGTGCGCGGCGGGAAGGACGACGAGATGGACGCTGTTCTCGTCGACCCCGCAGATCTCGTTGGATCCGCGAACCGAGTACAGATAGTCGTCGTGGGTCCGGGGAATCAGTTTCGGAACGCCGGTGCTGCCGCCGGACAGCTGGAGGAAGGCCACGTCCGAGGCCTGCGGACCCCTGTGGTCGTCGAGTCCGTGGGGTTCCCGCGGTACCGCTTCGAGCGCGGTGTGTTCGCCCGGGTCTCCCACCACGAACACCTGGCGCAGTGCGGGTGCCTGCGCCTTCACACGCGTGGCGAGCTCGCAGTGGTCGAAGCCCTCGTGCCGGTCCGCGATCACATAGGCCACGGCCTCGGAGAACTCGCAGAAGTACCGGATCTCCGTCTCCCGGTGGGCGGGCAGCGCGAAGACGGGCAGCGCGCCGATCCGGAACAGGGCGAAGACGACCTCGAAGAACTCGGCGATATTCGGGAGCTGCACCACCACCCGGTCACCGCGGCCGATGCCGGTGGCGAGGAGACCGGCAGCCATGCGGTCGGCCCGGCGGTCGAGTTCGCCGTACGTCCACCGGCGCCCCTCCCCGGCGGGGTCGACGACGGCGACCCCGTCGGGGAACTTCTGCGCCGTGGTGGCCAGCATCTGCCCGAAGGTCTCGCCCTGCCAGTAGCCCGCGGCGCGGTAGCGCTCGGCGAACGCGGCCGGCCAGGTGGGCGCGTCGGCGCTCACAGCCGTGCCCCGACCGCTTCGAGGAAGGTGCGGAACTTCGCGGTCGTTTCGGCGGTCTCGGCCGCCGGATCGGACGAGGCCACCACACCCGCCCCGGCGAACAGGCGCAGGCTGTCGGGGCCCGCTTCCGCGCACCGGATCGTCACCACCCACTCGCCGTCCCCGGCGGCATCGCCCCAGCCGACGACCCCCGAGTAGAGGCCACGGTCGAAGGGCTCCAGTTCGCTGATGACGTCGCGGGCCCGGTCGGTGGGGTCTCCGCAGACGGCGGGGGTGGGGTGCAGCGCGCAGGCGAGTTCGAGTGCTGAGGCCGGAAGGGGGCCGAGGGTGCCCGTGATGGTCGTCGACAGATGCCACATGGCGGCCGACTTCACGAGGGTGGGTCGCTCGGGGACGACGAGATCGGCGCAGTAGGGGGCCAGCGCCTCGCCGATGGCGTTGACGACGACTGCGTGCTCCAGCAGGTCTTTAGGGGACTCGAGCAGCGCGGCGGCCCTGCGCACGTCTTCGGCGAGGTCGCTGCTCCGGGGTGCTGAGCCGGCCAGCGGATTGGCGAGCAGACTGCGGCCGCGCCGGGACACGAGCAGTTCGGGGCTGGCCCCCAGGAGGGTGCGCTCTGTGCCCGTCGGTATGGCGAAGGTGTAGCCGTGGGGGTCGCGCCGAGCGAGTCGCTGCAGCATCCCCGGCAGGTCGGGGGAGCTGTCACCGCTCAGGTCCAACGCACGGGCGAGAACGACCTTTCGGAACTCGCCCGCGGACATACGGTGAACCGCCGCGGCGACCGCCGACGCGTACGCGTCCGGCTCCGGCACGGGCCGTATCTCCCAGGTGATGTCCTCCGTCGCGGGAGCCGGTAACGCGATCATGGGGTCCTTGCCGAGGGCCGGACCTCGTCGGAGGTGACCGGGAACGGTGAGGGCGGCCGGCGCGGAGGCGTCGAAGGGGATGGCTCCCATCACGACGGGTTCGGGATGTCCGGCGGCACGGGCCTGCGCGAGGACGGCCTCGACCCGTTCGGTGAGCGGCCGCGCGTCGTGCGGTACGGGCAGGCCATCTCCGCGGGCGAGGAGTGTTCGGGTCGGTGAGGCGAAGAAGCGGTCCGTGTCGGGTCGGTAGGCGTCGAGGAGAGCCGTCGCGGTACCGACGACATCGGCTCCGGGCTCCTCCGTGAGGAGCGGGTCGTGGACCGTGGTCACCTTGCGTTCTCCAGTTTCTCCGGCCCCGGTGGGGTTGCGATCGGGTGGGTGCCGAGTCTTGAAAGTGAGGCAAGGCTCACCTACTCTTTGCGGTGGTGGCTTCGCTCTTCGCCTGACCGTGACTCGGTCTTCTGCGGGCGTGATGGGGCGACACCCGTCGCTGCACAGTAGTTTCGGCCCGGCGTTCCTGGCCCCTTGCTTGACAGGTCCTGACGTGGAGCGATCAGACCGAAACTCTCAGGTCAAAGGAACGCAAAGCCGTCAACCCGCGGGAGCCGCCCGGCGTTGTGGGGCGCCCGTCCGAAGTCGGGGAAGGGACTTCGTGGTGGGGGCCGTTCCGCTGCTGAATGGTCCCCGGCGCTCTCCGTTGCAGCCGTGACGGGTGAGGATGGCGGCGTTTGAGCAGGCGTGCCGTGTTGGCCGTAGTCCATCCCGACTGTCGCGCGGCACCCGGAAGTTCGGGCCTGTTCGCCGCCGGCGCCGATGTCGCCGTTCACGAGAAGCCGCCCGTGCCGACCGGTTGATGACCTGCGAGGGCATGAGCGCCCACGAGCGGGGCACACGGAGGTGGCACGACGGGATCCAGCAGCTGAGACTCACGCGGACGGCCGGGCTTTCACCTTTGGCCTGGATGACGCAGTGGGCCGGCGGAGGATGCTGCGGGTCTTGCGAGGCGAGAGCCGCCACACACGGACGAGATACGAAGATCGGAAAAGAAATGATTGTTCTGGGCGCCATATTGCTCGTTATCGGCCTGCTGGCCGGTATCTCGCTGCTGACGACGATCGGAGGGGTGCTCGTTGTGGTGGGCGCGGTCCTGTGGGTCCTCGGCGCGAGTGGACGCAAGGTCGGCGGGCGCCGTCATTACTTCTAGAAGCCGCGTCCTGAGCGGGTACTCAGCGATGCGACGCGCGACCCGGGCAGGGGTCGTGCGCGCACAACGGGGACTGCCCTACGACTGACAGTGCCCGTGCATCACCACCGGGGCCCTGCGGAGAAGTGCCTTCCGCAGGGCCCCGGTAGTGTCCCTCGACAGCAACGCGCGCTGCGCGCCGCACCGTCGGTTCACCGATCCGACCGACGTGAGTGGTACGACCCCGAGGAGCGCGGCACGAACAGCCGTATCCGAGGCAGAGAGCCACGAAAAGCATGCCGGACATACGCACGCCCGAGGTCAAGGCAGGGTGAGGATGCGGGGGCCGTCCTCGGCGATGGCGATGGTGTGTTCGACATGGGCGGCTCGGCTGCCGTCGATCGTGCGCAGGGTCCATCCGTCGCGGTCGGTGTAGTACTCGTTGCGTCCCCCGGCCATGAACATGGGCTCGATGGCGAGGGTGAGGCCGTGCCGCAGGGGAAGCCGCGGCCGGGTCGTCCGTGGTTGGGTACGTGCGGGTCTTCGTGCATCTGGCGGCCGATGCCGTGGCCGCCGAAGTCGGACGGCATGCCGCATTCGGCCTTGCGGGCGACCGTGCTGATGGCATGGGAGATGTCTCCGACCCGGTGGCCGACGGTGGCGGCGGCGATGCCGGCGTCCAGGGCTTGCTGAGTGGCCGCGATGAGTTCGAGGTCCGCGGGGCGAGGGGTGCCGACGGTGAAACTGATCGCGGCGTCGCCGGTCCAGCCGCCGAGTTCGGCTCCGCAGTCGAGGCTGACCAGGTCGCCGTCGCGCAGGCGGTAGTCGCCGGGGATGCCGTGCGAGACGGCGTCGTTGACGGACGTGCAGAGTACGGCGGGGAAGGGGACGGGGGCGAAGGAGGGCCGGTAGCCCAGGAACGGCGAACGCGCTCCGGCCTCGGTGAGAACGGCGCGGGCGGCTCCGTCGAGTGCCCGCAGACTTACTCCCACGGCCGCCGCCGCACGAGCGGCCTCGAGTGCGTGGGCGACAACGCGTCCGGCTTCTCGCATCCCCTCCAGTGCCGTGTCGGTCTTGATCTCCACCATGTGCTGCTCCCTGCCATGTGCACTATCCAATACTTATACCGGTATTAATATCACGGGGGCGAGGGGGAGTTCTGCCTGAGGTCGAAGACCGTTCGGGAACTTGTCGAGCGGGGCCGTAGCGGCCGACGTGTGTCTGCTGAACCCTCGTCGACAACGAGAACGAGAACGAGACCGAGACCGAGACCGAGGTGGGCCGCGACCGCGGCCTGTTGGACGCGGCAGTCTGGGTTCACGCCCGGCGCCTGTCACCCGACGACCCGGTCATCGCCGTGTCGGCGCGGCCGGGCACGCGCCCGACTATCGGGAAGGCGGACGTCCCCGATGACGTGCGGCAGCGCCGGTCTCGCTGCGGGGGCAGGCACGCGTTCGCCTCAGTGCCGCTATCGGCCAGTCGGGTAATTGCAAGAGGTTTGTGGTGTTTTGACACCTTCTTCTGAGGGTTCATGGCATCTCATGGGCGACGGCTGATCTGTATGACAATCATCCCGGCTCGAAGGAGTTCAGCATGCAGCCTTTCGCTTCCCTCCGCCTCGGCGGCGTTCGTGCGGGCACCACGGTGGCCGCCGCTGTCGCCACCGCTGGAGTCACTCTGATCGGCGCACCCGCCGCCCACGCTGCTCCCGGAGACAGTGGTGACCTCAGTGTCTCCTCGGCCGGCTGGCACTCGCGTGGTGAAGACGGAGTCGAGGTCTGTGCGTTCAACCTCGTCGCCACCAACTTCGAGTCGTACCCCTCAGTCCCGTGGACGATCACCGCGCAGCCGCCGACCGTGCCGCCGGGCGACACCCTGGCCAGCACGCTGCCGCTCGTGAACGGCGCCGCGCGCAGCGAAAGATACCTTCTCCCGGAGGGCACGTACCAGCTGGTGTGGACCGTCCCGTCGGGCCCGAAGCAGAGGACCTTCAAGGTCGACTGCACCCAGCGCACCGACAACAACCGACCGGCGGAGATCGGCCCGGGCACCAACGGCGCGAACGGGGCGAACCGGGAGAGCGGTGATAACGGGGAGAGCGGCGAGAAGGGCGGGGACTACCGCAAGCCCTCCGGGGCGGTACCTGCCGGTGGCGGTGGCGTCCCGGACATGGAGAACCTCGGCACCGAGAACGAGTCGAGCATCGCCACGCCCGCAGCGTTGACCGTCGGCGCGGCAGGTGTCGCGGCTCTGGTCATGGCTCGCCGATCCGCACGGCGTCGTGCCCGCAACGAGGCATAGGGCCCACAGCCGACGGCCGCCGCGGCGGGGACCCAGTCGCGCATGCCGTCTCACGATGACACTGTCCGTGACCCTTGCGCTGCTGACCGGCATCGTATGGGCGTGTTCGGACTCGTCCGACGATTCCTCGGCCACCGCCGTCCGCGCCGATGACGCCGCGGGCGGCGGTGTCCCGCCGTCGCAACAGTCCTCGCAGGAACCCCTGGTGGCCTCACGACCCGTGAAGGTCACCATTCCCACCATCTTCATCGAGGCCCCGATCGCCGGTCTCGGCCTCGACAAGAAGGGCCGGCTCGGCACCCCGCCGCTGAACAAGCCGATGCAGGTGGGCTGGTACCGCAACGGTCCCTCGCCCGGTGATGCGGGTACCGCCCTGCTCGTCGGACACCGCGACACCCGCACGGGACCGGCGATCTTCCTCAACCTCAACGTGCTGCGCAAAGGTGCCAAGGTGAAGGTCAACCGGGCCGACCGGCGCGTCGCGACCTTCACCGTCGACGAGGTGAAGACGTACACGAAGGACAAGTTCCCGGACGACAAGGTGTACGGGTCCACGGCTCGTCCGGAACTCCGGCTCATGACGTGCGGGGGAACTTTCAACCCGAAGAGTGGCTACTCGGCCAACGTCGTCGTCTTCGCACACCTGACCTCAATGAAGAAGCAAGGGGTCTAGTGCCACGCGGAAGCGGCCGGTTCCTCGGGAATGCTGCCGGGGAACCAGCCACTTCGAGGGTGCCGAAACTGTGCCTGACCTGACGTCAGTTCCCAGTGGTCAGGGACTCCCGGCGGCCGGGTACGGCGGGACGGCACCCGTGACGGCGGCCCGATGGAGCCGGTGTCGCCGGCTTCGCTGTTCACTCCAGTGGCGTGACGAGGCAGAAGGGGTGGCCGACGGGGTCGGCGTACACCCGGTAACCCACTGGCTTGTCCGACCCGTCGAGCAGGGTTGCACCCAAGGCAAGGACTTGTGGCTCGGCCACGTCGAGATCCGCAACCATCACGTCGATATGCATCTGCTGAGGGTGCTCAGGGACGGACCACTGAGGCGGTCGGAAGTCGTGGACGTGTTGGAAAGCCACGATTTCAGTACCTGCCGTGGTGCCGAGCACGACGAACTCTGAAGCGTCCTCCAGCCGTGAGAGCGACAGCAATTTCTCGTAGAATCCGGCGAGCTCGGATGGATGGGGGCAGTCGATGACGATGGAGTGCAGCTGTCCGATCATCCCGCTGACTATGGTGCTTGCGGCTGAGATGCACGACTGTTTTGCCGATCACGAGGAGTCATCTGCCGAGTCGGCGAACTGACGGAGTCGGGGGGACCGACCCGAGCCGGTCACGTGACCGGCTCAGGGGCTCCTCGGTCTACGCCTTCTGCGCGAGGAGTTGGACCTCCTGGAACTGCCGCCGGTCGGTCGGCTTCGGCTCGATCGTCAGGCGGGCAGACTCTGCCAGGCCATGGTCGCGCAGGAGCTCGGTGAAGCGATCGGGGGACCAGCGGTAGGCCGTCACCACCGCGTGGTCGTAGGCCTGCGTCTCGTTGTCGGGGCCGTCAGTCGCGGGGAATTCGATCAACACGTGGCCACCGGGCGCCAGGACCCGGGCGATCTCGGACAGGACGGCGGGCAAGTCCTGCGGTGGCGTGTGGATGAGTGACCACCGCGAAAGCACCCCGCCCAGCGCGCCGTCCTCGATGTCCAGCGCGGCCATCGAGCCGACTTCGAACCGCATACCGGGGTGGGCCTCGCGAGCGAGCTCGACCATCGCAGGCGATGCGTCGACGCCGAAGGCGTTGAGGCCCAACGTGTGGAGATGAGCTGTGACGTGCCCGGGTCCGCACCCGAGATCCGCGACCCTGCCGTCGCCGTTCGTCCGCACCAGCTCCGCGAAGGCGCCCAGGAGGGCGCGCTCCAAGGGACGGTCGCTCAGGGTGTCGTGGAACATCTGCGCGTACGTGGGAGCGATGGCGTCGTAGGCCGCGCGCGTGGCGTGCAAGGTGTCGAGTTCGGTCACCCCGAGACCGTAGCGGGAGAAGAGGGCCTGCGTTTCGAGAACACCTGACCGAGCGGCGCTGCGACCGAGCTCTTGGCATCGGGATCGAGTGACATGGTCGCCGTCCGTGCTCCGAGCGCGATCGGCAGGATCGCCGTCAGCGAACCTCGGTGTACCGCGGAGCCGTGCACACGCCGCGCTGCAGGACGACATTGTCCGCTTTGACCCCGCCGCAGAGGTCTGGTGTGCCTTGATCGCTGTCATGAGATACCCGGCATCGAGCAGCCCCTGACGGGATTGGACGCCTTGTTCAGGTCGAGGAGAAGCCCGGAACAGTTTCGCCGTTGAGGGTCCAGAGGGCAGCGGTGTACCAGAGGAGGGCCAGCGTGAGCGCGAGCAAGGAGCCCATCGCAGGAAGCAGCCAGCCGGGCAGGCGTTTGCTGCGCACGACGATCACCTTGGCCACGAACGCACCGTAGGTGGCGCAGCCGGCGAAGGAGTGGATCGCGACCCTCGGCGATGTCGTGTCGATCCCGTAGGTGGTGAGGCAGTGAAGAGAGATCGGAAGTGAGAAGAGGAAAATGAGGAAGCCGAGCACGCGGTGCCCGGTCCCTACGGGCCGGGGCGCGGACCGGGCCCCGGGCACGCGGCCGTACATCCACAGGGCGAGGCCGACCTGGATGAGGACGGCGCACAGCAATGCGCTGCCGAGCCGGGCCTTGAGGTCCACGGCGGCGGTGCCGTGTTCCCCGTAGAGGCCGCTGTTGTAGTCGGGCGTGAGGTGCACGCCGAAGACATAGATCCCCACGCTGACGGCGACAGGAACCAGGACGCCGAGGGTGATGAGGCCGGGTCGGGTTGCGCGGCTTCTGCCCCGTCCTCCGCCGTGCCCACCTCGGTTCCCGCTCGTGCCGCTCTCCCGGCTCAGCTCGCCACCTGCTTGCCCGCGGCGTTCAGGACGTACCACTTGGCGCCGAACTGGTCGAGGCCCTGTCCGTTGGTCTGGCCCGCCTCGGTGTCACCGGCGTAGTAGTAGAGAGGGTGGCCGTTGTACGTCACCTGTTCCGCCCCGTCGGAGCGCTTGGTGATGTCGAGCAGCTTCTTGTCCACACCCTTGCCGGCCCGCGAACGCCCAAAACCCTGAGCGCGGTCTCCTCGCGAGCCGGTCGGGTCGGCCTTTCCTTGCCGATGACCTCCGTCGGGGTGGCGCGGGCCAGCAGGTGACCCTCGGGGTCCCTGGACACGTCCACCTGTGGCCACATGTGGCGGACGATGACGTCCGACAGGTGCTCGCGGCGCTGAGCAGGCCATCCGGCTCCGGCTGCGAAGACCCGGGCGACATGGCCGCCTGCCTCCTCGAACGCGACGGTGTGGCTGTCGAATCGGGTACCAGACCGGTGTCGTGGAACAGCCCGGCCACGTACAGGAGTTCCGGGTCGAAGGGGATGCCCTCTGCCGCGCCGCGGGCCGCCGCCCACACGTAGGCACGCACGGAGTGGTTGAGCAGGGCGGGGGAGAGGTAGGACGTCGCCACCTCCAGCGCAGCGGTCGACGTCACGCTGTCGGGCACGGGAAGAGCGTCGAGGGACATACGGGTCACGCTGCGCCAGCCTCTGCGGGGCTGCCCGACTCGATGCGGTTGCTGGGCCTGCCGGGGGCGACGATGGCTTGCATGAAGCTCCTCTGAAGCGCGATGCGGCGACGATCCAAGATGACCGCTGTGCACGGCGGGGCACGCGATGCGGCGTGATCTCGACCGTACGGTTCGGACACACCATCCGCGTGGGCCACCTCCGAGGCGATGGGGTGCGCCACTCTCGCGTCGTCGCCGGAGAGGCCACGGGCGTCCCGCTGCTTTGAGGCGGATGTGGTTCGCCTCCTGGGCGACGGGCAGACGGGTCGATGAGTGGCTCTACGAAAGGACCGACATGAGTGCCGGAGAAAAGGCCAAGGCCAAGGCTGAGCAGGGCGTCGGTAAGGCTGTGCGGAAGGCGGCCCACGCGATGGGCAACGAGACCACCGCGGCCAAGGGCGGCGCGCTGGAGGCCCGCGGCAAGGCCCGCGAGGCCAAGGAGAAGTCGAAGGACACCTTCAAGCACTGAGTGCGAGCCGGCCGGAGAGCCGGTACGGCGCGAGGCCCCGGGCAGGTCATGACCCGGGGCCTCGCCCTGTGCCGTGATCGTCCGTCTGTGAAGAGTTGGGGCGCTGATCGACGGCGACTGAGACGGGTGGCGACCACGAGGAGGGGCGCCCCGGCTGGGCTACAGCCGGTTGCTTCCGGGTGGTCTCAGCTGCGGTAGTGGTCGGCGATCACGGTGAAGGCAGCCTTGGGCTCCCAGGGCAGGTCGGAGTACGTATCTCCGTGGCGGTCTTCGAGGACCTTGACGACGCCGAGGCTGGCGCGGTCCAGGTCGTCGCACGGATCCCCGTCGGGGCGGTGGGGCAGGTTGTAGAGCGCGAAGAGGAACACGAAGGCACTGTCGACACCCTCGCTGTCGAAGATTTCCAGAAGCTCGCTCAGGTATGCCGCCTGGCCGGCCTCGTCGCGCTCGTACTCCCCGTTCAGCCGCAGCGGCGCACCGGTGATGTCGTCGGTGTGAAGGATCTCCATGCTGCGGGGCGCGACGTCACCTGCGCCGCGCCAGGTGGCGGTGCCGAAACCGGTGATGGCGACTGGTTTGGACTGAGCGACGAGACTGCGCACGGCGGCTCGGAAGCGATCGGCTGTCTCCGCGGACCGGATGAGATCGAAGGTCGTGAAGTCGAACAAGTCCCAGTCAACGCCTTCGAATTGGATGGCGGAGTAGGTGACCTTGCCCTGGAAGCGCTCGCGGACCACCGCCACGGCTTCACGGAGGAAGGCGTCGAGACGGGCGCCGACTGCGGCGACCCTCTCGGGTCGACGGTCCGGCTCGCCCAGCAGCCGGCCGATTCGCTCCTCGGTGCTGTCGCCTTCGAGGAACCCCCGATTCATGACACTCAGCTCGGCGCCCGTCACGAACACGACCTCGGCTCCCCGTGTACGGAGTCGCTCGGCCCGCTCTGCGCATTCGGCGAGCAGTCCGAGGATCTGGCCGGTCGTCAGCTCCAGCGGGTAGGGCGAGAACCAGATCTCCAGTCCGAGCGCGGCGGCGCAGCGAGCGGCCAGCTCCATGCGATCCGGGTCGCCGCCGGTGATGTGGACGGCGTTGCAATGGAGATCGTCGCGGATGATGGTCAGCTCCTTCTTCACCAGGTCGGGGTCGAAGTGTTCTCGGGAGCTGCCGCCGTTGCGAAGGAAGCCGGTGTCGTAGCAGATGCCTTTGGCTCGCATGCCTCTGACCCTTCTGTAGGGGGTCGAGCGTAGGCGGAAATTTTGCGTGTACGCAAGTTTGCGGCCGCGCAAGTTTGCGTGCACGCATGCAGGCGGGGATGATGCGAGGGTGACGACGAAGCGGACCGGGCTGCGCGAGCAGAAGAAGCAAGCCACCCGAGTGGCGTTGCGGGAGGCGGCGCTGCGGCTGGCTCTCCGGGATGGGCCCGAGAATGTCCGCGTCGACGACATCGCGGAGGCCGCCGGTGTCTCGCCGAGGACCTACAACAACTACTTCCCCAGTCGCGAACAGGCGATCGTCGCCGCTGTCACCGCCGACCGGGAGTCACGGATCGCCGCGGCGGTGGCGGCCAGGCCCGCCCGGGTCCGCCTCGCCGACGCCTTGACCGAAGCCATCCTGGAGCAGTACACCGAACCGCGCGACCATGACGTGCTGTTGCTGATCACCGCCAGTCCCGCGCTGCGCGACGCGTTCCTCGACGCCGCCGCAGCGATCGAACACCCCCTCGCCACCGAGATCGACCAGCGCCTCGGCGACACCGGCACGCCCGCCGCCCGCGTGCTCGCGGCGGCCGTGGCCGCCGCAGTTCGGGTCGCGCTCCAGCAGTGGCTTCGCTCTCCGGCCGCGCCCCTCGCAGCCAGTGGGCTTGTCGTGCCGTCGGGCTCACTGCCCGATATTCTCCGCTCCGCGCTCGCCGCACTGGCACCCGCACTCGACGCTGCCGAGGAACAGGCGCAGCAGCGCTCGTTGCAGTGAATTCGCCCCTCGGACGGCTTCAAGCTGGAGGCGATGCCGCGAGTTGCGGTGCCCGCGGCCCAATCCACCTGGCGACCGGGCTACGACTCCCGCCCCTTCAGGGTGCGTCGTACCGCGGCCCCTTCGTCTTCGACCAGTCCGGCCGGGTCGGGCAATTCCAGAGCGGCCCCGCAGTGCTCGCACAGCTTGCCGTCGCCGGCAGGTGTGCCGCAGGCCTTGCAGAAGCGCTCGATCCGGTGTTCGCTCTTCTCTCCTGTCATGACATCTCCACAGCTCAGGGGTGCTGTGGCGTCGAGTACCCGGGGCCGTCTCGTCCATGTCCGGTCGAGCGGATGCACGTACCGCGACGGCGCGCAGAACGCCTCGACCGACGACACGCCGATCGTCCTGGGCCACTACCAGGGACCGTTGGAGGCCCGACCGCGCCGCGACACCACACCAGCGTCGGGGCTGAGCGCTCCTGACCGAAGAAGGGCCGCGCCGGATTCGCTCCGGCGCGGCCCTCCTCGTGCTCTGATGCCCTGTGGGCAGGGCGGGTCAGCCGGTTCTGTTGATGACGAACTGCGACCCGGGCTCGACGAGAATGTCGCCGTCCGCCGAGTTGGTGATCGTCACGTTCGTCAGGGTCGCACTGCCCCGTGCGCCGCTCATCGCGAGGATGCCGGAGCCGTTGTTGGACTTGTCGATCCTGACGTTGGTGATCTTGACGTCCGGCATCTCGCCGCCGCCCGTCTTGAACTGGATTCCGTCGTAGGTGGAGTCGTGGATGTCCGTGTCACGGATGGTGACACCCGGTATGCCCTGCCCCTGGGCGAAGAGGGTGATCGCACCGAACTCCTGGTCCTCGTTCCAGAACGCGCCGCCCGTGCGGTACAGGGCGTTGTTGGCGATGAGGGTCTGGCCGGTGAAGGGCAGCGGGTCGTGGTCGGTGGCGAGCATGATGCCGGGGTAGTTCATGGTGTCGGCGATGATGTTGTTCTCAATGGTGTTGCCGTATCCGCCGTAGATCGCGATGCCGTTGGCCCGCCACGGCAGTTGGATCGTGTTGTTGCGGAAGTGGTTGTCGTGGCCGATGTCGACCGAGGTGTCCTTGACGTACTTGCTGGCCCACACCGCGAGGGCGTCGTCACCGTTGTTGCGGAAGGAGGAGTTGTAGACGGTCGAATTGCGGGTGCCGTTGGCGAAGTTGATGCCGTCGGCGTACGTGTTGCGTATGCGCATCCCGCTGAACTCGACGCCGTCGCCCGGTCCCCACAGCTCGGGGATGTTCGAGTAGTCCCGGCCGGCCCAGACACCGACGTTGGCATGCTCGATCCACACATTGGTGATCTTGGTGTCCTTACCGAACCGGCCGTTGAGACCGACACCGCCCTCATGGTTGCCGTCGCCGCCCCGGATGGTGCCCGAACCGAAGATGGCGATGTCCGAGATCTTGGTGTTGTGGTCGATGTCGAAGCCGAAGTTGCCTTCGTGCGGGTGGTTGATGCCGCCCGCCTGGTGCGGCGGCGTCAGGGTGTACAGCTGGGAGTGCCACATGCCCGCGCCGCGGATGGTGACGTCCCTGATACCCACCTGGTTGTGTGTGCCCCGGTTCAGCGGGTCGTCGGTGAGGATCTTCTGCTCCTGGCGCCACTGGCCTGCCGGGATCCACACGCAGCTGATGTCACCCTTCTGGTCCGCGGTCACGGCCCGCTGGATGGCGTCGGTGTCGTCCAGACCGTCGTTCGGCACGGCGCCGTAGTTCGTGATCGAGGTGCACCCGGCCGGCTGGGCGCTCGGCGGCGCCACCTGTTCGAGGTCGACCAGGTCGATGATGTAGAACGAGGCCGTGTCTCCGGCGTCGCGCTGGAGACGGAACTTGGTGCCGGCCGGGTAGCTCTGCGACAGCAGCGCGTGGGACTCGTCGAACAGGCGCCGAGCGTCGGCCCCCGGCGTGTTGGTCAGGCCCTCAGGATCGTCGGTCCGTCCGTACAGCCAGCTGTGCTTGGAGGACAGGGTGAGCTTGCGGCTGAAGGTGTCGTTGACATAGAGGCTGATCGTCGCTTCGGCGCCGCCGCCTGAGGGCGCGTCGGGGATCGAGTTGCGCACGACGATCGAGTTGGCGGCGTTGGCCGAGGTGAACTCGATGAAATGTCCGGTGGTGGTGAGCCTCACCGACTGGCGTCCGGAGGACTCGGTGGCGAAGTTCGTGTGCCCGAAGGTGCGCTTGGCGTCGGCGGTGAGGAGCGTGCCCTGGTAGCGGGCGGCTTCGGCTTCGTACTCGGTGTAGGGCACGGCGGCACCGCGTCCGACGACCAGGGAGCGCGCGAGGACGTTGTTGTTCTCGTTGGTCTCGGCGACGGTGTTCGTGGCGTCGGCCGTCGCGGTGAGGGTGACACCGCCGCTCGCGGCGGTCCAGGTGCCGTTGATCGGTACGGTGACGCTCGCCCCTGCGGCGATCGCTCCCCCCGTGCCGTTCAGTGTGGTGTTCCCGGCAGCGAGGCGCGTGACGGTCCCGGCCGCGACACCGCTCGTGCCGCGGTTGTTCACCGTGACGGTGAAGGAGACCTGCGCGCCCACCGCCGGAGCGGCCGGGTTGGGTGTGATGGCGGTGACGGTGAGATCCGGGCCGGGGCTCTGCCCGACGACCAGTTTCGAGGACGCGGTGCGGCTGTTGTTGCTGTCGTCCTGCTCGACGACGGTTCCCGCCGGGTCGACGACTGCGGACACGGTGTAGCTGCCCATGGCGCGCTTGCCGACCGGAACCTTGACGGTCGCGGAGGCGCCGGCGGCGAGTGCGCCGACCTGCGCCGAACCGGCTGCCGCGCCTTCGAGGCTGACGTTCACCGAGGTGGCGGGGGACGCGGCACTTCCGGCGTTGCGGACCGTCGCGCTGACCTCCACGGCATCCGTCTCGGACGGTGAGGAGGGGGCCCACGTCAGATCGGTGACCGTCAGGTCCGGATTGCGTGCCGCGGCCCCGATCACCTGGAACTCGGCGACCTGTGCGCCGAAGCCGCTGGAGTTGGAGAAGAACTTCAGCTGGATGTCGGAGTAGCGGCCGGCCACCGGGATGGTCACGCTGTTGCCGCCGGAGGACGGGCTGAACGCGTAGTCGGCGCGAGCCTTCAGCGAGGTGAAGCCGGATGCCGACTGCTCACGCCCGAGCACCTCGATGGCCTGGGTCCGCGGCCCCCATGCCTGGTCCGGGTTGAGTTTGACGACGACCGCCTCGACATCGGCGTTGGCGCCGAGCTTCACCGTAAGGGTCGAGGGGAATCCGGAGGACTCCCAGTAGGTGGCCGGGCTGTCGTCGTTCGCGTTGGAGGCGACATAGGTCTGGGTGAACGACGACGCCTCGATCGGCTTGTTGCGGGCGAGGTTGGAGCCCTTGACGGGCGGCACGCCCGGCCCGTCGTCCTCGCCGTAGACCTCCAGTTCGGACAACTGTGCAGCATTCCAGCCGCTGTTGGCCGACACCTGCACACGCACGTACCGGACCGTGGTCGCGGTGACCGGGATGCTGACGGTGTTCGCCCTGGCCGGATCGAAGGCACGCGAGGCGGAAGCGGACAGCGGCGCGAACGACGAGCCGTCGGTGCTTCCCGACACGCTGAGGGTCTGACTACGGGATTCCCAGCTCGACGGCAGCTTGAGAGCCACCCGGCTGATCTCCGCGTTCGCGCCGAGGTCGACCTGTACCCACTGGGGCAGCGCGCCCGCGGGACCCTCCCAGTACGATGCCTGGCTTCCGTCGCTGACGTTGCCGGCCGGGTAGTTGCCGTGACTGCCGCCTGCGCGGGCGGACTTGCCGAGGGCCAGGTTGGGCCCTTCCGCGGCGTAGGCGGGAGCGGGCAGCAGCCCGACGGCTATCAGGCCCGCCAGCACCATGCCGACGATCACTCGCCAGCCGTGGTGTCTCAGTTTCATGATGTCCTCTTGTCTCGTGATCCGGTGTCCGGGCGCGCGGCTCGGCGCCCGCAGGTGGCGCCGTACGAGGCGTTGGGGCAGGGCGACTTGCATGACGGACCGGTGCGCCGCGGGGACGGCGACCACGCACCTCGCCAGGTACCTGACATGGTCAAGGCGAAGCAGTTGAGGGGTTCTCTAAAACTTTTGAGTGAATCAGTCAAAATTTTGCAGTGACAGGGTGACAGGTTTCTACCAGGTGGCCACTTTGTCAACGGGACTGACGCACAAGCGCGTTGGCGCCAGTGGTTTCGGCAGGTGGGAGGGGTGCGCCGCGCTCCGGCTGTAGGCAGTGGGCGCGTCTGTCGACGGGGGAGCGGGCATCGCCAGGGGAGGCGAGCGGACGCGGGTCTCCTGGCCGGTACGGCGGCGGCCGGCTCGACGTGTGCCGGGTGGGGGCGTGCTGCCCGCGCGATGTCGGTGGAGGCCGGCCGAATACCGCGTCGCTTGGATGTGCGGCCTGGCTGCGCCGCCGACGTGTACGGCTCCAGCGGCCCTCCGGCGCTGCCCCACGCTTCTGTGCGCGCGGTGGGGTGCGGGTCGGCAACAGCCGGCCCGCACCCCACCGCCCGTCCGTCGGTCTATCCGTGGTTCAGTTCTTGCGGCGTGCGGCCCAGACCGTGCGTTCCGTGCGTACGACCAGGTCGGTGCGGCGCAGGATGCTGTGGCGGCTGTCGGTGTCGAGGAGCCGGTCGAGGGCGGCGAGGTCTTCGGGCGCGAGCGCTTCAGCGGCGACGCCGCGGATGCGTTGCAGGGAGCCCAGGGCGTAGCGGCCGATCGCCTCAGTGGGGGAGTCCTCGATGTTCACCGCGATGGTGCGTTCGGCTTCGACCGCGAATCCGGCGGCGGCCAGCATCGGTCCCCAGTCGGCGCCGCGGTGGGGTACGTGCTCGGCGTGGAAGCGGTCGGTGACGGCATGGCAGCGGTCCTCCAGGCCGGGACGCTCCTCGGGTGCGCTGTCCGGTAGGAAGCGGGGGAAGCCTGCCAGTTCGACGACGGCGAACAGGCCCCCGGGCGCGAGCGCGTCGCGGACATGGCGCAGGGCGCTGTCGGGGTCGGCCATGTGGTGCATCGAGGCGGAGGCCCATACGAGATCGGGGCTGCCGAGGTGGGGCCAGTCCGTGGCGTCGAGGTCGGCCAGAACGGTGCGCACGCGCTCCTGTACGCCCTCGGCGCGCGCTCTGGCGCCCAAGCGGTGCAGGTGGTCGGCCGAGGAGTCGACGGCGGTGACGTGTGCCTCGGGAAAACGGTCCAGGAGGGCGAAGGTGCCGGTTCCTGTTCCGCAGCCCAGGTCCACGATCTTGTGCGGGGCGGCCTCGACGGGCAGCCACGCGGTGATGGCGGCGATGTGCTCGGCGAGGACTTCCGCGTCCAGGTCGAGGATCTCTGCTTGACCGCCGGACTCGGCGACGTGCTGGTGGCTGTGGTGCGCACCGTGGCGGTGGGCGTGCGCTTCTGCGTGGCTCATGCCTTCACGCTAGAGCGCCCTTGCGTGCAAAGCACGATCTCTTGCTGTATTGGCAAGGAGGTGGTCGGCTGCCGTGCCGCACGCGCACACGCATCCGGCCAGGTCATGTGCAGGAGCCGTCCGCTGCGTAATCATTGCCGGTGCCTTGGCTGCCGCTGGCGCGCTGGTGTCCCCGGCGGGCGTCACGGTCGAAGATCCCCAGGATCTCGCACGGGCCGCCGCCATCGGTGCCGATGGAGTGGGGCAGCATCGTGGGGAACTCCGCGGCCTGGTTGGTCTCGATGCGGAAGCGGCGATGGCCCAGCATGAGAAGCGCGGTGCCGGAAAGGACGACGAGCCATTCGCGGCCTGGGTGGGCGCGCATGCGTGAGGGATCGTCGGGGGCCGGCTCGGTCAGACGCTGACGCATGACGCTCATCCCGGGCTCCGCTTTGATGGGCCAACGCATGAGCCGGTGGGTGCTGTCGATCATCGGGCTGGTGACGACATCGTCGGAGGCGGTCTCCACCAGTTGGTCCAGGGAGGTGTCCAGGGCGCGCGCGAGGATGACCAGCTGATCCAGCGCGAGCCGGCGCTGACCGTTCTCGATGCGGCTGAGGGTGGACTGGCTGACGTTCGCGCGGGTGGCGAGTTCCTCGAGAGACCAGCCCTGAGCCACGCGCAGAGCCCGGATTCGCTTGCGAACCAGGCTGTCCAGTTCGCCATCGCTTTGCGTCATGGGCGGCATCGTATGCTCTTGGCGCAAGTCGGCCCTGGTTCTCCGACCGCGTCGGCGAATCCGCCCCTTCGGCGCCTATTGCGGATGGAGCGGTGTCACACCACGGGTCCGCGGTGTCACGCCACCGTTTCCGCGACGCTGAGCGGGACGACGCGAGCCGTGGCACTGGCTGTCGCGATCACGATGTCCTCCGAGTCACTGAGCGAAGCTTCGAGGTGGGCGATGTCGCCGACGCGATGCACCACGCGGCCGTTCCCGAAAAGCCTTCCGGGGCGGGTCGGGCGGAGGAAGGACACCTTGAACTCCATGGTGGACTGAAACTGGTCGGGCTCGAGTGTGGCGAGAAGAGCGGGGCCGACCGTGTCATAGAGCATCGCGGCGAGGAAGGCCCCGAGGACGTTGCCAGCGGGATGGTGAAGTCCTCGGTTGCGTGGAACGCCAGACGAATCGTGCCGTTCTCGACGTCCGCGTCGATGAATTCGGCTCCCAGAGTGGCCGCGGCACGGGGCAGTGGTGCCCGCCCGTTCACTGCATCCCAGAACGGGCCGGTTCTTTCGCTCATCACATCTCCCTGGGCTGGAACGTCTGGTGCCGTCGGTCCTTCCCCTCCTCGGCTCCATTCCCCTCTCGCTCACCACTACGGCTCACCCGCTTGGCCCCGCCGATGGGGCGGTGAACGGTACGAGTGGAGTGGCTTGGCGTCGGCGGAACCTGTGTCGTTCCGAAGGGGCGCCGCCCCGGGGTGGGAACTCGCAGTCCAACGGACGTCGTTGACTGGCTCGCCTCTGTTGTGGGCCCGCAATAGGGAAGGACAGCTGTGCATTCGAGGCTGGGCAGTCGTGCCACCGTCGCTGGTCTGGCCGGAAGAGGCGAGTCCCACCAGAACGTCCCGGAACGAACGCCGACGAGGCTCCGGGCACCGTCGTGGCGCAGTAAGCACTGTGCATCCTGAAGTTGCAGTTCACGGGGCTGGTGTGCGCGGGGTTCGGGATGCTCGGGCTGATCGGGAGGCGGATGACTTCGGTGAAGATCATCGGTCAGCGGGAGACTTCGCGGATCGTCAGGACCAGCAGTCCATGCGGACTACCAGAGGTCCCGCCCCCTTGGCAGAGCGCACACGGCCCTGACGCACCGGCGTTGCCGCCGAGTGGTGTAGCAGGGATGCCCGATAGCCTCTGGTCATGGAGCGGCCATCGCGCAACTCTCCGAGTAGCGAGGCTCGTTGAAGCGAGAGGTGACGCGATGGCCTCGTCCCAGCACTCCACGCCGTGGGGACCGGGGGTTCGCCCTACGTCGCGAGCGTGAGTGCGTCAGCCGGCTCGGGGTGTGCTCGACAGCGCCGTGACGGCGCCGCGACGGCGGAGCTCACCGAAGCCGGAGAACTGGCACTGGTCGTCTGACCCCAGGCCCAGACCGAGCGTCCAAGGTCGGTCACGCGAAACGCGGCCGCGCGGAGACCATCACGCGGAGGAGCGGGGGTGGTTGTGGTCGCGCCAGGCCCGAGGCGAGATTCCGTATGCCTGTTTGAACACCTTGCTGAAGTGGGTCGCGTCCATGAAGCCCCACCTTCGTCCTATTGCTGCGATGGTCCGCAGCCGGCCATCTGGGCCGGCCAGCTCTCGCCTGCATTCGGCCAGGCGGCGTGTACGGATCCAGTCTCCGAGGCTGATGCCCGACCGGGACAGCACATCGTAGAGATGACGTACGGAGATGTCGTGCGCGGCGGCGATCCGTGCCGCCGACAGATCGGGATCAGCCAAACGCTGCCGAAGGTATTGAGTGATCCGCAGGCTGAGTGTCGCCTCCAACGGTGCTCTGGCCAGGCTGGAGTTACCGTGCTGGGAGGTCAGGGCGGCCCGGAGCAGTTCGATGCTGGGTGCCACGACGGCATCGGCGGGCACACCCTGGTGCATGTCGTCGCTGACGGCCAGTTGGGAGAAGTAGGTGAAGGCGAGGCGCGCAACCGCGTTGTCGGATCCCAGCGGGACCGCGGTGACGTCTCGTAGCAACCGCTCGGGGAGTGCGAGTGCCGCGCGGGGGAAACGGAAGAAGTGGCCGTCGACTCCCTCGTCGAAGAGAAGTGTGTAGGGGGCGGTCGATTCGTAGACGGCGAAGTCTCCCGGCCTCAGCAGGCACTGGCGATCGTTCTGCACCACCAGGCTGGTGCCCGTCATCTGAAGATTGAGGAAGACGACCGGCTCCTTGTCCTCCCGGGCCAGGCGCTCCGTCCGACGCAACGTGGCCGCGGTCGCCCGCGCCGAAAAGACCCTGAGGGGCCCAACGGCGCCGAACCCTACGCGAGCAGAGATGTCCTCAGCCGGAGGACGGTGATCGATTTCGACCGCCGTCATGGATTCCCACAGCGCGTGCCGGAGCACTTCCTCCCGCTCCTGCGGCGGTATGAACGCGGTGTCCAGGACCGGGCTCATGAGGCAGATCTTCGTCTGCATCGGTCATAACGCCGGCCTGGCCCCTCGGCCCGTTCCCCCACAAGCCACCCCTCGACACAGACGGTTCGGACATCAGTTTGGATGGATTCCCTCTCGCTGTGCAACGGCTTCGACGGACACACACAGGGCCCTCACCTGATGCAGCGTCAACGTGAGGCGGTGCACTACTGACAAAGTTCCCTGCACGGATGACAAAGTCCGAAGCCCACGATGACTCTAAGGTTCATCAATGTCACGTGTTCGCGTGACATGCCTCTCTCCAGTCCCTCACGTAATTTTCGATATGCGCCGGCCGAGGGCGGATCACGGGCGCTGTTCCAAGTTCTGCGTTCTGCAGAAAATGAGCTGTTTCCGCCCAGAACCGACAGGGGTAGTCGTGCCCGTCTCTGAGGAAGCTGACCCCAAGGTGGTCGTCAACGGCGAGGGCTCGCGCTCGATTTGGCCGGCCCACAGGGAGAACCCACCGGGCTGGCCCGGCGAGGCGACCCGGTCTGCCAGGACCGCACGCCTCGACGACACGGACGGGCTCCTGCCCAAAGAACGGAGTAGGGCGGCGACCGCCGACGCGGAGGCATGGTGATCGACCGTGCGCAGGCCCCGCTCCACCAACTGGCCCCGCGCAGCCGGGCGGACGCCCGGAGGCTCCACACCCGGTCCGGTTCGGCAGAGACATTCTGCCCGACCGCTCCGATCCCGGGGCTCCTCGCCCGGGCCCTGGCACAGCACGGTGACGCTCGGGCGGGCAGCGTCCCCGCCAAGTCCTTCAACTAGCACAGTTGGAAGAGGATGCCCCTCTTTGCCCGGAGTAGGGGACTTGAAGCCGGAAGGTAGACCGTCATGGATGAACTGGTGCTGCGCGCACAGCGGTTCGTGAACAACACTTACAGCAACGTGATTGGTATGACGCTTGAGGAGAACGGGCAGACCGGCTGGGCCACGATGTACGCGCTCACCCGTGCGCTCCAGTACGAACTCGGCATCACCGCCCTGTCCAACAGCTTCGGCCCCACCACCCTCAGCACCCTGAAAGCGGCGTACCCGTCACTCACCGCGGCGACCGTACCGTCGGAGAACTTCGCGCAGATCGTGCAGTCGGCGCTCTACTGCAAGGGGTACGACGGCGGCGATATCGACGGTGACTGGGGGCCGCGCGTCACCGCGTCCGTGACACAGCTCAAGAAGGACATGGGCGTCGGCAACGTCGAAGGAACCGGCCTCACCCCGAAGGTGTTCAAGGGCCTGCTGAACATGGACCCGTACGAGCTGGTGACCTACGGCGACCGGGCCGGCAGCCCGGCCGTGCAGACGGTCCAGCGCTGGCTCAACGGGCGCTACATCGGCCGCGCCGACTTCTTCGTCATCCCCTGTGACGGTCACCACTCCCGCAGTGTTGCCAAGTCAATGCTGTACGCGGTCCAGTACGAGTTGGGCATGGCGGACGGCGCCGTCAACGGCACTTTCGGCCCCACCACCCAGTCCGGCCTGCGCAGCCACCCCCTGACTTCCGGTGACAGCGGCGTCTGGGTGTCCCTGCTCAGCGCTGCCCTGGTCCTCAACGACCGCCCGGTGGCGTTCACTTCCTCCTACGACGCACAGGTCGCGGAGGCGGTCGCGCTGTTCCAGTCGTACGTCGCCCTGCCGCGGACCGGCACCGTCGACTTCTCCACCTGGGCGTCGCTGCTGGTCTCCTACGGCGACCAGTCCCGCCCCGGCACCGCCTGCGACGGCATCACCACCGTCACCCCGGCCCGCGCCCAGGCCCTCCACTCCGCCGGATACCGGCACGTCGGCCGGTACCTGAGCAACGTGGCGGGCTCCACCCTCGACAAGATGATCAAGCCAGGTGAGCTCGACACCATCGCCGCGGCCGGTCTGAGCTGCTTCCCGATCTACCAGACCTGGGGCGGCAGCGCCGACTACTTCTCCTACAGCCAGGGCCTGCACGACGCCCACGACGCCATCGTCTGGGCACGGCGACACGGCTTCCAGGACGGCGCCCGCATCTACTTCGCCGTCGACTTCGACGCCCTCGACGGCGAGGTCACCGCCTCCGTCCTGCCGCACTTCCGTGGCGTCCACCACGCGATCACGAGCTACTCCCGCTACCGGATCGGCGTATACGGCGCACGCAACGTGTGCCGCCGCGTCTCGGACGCGGGCTACGCCGACGCCAGCTTCGTCTCCGACATGTCCAGCGGCTTCTCCGGAAACCTCGGCTACGCCCTGCCCGCCAACTGGGCATTCGACCAGATCGCCACCCGCACCGTCGGCTCCGGCCAGGGCGCCATAGAGATCGACAAGAACATCGCCTCGGGCCGCGACGACGGCGAGCGGACCTTCGACCCCGCCTCTTACACCGAGACTCTCGACGTCGACATCGTCGCCGCCGACCACGAGGCGATGAAGGCCGAGATCCGCACCTACCTCGAGAGCATCGGGGTCCCCGAGACCGGAGGAGACGGCTGGACCGACGACGACTGGGGCACCCTCGGCGGCATATCCAACTCCGAGGCCATCGACGCGATCATCTCCATGGACTGGCTCTTCACCCGGCTGGCCCGCAACCTCCGGCTGCGCAAGGCCCTGGTGCAGGCACCGGTGCTGTGGGAACTGCGGCAGTTCAACCCGCTGGACCCCATAGCCGACGAAGCCTTCAAGGCCGGCCTGAGGGACGACGTGAGCACCGGCTGGGGCCAGATCTACGGCTGGGTCGCCATCGAGGCCCGCAACTACTGCGTGGAGCAGGGCCTCCTCAACGAGCCGCTGCTGACGCTCGAGGACGACCGCCGCACCGTGTGGACCAAACTCCACGAAGACCCCGAGTACAACATCGAGACCGCGGCCTACCTGACGGTCTACAACGCCTTCCAGATCCACCTGCCCCGCCCCGGCCTGGAGACCTCGGACTCCGCCTCCGAACGGATCATCGCCCGTTACAACGGCACCGCCGAAGACATCACCGACCAGTACGGCCGGGACGTCGTCGGGGTGTACCGCGTCATGGAGAGCTACTACGCCCGCCACCGCGCCGCGGCGAACTGACCCCTGCTCACACCACATCGAGGAAGGGACGCACGACATGACGTACCTCAGCAGACGCCTGATGGTGCGGGGCACGGCGGTCCTGGGACTGGGACTCGCCTCCGGCACGCTCCTCACCGCCCCGACGGCTTCCGCCGCCGACGCGGCAGACTCCGCAGGAGCCATGGGCGCCGCGGCGAAGGAACGCCCCGTTTCACTCAACGGCTGGGTGATGGAGGAGCGGGCCGACGACGTTTCCACCGTCTGGACCCGCCCCGTCCCCGGCACCGGCCTCACCGTCGCCACCCGCATCGGCGACGTGGAGACCGTTCTGGTCCATCTGCTGCGCCGCCACCACTACGAGATCGACGAGTTGCGCCCCGGCGACGTCACCGGCTGGCATCACCCGTCAGGCTTCGACCCGGCGGCCGCCGCCTCCAACCTGGCCTCCGGCACCGCCCTGCGGATCCGCCCCGGCCATTACCCGGCCGGCACCACCGGAGGCTGGTACCCGGACCAGCTGACCGTGGTCCGCGACATCCTCGCCGAGCTCGACGGCGTGGTCCGCTGGGGCGGGGACGACAAGCAGCCCGACGAGTCCCTGTTCAGCATCGACGTCGCCCCCGGCAGCCCCCGCCTGCGCCGCCTCGCCGCCGAGCTGCGCGGCTGGCGCGAACACCCGGGCCGTGGCGCCGGCGTCCCAGCCGACCCACTGGACGCCGACCGCCGCGAGGCCGCCGAAGCCCTCACCCGCAAACAACGAGCAACCGCCCGCTGAACCCCCTCAACCACCTCAACCACCTCAACCAACTCTGAAAGGGGCACATCAGCATGTCGAGAATCAGTCGCACCCTCATCGCCGGCGCCGCCGCTCTGGCATTCGGCATCACCCTCAACACCAGTCCCGCTGCCGCCAGTGTGAGCAGGGGGTACATCGATGAAAACGCCGGCGCCCAGAACGACTTCTCGGATGAGGCCACGCTCTGGTCGGGCAGCTCCTACGGGAACAGCAACGCGGTGGGAGTGATCCAGGCAATCCTGTACGCGGAATTCATCTTCGATGCCCAGGATGTGGACTGCGCCTATGGTTCGGACACGACGTGGGGTGTCGAGCAGCTGCAGAAGAGGCTGGGGTTCACAGGCGCTGATGTCGACGGCGTCGTAGGCGCGAAGACCTGGGCCAAGCTGGACGACCGCCTCGTCGAAGGCAGCGTCTACAGCGACAGCATGCTGAACATCCAATACCGCGCCACGAACGGTACGACTCCCAACCTGTTCCTGCGGGCAAGGCACAGCGGCGGCACGTACATGTTCAAGTACTACGGCGGCAACTTCGGCGGCAACGCAGCCTGGAAGCAAGCCCTGTACCGATCGCTGTCCGGGAGCGAGTGCCGCTGACCATTCGCCCCCCTGACTCGCATTCCGCCCGGTCAGGCCTCCGCCGGGGACCATCCACAAGCCAGTGAGGGGGATGGTCCCCGGCCGCCAGGGCCAACCCCTTCGCGCGCACCCTTGCCTCCCTGACCGGACAGAACTTGGCGAATGAGGAGGAGTGAGCCTGGATCCACCGCGTGATGGTCGGCCTGTGGATGGAGAAATGAAGAGGTGCCCGCTGACCTGCGGTGATGGGAGTTCCTACGCTTCCATCAGGCACAAACAGCAAGGCATCTCCGAAGTGAAAGTCTGCACAGGCCCGGAACTGTTCGCCGCGTTCGACGCCCCCGATCTCATCGCGCATGCCGGGCTGGTCCCCACGGTCCGGCTGGCCGAGCGGTGCGGCCTGCCCGCTCTGGTGGCCGAGAAGGTCAAGCTCACCGGCGCGGGCAACGGCGCCGGGACGGCCGCCGACGCGAAGGCGCTGTCCATCATCGGCGGGATGGTCGCCGGGGCGGACAGCATCGAGGACCTGGACGTGCTGGGGCACGGCGGCCTGCCCCGCCTGTTGAGGGGCGTGGGCGCGCCGTCGACGCCGGGCACCTTCCTGCGTGCCTTCACCTGGGGACACGTACGCCAACTCGAGTCCGTGCTACGGGCGTTCACCTGCACCTGGCCGTTCATACTGGGCGCGAGACCATGACGACGGTCCGGGCGATGGGCATCACCGCCCAGATCGTGGTGCGCGCCGACTCGGTGTACATCTCCCACAAGGTCGTCGCTGGCCTGCCGCAAGGCCGGCGCGAGGTTCTCCCTCGCGGTCGCGGTCAAGAAGAAGATCCGCGAGGTCATCACAGGGTTGGACGAGTCGGCCTGGACACCGATCAAGTACGTGAGCTCCGTCTGGGACGCCGAGGAGGAACGCTGGGGCTCCGACGCCGAGCTCGCCGAGGTCCCCTTCACCACGTTCAGCCCGACGCCTTTGATCGCGCCGGAGTACTGGCGGCCCGCGCCGACGCAGTCGGTCGAGGACTTCGCATCCCCGGGACGGGACGATCGGGGCGTAACCGGCGTGCCCCCGGCGGCAGTTGAGTTTGGTGTGAAGAAAAACAACGACACCGTCGAAGGCCCTGACGGCCTTGTCTACATGGCCCGCCCGCCGCTGGCGAGCGCCACCCTGAACTATCTCGCAACCAGGTGGCCACACCGGGGGCCGGTAGGCATCCGCTTGCCGGGCCACGAAGAACGGTCCCTGCGGAGAGGCAGCCACCATGGCTGTGGCCGGCTCGTCGTGCCCCATGTGCCAATCGAGGAGTTCGGCGTAGAACCGCGCCAAGCCGCTGGGGTTCGGCGATTCGATCGATGTCCCCCACTGCATGCCGCCTGTTCGAGATCGCATGCCTGGCCCTATGCGCGGCCGGACCCGCAGGACGGTGATTCGGCAGATCCCCGTCGATCTGTCGGCTCTTCCCGTAGAGCTCGATGAATTCTTCAGCGAGGGACTGGCGGTGGGAAGGCCACTCGGGCCAGGTCCGTGAGGGCGGGGGTGGCAGGGGCCGACGTTCCGTGCTATCCGCCCGAAAGGCGTCGAGCAGGTAGCCGGTGAGCCGCCTCGACGCTGCTGCGGAATTCGATGCGTGCTGTACTGCTCCGCTATTGGCCATGAGAACCAGAGCGAGATCATCGAATGCGAAGTCAGGGCGGAGCCGATTTCTTCGCACGATGGATGAGCTGCTGGAAGCCGGCGACGCCCTGCCGCAGTTTCTCCTCGACCAGCGCTCCCTGGGGGAGCTGCTCGACAAAGGCAGCACTGAATCCGTGGTCCTTGGCCTGCATCGCCGCGAGTCCCTCCACAGCAGTGCGCAGCCCTTGCCAGGCGTCGGAGTCGTCCAGCGCGCTCGCACGGCGGAGGGCATCGCGGACCTGGTGGGGGCGCCGCGGAGGGCACACCAAGCACGGGCCCACCCGCCCCCCGCCGCCGCCGATCTGAACCGTCTGCACGGGGTCACGGTCGCGCCGGCCACTGTGCACCCCTTGCTTGCGCGGCCAGGACCCAAGCGGCTGCGCGACCGGGATCCTGCGCCGTGTGAGTTTCGTGAGAAGTCTCGCCGGCCCGCAGGACGGTGAGCCGGCAGATCCCCCGTCGATCTGCCGGCTCCTCCCGTAGGGCTCGATGAACGTCTCGATCAACGGCTCGCATGACTTGCACAGGCCGCCTGCTGAGGCCGGGCGAGAAAGCGAGGTGCCGTCGCAGCCCAACGACCCGTCAGCACATCCTGGTCACCTCGGCCGGCGTCCCCCGCACCCGTTCCTCGACTACGCGTACAACTCGATCACATCCGCCTGGTCGTTGGCGGACACCAGGGCCTCGTACCTTCCTCCCGGGCCGCCGAAGATCCACTCCAGGCCGCCGTCCCAGTTCTTGCCGACGATCCAGGCGCCGCCGGTCTGCGCGTTGTAGTAGGAGCTGACCTGGTCCTGCCAGCTGGTGCCGTCGGGCATCGTGTAGTTCGACAGGGTGTAGGAGCCGTAGTAGTAGAAGTCCAGGCGGTAGCCGCCCGCGTCGCGGTGCTGCCACACACAGGCATAGCCGGTCCGGCAGTCGTTGGCGCCGTCGGCCGCCGCGCGGGTGGAGGCAACGGTCATCTCCACGCCCGGCTCCAGCCGCACCCGGTCCTTCGCGATGCGCTCGGCACCCTTGTTGTGCCGCAGCAGGCCTTCGATCTGCTGCTCCAGTCGGGTGTCCGCGGCCCGGGCGGACGAGGCGTCCGCCTGCGCGGCGACCGACGGGGTGGCCAGGGCCGTCGTGAGCAAGGATGTGGTGACCAGTGCCAGTGCGAGCGAAGTACGCCGCTCTTTGAGCGGATTCAGCAGCTTCATGCGTCTCTCCCGTTGGTGTGTAGCAGGAACTGTTGTTCCTGCGTTGACCCCTTGATCGGCGGCGTCCCCATCCGTGCCGCGTGGAGCGGTCAGTGGTTATACGCACCCAACAGGGGCCGGGTTGCACGAGAGTTGTGGCTTTCGCAGGCGGTCCACCGAGACCCCGGACGAACCCTCCTCAGGAGTCAGGCGATCACGGTGGCCCGCCAGGTGTCCTCGTCGGCGTCCAGGAGCGCACCGACGAGTCCGGGGTCCGGCAGCGGGCCGTGGTCAGCGGTGACTCTCAGCGCCGAGGCCGCGGTCAGATGGCCGAGGCGCAGGGCGTGGTCCACGGGCAGGTGTCGCAGCAGGCCGCTGAGGAACCCGGCGGCGAAGGCATCGCCCGCGCCGACGGGTTCCGCGACGCGCACCTTCAAGGCGGGCACGCTGTGAGCGGCGCTCCCGGTGAAGGCGGTGGCTTCGCGGTCGCCGTCCTTCACCACGAGGACCTGCGGACCGGACAGGAAGGCGCGAACCCCTTCCGCGTCGGTGATCCCGTCGCCCCACAGAGCCTGGGCCTCGTCGAGGCCGACGAGGACGATGTCGGCCCGGTCGGCGAGCGGCCGCAGGATGTCGGCGGCGGGGCGGTCGGTCCACAGGGCGGGGCGGTAGTTGACGTCGAAGCTGACCGGGCAGGTCCGATCGGGGCGCAGTGCCCGTTCGACGAGGGCGTGGCAGCCGGGGGAGAGGGCCGGGGTGATGCCGCTGAGATGGAGGAGTGCGGCGCCCTCCATGGCCGGGTCGTCGAGGAGGTCGGGGGTGAGGGCCGAGGCGGCGGATCCACCACGGTGGTAGTGGACGCGCGTGCCGTGCGCGCCGGGGTCCTTCAGGAGCAGTCCGGTGGGACGGTCCGGGTCGGTGCGGACGCCGTTGACCTCGACTCCGCCCGCGGCGATCCGGTCCCGGACGCGTCTGCCGAAGGGGTCGTCGCCGACCGCGGAGAGCCAGCGGGCAGGGATACCGTGGTCGGCGAGGTAGAGCGCGACGTTCGACTCCGCGCCTGCGATGTCGACGCGCAGCAGGTCGGCGTCGTCGAGCGACCCGAGGGGCTCGGGGGCAAGCGCGGCCATGGTCTCGCCGAGGCAGACAACGGGGCCGGGGCGCAGGGGTCGGGGGGTCCTCATGGTGGTCCTACGGTGTGTCGGGACGGACTGCGGCTTCGCGGGCGGCGTCGGGGGCTGTGGAAGTGGGGCTCTCGGTGCGCTCCGGGCGGTACGGCGCGGCCGGCGCCCCCGGTACGTCGACTCGCAAGGCGAACACGGCGCCGTCCAGCGGGCCCGGCCGGGACAGGCCTACGCGGGCGCTGGTGACGAGGAGGGTACGGCCGTCGGGACCGCCGAGGCAGAGCCCGGCGGGCTGGGCGGCCGGCAGCTCCACTATCCGGTCGAGGGTGCCGTCGGGGTGATAGCGGTGGACCTGACCGATGCCCCAGACCGCGGTCCATAGGCCCCCCTCCCTGTCGGTCGTCATACCGTCGGGACTGCCCGTGGAGAAGGTGATGTGGGTGTCCGGCTCGCCCACGTCGCCGGTGACCGGGTCGACGGGGTAGCGCCGGACGAGCCCACGGGCGCTGTCGGCGAGGTACATGGCGGTGCCGTCCGCGCCGAAAGCCGGGCCGTTGGGCACCGTGATGTTCCGCAGGATCCGGGTGACGCGTCCGTCGCGGTCCACGCGGTAGAGGGAGCCCGCGTCCTCCGTCGCCTCGTACGCCATGCTGCCCGCCCAGAAACGGCCCTGTGGGTCGGCGATGCCGTCGTTCATCCGCATCGGGAACTCGGCATCGTCCTCGACGTGGGCGATCCAGTCGGTGCGCCCGGCGGCGTCGATGCGGCAGATGCCGCTTCCCGCCGCCGCGATCCAGTGACCGGGCCGGTCCTCGATCGGCGCCACCGCGCCCAAGGGGCAGGGGAGTTGGGTGATCTGTGCGAGCGGTGCGGCGGGGTTGTCGGGGGTGGACAGGAGACGGCCGGAGAGGATGTCCGTCAGTACGGCGCGGCCGTCCGTCCATCGGATGCCCTCGCCCAGTTCGAGGCGGTCCGTGCCGATGACCGTGGGCCGGGTCACGGCCGGACCTCCGTGCGTACGACGTCCAGGAACGTGCGGGCCCGCTCGCGCAGGGCGGTGAGACTGCCGCCCGAGGCGGCATCGCCGACCAGTGGCGAGCCGACGCCGACGGCTGCGGCACCGCTTCGCAGATAGTCGGCGGCTGCCGGGGCGTCCACTCCACCGACGGGTACGAACGGCAGGTCGGGGAAGGGGCCGCGCAGGTCCCGCAGATATCCCGGGCCTCCGGCGCTACCGGCCGGGAAGAGTTTGAAGGCCGTGGCGCCCAAGCGGTGCGCCTGGAGGACGTCGGTGGGGGTCATCACCCCCGCGAGCACCGGGAGTCCGAGCTCCAGGCCGGTGGCTATGCCGTCGCTGACCGCCGGTGTGACGAGGAACGAGGCTCCGGCCTTCTGAGCGGCGTGGGCCTCGTCGGAGGTCAGGACGGTGCCGGCGCCGAGGGGTGCGTCAGGGCCCAGTGCGGCACGGGCCCGGGCCATGACGTCGAGTGCGTCGCGTCCGCTGAGGGAGACCTCGACGAGGGAAATGCCTTCCTCGACGAGGGTGAGCACGGTGGTCAGCGCGGCGGCCGGGTCGCTGCCGCGGACGATGGCGAGGAGCCGGTGGGCGCGCAGCGCCGCGAGCAGGTCCATGGGGGATCCTTTCTGGTGGGGTGTCAGGCGCGGCGGGTTGCGGTGACGGTGAGCCGCCAGGTGACCTCCCCGGTCGCCGGCACGACGGCGGTGTCGCCGTCGTCGCCCGCCTCCCGGTCGAAGACGCGGCCGAGCATCGGCTCGACACCGACCGATCTGTACGGGGCGTCCTGGGGGAAGCCGCCGAGGTTGCGCCACAGGGCGACCGAGGCCGGCTGTCGGTCGGCCTCGACGGACAGGTGGAGTGAGTCCGAGCCGTCGTGCACGGACACCCGTGGGGTGAGGACGACAGCACCGACGGCGCTTGCGTCGTCCGGTCCGAGCCGGTCCAGCCCCACGCCGTCGACGGTGGGCCAGGCGTCGGCGATCCAGCGGTCGCCCTCGTCCGGGTAGAGCCGCGTGACCGCCGGTCCGGCCACGCCGATCCGGGCGGCCGGAGAGAGGTCCAGCAGGGCGTGGGCGGCCCATACGAAGCGGTAGCCGTGCTCGGCGGCGAGCGTGTAGTCGGCGACGACCGCGTCCCCCCGCTCGCCGATGCGCCGGGTCAATCGGAAGTGGGGGCACTCCACGATGTCCTCGTCCCCCGCCCGCCGCCAGGAGCGCGACCAGGCGTCCCCGTGGTCGGGCACTCCGCGCACGGTGGGTACACACTCTTCCAACCCACCTGCGTCGGCGAAGAGTTCACCGGGCCGGACGTGGGCGCGACGCGGCTCGTCGCGGTGCCACAGCCACTCGCGGCCGGCCGCGGTCAGTGATGTCCAGCGGCCGCCGTGGTCCAGGTCGGTGGTGACGCGGACGGGCAGCCGTATGACGCTCACCATTCGGCGAAGGAGCCGTCGGCGTGCCGCCAGACGGGGTTGCGCCACGCGTGGCCGGAGCGGTCGGCGGCGCGTACCGCGTCCTCGTCGACGGCGATGCCGAGTCCGGGCAGTTCCGTGCGAAGCGCCTGACCGTCGTCGAACCGGAAGGGCTCGGTGTCGACCAGGTAGGACAGCAGGTCGGCGTCCTTGTTGTAGTGGATGCCCCGGCTCTGCTCCTGGATCAGGAAGTTGGGCGTGGCGAAGGCGACTTGAAGGCTGGCGGCCAGTGCGATGGGGCCGAGCGGGCAGTGCGGCGCCAGATGAGCCCCGAAGGTCTCGGCGAGCGACGCGATTCGGGTGACCTCCGAGATCCCGCCGGCGTGCGACAGGTCCGGCTGGGCCACGGCGACTCCCGCGGTCAGTGGCGGGAGGAAGTCGGCCCTCCCGTAGAGCCGTTCACCGGTGGCGAGCGGCACCGACGAGGCGGCGACCAGGCCCGGCAGCAGATGCGCCTGTTCGGGGAGGACGGGCTCCTCCACGAACAGCGGGTGCAGGGCGGCTATTTCGTGGAGCACGCGCCGCGCGTTGGCGGCGCCGAAGCGGCCGTGAAAATCGACGGCGACGTCACGGTGCGGTCCCAGAGCCTCGCGGGCCGCTGCCACGCGCTCGATGACGGCAGCCGTCTCGGCGGGGCTGCCGATCGGCGGGGTGCGCCCGGCGGCGTTCATCTTGACGGCGGTGAAGCCGGCCTCCACCTGAGCAGTGACCTCCTCCTTGAGCCGGTCGGGCTCGTCGCCGCCGACCCAGGCGTACACCCGGACCGAGTCGCGGACCGGTCCGCCGAGCAGCGTGTGCACCGGCACCCCGAGGGCGCGGCCGGCGATGTCCCACAGGGCCTGGTCGATGCCGGCGACGGCGCTGGAGAGGACCGGGCCGCCCCGGTAGAAGCCGCCCTTGCTCAGCACCTGCCAGTGGTCCTGGATGCGCAACGGGTCCTGGCCCACGAGGTACTCAGCCAGCACCTCCACTGCCGATCGGACCACCTCGGCCCTGCCCTCCACCACCGGTTCGCCCCAGCCGACGACGCCCCCGTCGGTCTCGATACGGCAGAACAGCCACCGGGGCGGGATGAGAAAGGTCTCGACGCGCGCGATCTTCACTGTGCCTGGCCGTCCTTCGTCTCGGGTGAACCGTCCACGCCTTCGGACGCGTGCGAGCCGCTGACCTTGTCGAGATCGCGCGTCGCCTGGTCGAGCAGGGCACGCATGGCGTGTTCGGCGGCGTCGGGGTCCCGGTCGCGCACGGCGTCGAGGACGGCGCGGTGGCTGGGTACCGGGTCCTCGCTGTGCGGAGCGCTGTGCACGAGCTGGTCGCGCTGAGCGAGGCCCGACTCGATGACCATCTCCATGCGTTCCAGCAGTTCGTTGTGGGTGGCGGCGAGCAGCGCCCGGTGGAAGGCGAGGTCGGCCTCGACGGCGTGACTCGCGCCGCCCTCCTGACCCATCGCGGTCAGGGCCGTCTCCAGCGCCTCGAGGTCGGCGTCGGTGCGCCGGTCGGCCGCGAGGCGCACGGCCGCGGGCTCGATGATTCCGCGGACCTCGCCGAGGCTGCGCAGCAGCGCGGGATCGGCACCGGTGCCACTGCTCTCGGAGAACTGCCAGCGCAGCACGTCGGCGTCGAGGAGGTTCCAGTCGGATCGGGGCCTGACGAAAGTGCCGCGCTTCTGTCTGGCGTCGACCATGCCCTTGGCCGCGAGCACCTTCAGGGACTCGCGCAGCGCCGTCAGGCTGACGTCCAGCTCGCTCTGCAGCGCCGCCATGTCGAGCGTCGCTCCCTCGGGGATCTCGCCGGTGAGCACCCGGCGGGCGAGGGTCTCCACCGTCTGGCCGTGAACTCCGCGGCGCGCGTATGGCGTCATGTCTATGCCCTTCTTGCTGTTCGATCGGTGCCGGTGGGTCGATCCGTCAGGCCGAGGCCTTCGAGATGCTCCAGCCGCCGTCCACGAGCAGGCTCGATCCGGTGATGTAGGAGGCTTCGTCGGCGGCGAGGAAGGCGACGGCGGCGGCGACCTCCTCGGGGGTGCCGAAACGGCGCGCGGCGGTGCCCGCGACGCTGAGCTCGCGGTCGGCCTGTGGCACGCGGTCCCACGCCGCGGTCAGGATCGGCCCCGGCAGTACCGCGTTGACCCGGACGTCCGGGCCGTACTCGACGGCGAGTTGACCGCACAGCGACAGCAGCGCGCCCTTGCTCGCCGCGTACGCCGGATGGCCGGGGATGCCCCGGTGCGCGTGCACGGAGGACATGAGCACCACGGCCCCGGAGTTCGCGCGTAGATCCGGCAGTGCCGCCCGGACACCGAGGAAGGCACCGGTGAGGTTGACCGAGAGCTGCCGCTCCCAGGAGGCGAGACTGGTCTCGTGAGCCGGCGCGACGGCCACTGTGTACGCGTTGCTGACCAGGATGTCCACGGGACCGAGGCCGTGGGCGGTGTTGATCACCCGCTGCCAGTCGTCCTCGCTCGTGACGTCGGCGGCGACGAACACGGCCTGGGCTCCGTCCTTGCGCAGCCGTTCGGCGGCCTCCTCGCCGCGCTCGGCGGCGATGTCGACGAGGACGACGGCCGCGCCCTCCGCGGCGAGGCGAGCCGCGGCGGCCGCGCCGATGCCCGACGCCGCGCCCGTGACGACGGCGACGCGGTTGGTGAAACGGACGGCTGGATTCATGTGGGGGATCTTCTCCTGATCGAGAGGCCGGTGGGGGGCGGATTGTCCGATGGCGTCACCGACGGGCCAGAACCGTCAGCTGCGCGTCGTGTGCGGGGCTCCAGGTGAACGGCAGCCCCGAGTGCAGCAGATACGCGCCGCTGTAGCGGGTTCCGGTGTCGGTGTCGGTGTACACGGCTTGGGGGGCGAGGCCCCGCAGGCGGAGCCGGGCGGGCCGTCCCGACAGCAGGGGCGTGCCGTCCAGCGGTCCGGTGTTCCAGGCCGTCACCACCACACGGTCACCGCCGCGTTCCTCGAACTGGACACCGCATGTCGGGCCGGCGGGGCCGGCCAGCAGATGGCATTCGCCGTGGTGGACGACGTCCCGGATCTCCTTGTAGCGGGCGATCCACCGCGCGGCCTCGGCACGCTGCTCCGGTGCCCAGTGGCGGATGTCGGCGCCGATCCCGAGGACGCCCGCGATGGAGGTGACGAAGCGGAAGGCGAGCGAGCGCGGCCGGGTGTCGAAGATGCCGGGGGCGTCGGTGACCCAGGAACTCATGGTGTGCGGGGCATGCGCGTGGAGGTACCCGTACTGGATGCGCAGTCGGTCCATGGGCGCGGTGTTGTCGCTCGGCCACACCACATCGGTGCGGGCGATGGTGGCGTGCTCGACGCGGGCGCCGCCGCCGGCGCAGCCCTCGACCGTGACGTGCGGATGGGCGGTGCGCAGATGGTCCAGGACGCGGAGGTAGCCGGCCACGTGCCAAGCGTCCAGGTCCGGCCGCTCCGGGTCGGGGCCCGCCGCGTGGCCCGGGCGTCCGCGTTCGGTGGGCGGCCGGTTCATGTCCCACTTGAGGTAGCCGATGGCGTGGGAGCCGAGCAGCCGGTCGAGTGTGGAGATGACGAAATCCTGGACGTCCTCACGGCCGAGGTCGAGCAGGAGCTGATTGCGTACGAGTGTGGCCGGGCGGCCGTCGATTCGGTACACCCACTCGGGATGTTCGGCATACAGCTTCGAGTGGGGGCTGATGCCCTCGGGTTCGACCCACAGGCCGAAGTCCATGCCGAGGGCCCGGACCTGCTCGACGAACCGGTCGAACCCATCGGGAAATGCGGCCGGGTCGGGGTCCCAGTCGCCGAGGCCGCCGGTGTCGTCGCGGCGCCCGGTGAACCAGCCGTCGTCGATGACGAAGAGTTCGGCGCCCAGCTCGGCGGCGGCCTCGGCGAGCTCCAACTGCCCCTCGGCGTCGACGTCGAAGCCGGTGGCCTCCCACGAGTTGTAGAGGACCTGGCGGGGCCGGTCCATGCGCTCGCCGGTCAGGTGCCGCTCGTAGCGGTGCCAGACGCGAGCCAGGCCGTCGAGACCGTCCGGGCTGAAGGCGCAGGCCAAGCGGGGTGTGACGAGGGTGGCGCCGGGCGTGAGACGCACGGCGCCCTCGTGCGGCACACGGCCGGCGCGGACACGCAGCGCGCCGCCGGGCTCGGCGTCGGCGGTGATGCGCCAGTTGCCGGACCACTCCAGGGCGATGCCGTAGGTGGGGGTGGTTCCCTCGGCGGGAGCGTCGGCGGACTGGACGGCGAGCCAGGGGTGGTAGGCGTGGCCCGCCGAACCCTGCGTGCTTTCCATCTCGAAGCGCCCGCGCTCCAGTGTCATCTCGTGGAGCTGGAACTCCTGCGACCACTGGCCGGCCAGGTAGGTCAGCCGCGCGCCACCCTGGACGGGCACGTTGACGGCGGCGGAGTCGAAGCGCTCCAACCGCACCTCGTCCTCACCGGTGCAGGTGAGCTCTGCCCAGCGCAGTACGACGTCGGTACCGGGCACCGTTTCGTAGCACAGCGTGGTGCGCAGTCCGAGGAGTTCGTCGGCGAACTCCAGGCGCAGTGCCCGGTCGCCGTCCTGGGTGGCACCGTCGAAGTGCCACCAGCTGCCCCGGTCGCCGCCGGGGCGGGAGGCGATCAGGTCCGCGCCGGTGAACGGCCGCAGCCCGTACGGAATGTACTCGGCCGGGGCGGCGTCGGCGGGGGTGATGAAGTGCGTGCGGCGCGAACCGTCCATGGGCGAGGGTCCGGCCTCGGCGCCGTGCGGTCCCCAAGAGGCGAGTTCGGCCCAGCGGCCGTCGCCGCCGAGGGTGACGGCGTAGGTGGTGGAATCGTTGCGCAGCAGCCACCGGTCGGGCGTGGTCACTTCACGGCTCCGAGGTTCAGTCCGGCCACGAAGTGGCGCTGGAAGCGGAGGAAGACGGCCACCGTCGGGGCGGCGGCGATCACGGAACCGGCCGCGATGACGTTCCACATGGACACGTACTGGCCCTGCAGCCCGATCAGCGAGGCGGTGATGGGCATCTGGCTGTCGGTGCGCAGCACCGTGATGGCCCACAGCAGGTCGTTGAAGATCCAGGTGAACGACAGGGCGGTCAACGCGGCCAGTGCCGGACGGGCAAGTGGCAGGATGATCCGCCAGTAGATCTGCCAGGGGCTCGCGCCGTCGATGACGGCGGCCTGCTGGATCTCACCGGGGATCGCCCGCATGAAGCCGTGCAGGACGAAGACGTAGAAGCCGACGCCGAAGCCGACCTGCACCCCGATCAGCGCGTACAACTGGTCGTAGATGCCGAGCACTTCGCTCAGCTTGGAGACCGGGATCAGCAGAATCTGCGGAGGCAGGAGGTTGCCGCCCAGCATCAGCAGCAGGAGGACGCGCCGGAACGGCAGGTCGTAACGGCTGAGCGCGAAGGCCGCCATGGAGGCCAGGCCGAGCGAGAGCAGCACGGTGGGAACCGAGACCACCATGCTGTTGATGAGGGCCTGTTGCTGGCCGCCGTCCACCCAGGCTTGGCGGAAGCCGTCCAGCGTGAAGGATCGCGGCCAACTGCCTACCCCGTGGGCGGCGATGTCGTCGAACGTGCGGGTGCTCGTGACCAGGACGAGGGCGATCGGCAGCAGCCACAGCGCGGACAGCAGACCCGCCGTGAGGTGGAAGCCGGTGGTGCGCAGACCGCGGCCGCGGGGGACGGACCGGTGGCGTGCCGGTCGCGGGAGCGCGGGCTTCGTGCCGGGGTCGTGGCCCGATTCCTTGCCGACGGGTGCTGAGGCATGGGTGGCGGTCATCAGTCGGCCTCCCGGAAGGCGCGCACGAGGTAGCTCGCGATGACACCGAAGGCGAGCACGAAGATGACGACGGCGAGCGCGGAGCCGTATCCCAGACGCAGGGACTGGAAAGCGGTGGAGTACATGTAGGTGCTCAGCAGTTCGGAGGAGTGGTACGGACCGCCGCGGGTGAGCGCCCAGACGACGTCGAACGAGCGCAGCGAGTCGATGACGATGACCGACAGGACGACCGCGTTGACGCTGCGCAGCTGCGGCAGGGTGATGTGACGGAACTGCCGCAGGCGGCTCGCGCCGTCGACCTTGGCCGCCTCGTACAGCACGGGATCGATGCCCTTGAGGCCGGCGAGATAGAGCACCATGACGTAGCCGACCTGGCGCCACAGGGCGGGCACGATCACCGCGTAGAAGGCGGTGTCCTGGTCGGCGAGCCAGGCGTGCCGCCACCCGCCGAGGCCGACGGCCGACAACACGTTGTTGATCAGGCCGTCCGGCTGGTACATGGCCTGCCACACGAGCGCGGTGGCGACCAGCGAGAAGACCACCGGCAGGAAGAGCGCCGCTCGGTAGAAGCCGATCCCGCGCCGCTCCTGCTGGAGCAACAGCGCGGCACCGAGGCCGAGGGCGGCCGAGAGGCCGCCGAAGAGCAGCAGCCACAGCACCGTATTGATCGCGGCGGTGCGGAAGACCGAGTCGTGCACCATCTCGCTGAAGTTGCCGAGGCCGACGAACGTGGGGGCCGCCAGGCCGTCCCACGTGGTCAACGACAGATAGAAACCCTGGAGGGCCGGCCAGAAGACCCAGAAGGCTTCGACGAGCAGCGGGAGGAGGACGAAGGCCAGGACCACCGGGGGCACCCGCGTAGCCCTGGACCGTCGTGTGGAGCCGAGCAGCGCCATGGTCACTGGCTCCAGATCTTCTGCGCGCCGCGCTGCCACGTGGTGAGGATGGAGCCGATCTGCTTGGGCTTGGCCAGGTAGTGCACGAGCGCGGTGTCCGCGGTCGGCTGGAGGGCGTCGCTGGAGTCCCGGTTGAAGAACTGGGTGAGATCGGCTGCGCCCTCGATGAGCTTCCGGCCCTTTTGCACCAGCGGGGTGCCCGAGTCCTTGGCGTCGGGGTGGGTGGGCAGAGTGGTCCCCGAGCCGCTCTTGAGGTAGAGCTCCTGCGACTCCGCGGTGGCCAGGTAGCGCAGCAGTTCCTTGACGCCGTCGACCCGCTTCGTGCGCGCGCTGGCGAAGAAGCCGTCGGTGGGCGCCTCTTCGGCGACCGGGATCTTCGCGTCGATGACGGGGAACCGGAAGAAGTCCAGGTCGTCGAGGGCGTTCTTCGGAGCCGCGTCGGCGAAGAAGGTGCCGATCAGCATCATGCCCGTACGGCCCTGGAGGAGGGCGGTCGTGGCGTCCTGGAAAGGGATCGCCGTGCCGTTCGGGTCGAAGAACGGGCGGGCCTCGTCCCAGCGGTCGAAGACCCTGCGGACCTCCGGGTCGTCGAAGCGGTGCTTCCCGGCGAGGAGTTCGCGGTGGTACGAAGCGCCGTTGACGCGGATGTTCAGGTAGTCGAACCAGGCGGAGGCGACCCACGGGGTGTCGCCGCCGGCGCCGAGGCCGATCGGGGCGACGCCCTTGCTCTTGAGCTTGTCGCACAGGTCGAGGAACTCATCCCAGGTCTTGGGCTCCTGCACGCCCCACTTGGCGAAGTTGGACTTCCGGTAGAACATGCCCCACCAGTAATAGCTGGTGGGCACGAAGACCTTCCTTCCGCTGGACGCGGAGGTGCACAGCTTCTTCTGCGCGTCGGAGTAGCCCGCGAGTTCGGGCTTCTCCCAGATGTCGGTGAGGTCGAGCAGCAGGTCCTTCTTCGCGTACGACTCGGCTACCGAACCGGGGTACCAGGTGTAGGCGTCCGGCGGGTTGGCCGAAGTGAGGTAGGTCGGCAGCTGGGTGCGGAAGGTCTCGGACGCGACGGTGTTGAGCTGCGCTCCGGTGCCCCCGCGCTTGTCGAAGGCGGCGACCGTCGCCTGTATCGCGCTCTTGGCCTGCGGGGAGGAGAGGTTGGACTGCAGGGTCACCGGGCCGCCGGACTTTCCTCCAGTGGCGGACGGGCTCTGGGTGACGCAGCTGCTGAGCAGCGCGCCGGCGCCGACTGCGCCTGTTCCTGCGAGGAACCTGCGGCGGGTGGCGTTGAAGGCGGTCATCTGTGACTCCCTTGGTGCCCACGGAACGGAACTTGAGGCCCCCTGACGGCCCGGCTCCGGGCGCGGCAGGCACAGCTTGGCGCAGGCTCGGAAGGACCGTCAAGATTAATTACTAATTAATTCTTCGAAGGCTGTGCCCCGGGCCGGAGAAGGGCCCCGGGGCACAGCTGTCACCGCACGGCGACACCCGACCGAGCAAGATGCGGCGATACGGATCGACGCAGGTGGAACCGCGTGATGCGGGTCGGCGCGGGGCTCAGAGCACGGTCTGGTGGACGCGCCCGTCCACCCCGCGGAAGGCGGCCAGTACGCCACCGTCCGGCCCGGCCACGGCACCGAGCGCACCGTCGAAGGCACCGCTCACGAAGTCGTGGTCCTTGCTCCAGCCCGCCCAGTTGCCGGACGCGGTCCAACTACGCGTCCAGAGCGTGTAGTCACCGGCACGGGCGTACAGGCGCACCGTGCCGGCGGAGGCCACCAACGTCGGGCTGCCGCTGAGCGTGCCGCCGAGGGCCGTCCAGTCCGACCAGGTGCCGGAGGCATCGCGGGTCCGCGTCCAGGCCGCGTCGTCAGGTGTGCGCACGGCCACGTGCAGCCTGCCCTCGTCATCCACGACGCCCGACGGGCGACCGTAGAACGCCTTGTCCTGCGGGGCGCCGTGCGCGGTCCAGCCGGAGGCCGGGCCGCGCGACCACAGCTGGCCGTCCGTGCCGCGGGCCAGGAGGGTCCAGTCGTCCGGACCCGCGAAGGCCACGGTAGGCGCGTCCGTCAACGTGCCGCCCAGGGACTGCCAGCGACCCCAATGCCCGTTCGCGTACACGCGTCGGTGGGCGGTGTCGTCGGTGCCCCGTACGAAGACATCGATCCGTCCGCCGGGGGAGGCGTACGCGGCGGGCTGGCCGAGGATACGCCCGTGCGTCGGGCCGCCCAGATCGGTGATCCGGGCCTTGGACCAGTCGCCGCCCTGGGAGGTCTGCGCGCGCAGGCTCCCGTCCGTGCCACGGGTGAAGGCCGTCAGGGTGTCACCGTCACGCGTCAGGGCCGGGCTCGCCGAGGAGCGGCCGGGCAACTGCGTGCCCGGGGCGTCGTCGGTGCCGGTCAGTTTGAGGAACGCGGTGCCGTGTGCGGGGACGCGCACGGTGTAAGAACCGGTGAAGCTGCCGCGCGAGGTGCGGGCACGCAGGTCGCGGACGGAGACCTTGCCCGTCAGCCCTGCGTCGGCGAAGGTCACGGTGCGATCCTGCGCCTGGCCGGAGCGGTTGAGCAGGACGACCGCCCGCTTGCCCGCGCCCTTGAGAACCTTGCTGTAGACGTCACCCACGGAGTCGGTGGCCACGCGCGCGCCCTGGATGCCCAGCGGGTCCTGGTTGACGGCGATGATCTCGGGATTGCGCAGCGTGTCGAGCATGGACCACGACAGGGTGCGCGGGTCGCTGCCCAGGACGAGAGGCGAGGCCATCTCGGCCCACATCACGAACTGCGTGGTGGATTCCTCCTGGTTGAGCTCGTAGCCGCCGTCGGCGAGTTTGCGCATCGGGATGAGGTAGTCCGGGTCGTTCCAGTGACCGGGGCCCTGGGCCTCCGGGTGCCAGGCGTTGGCATCCATGTTGCGCAGGATGTTCGGCCACTCGCCCGCCGTCGGGGTGCCCCAGGCGATGTCGGTACCGGTGCGCCAGGAGTCAGCGGTCGTCGGACCGTAGACGTAGGTGTTGTGCGCGTCCTGCTCGGGGGTGTGCGGCATGCCCCAGTCGTCGGTGAGCGGGTTGCACAGGTTGAGCAGCATCTTCCGGCCGGATGCGGCGACGGCGTCGCTGAACTCCTTGAAGGCCGGCCCCGGGTCGAGCCCGGCACCGATGCCGCAGAGGAAGTCCACCTTGATGGCGTCCACCTTCCACCCGGCGAATTGGCGGGCGTCCTGCGCGTAGTGGCCGCGGCTGCCGAGCCCGCACCACTTGCCGCCGTCGTACTCGCCCGCGTCGGTGTAGATACCGGCCTTGAGACCGCGTTGGTGAAGGTACGTCACCAGTGCGGGGATGCCGGAGGGGAAACGCGAGGGGTGGGCAACCAGCCGGCCCGTCTGCGGGTCGCGGGGCTGGTCGGCCTGCCAACCGCCGTCCAGCCAGACGATGTTGTAGCCGCTGTCGCGCAACCCGCTGCTGACGAGGTGGTCGGCGATCTTCCTGACCTCGCCCTCCGTCGGGGCGCCGAGCCCGTAGTAGGTGTTCCATCCCATGTACGGCGTGGGGGCGAGGCCGCTGTCGTAGTACTGCGGCGCACCCTGGTCGTCCGCGGCGTGTGCCGCCGGAACGGCCGATCCGACCAGTACCACGGCGCCGAGCGCCGCCACGGTCCGCCGCACGCGCGCCATCTCTGCACGATGCGAAGCCACTGAAGTCTCCCGGGAGTTGGGGGTATGGGGCACCCCGCTCGGGTCGTACCGAGGGCCGGTGCCAGGCGGAAACTGTGCCGAGGCCCCTGAAGCCTGTCAATATTAATTGCTAATTAACTTAAAAACGGGATGTCGGGGTGATGTGCCGCTCGTCGGCGGAGGGTTTCCGCGGTGTTCGGCGAAGCTCCGGCCGAGGGTCCCCGGGCACCGGAACGCAAGGTGTACCGGTGCCGGTGAGTGAGCGTCAGGGTCCGACGACGAGGGTGTCGAGCAGACCGCCGACGACGACGGACGCGACCGGTGCACGGGCCGCCGCCGGCCGTGCCCCACACCCGGCGGTCGCAGCGGCGCGGATGATCACGGCAATGGGCGCGGACGATCACGAAGGGATGAATGCGCGGCGAGGGCACGTCGCCGCCTGCGGACGCCGGGCACGCTGCGGATGTGCACGAAGAAGGAGACAGGGCTGTTCCCCGACAGCGGGCCGCACCGTCGCAACGTCACCGGCGACCCACCCCACGGCCCCCCGCCCACCGTCATCGGCCGGGCGACCGCACCGGCATCGTCGAGGCCCGCATCCGCTATTGGTTCGACACCACACTGGCCCGGGGCACCTCCGCACTCGTCGGGTGGCTCGCCCTTGTCTGCCTCGCGGTGGTGGTTCCCATCAGCGCACTCCTCGTCTGGACCGATCAGCGCGCACCGGTGGCGACGGGATCGAAGATCGCCGCGGTGTGGCGCAGCACCGGCCAGACCATGCGACTCGGCGGCGAAGTGGGGCCGCCGCTGCGGGTCGCCCTGTCGGTACTGCTGGCCCTGGTCGCCCTCTTCTACGTCTCTACCCTGGTCAGCGTCATCACCACGGGCATGACCGACCGGCTGATCGCCCTGCGTCGCGGCCACTCGACGGTCTTGGAGAGCGGCCACACCGTGGTCCTCGGCTGGTCCGAGCAGATCCAGACGGTCGTCTCCGAACTGGTCGCCGCGAACGCCGGACGGCGCTCAGGCGTCGTCGCGGTTCTCGCCGACCGCGACCCCGCCGAGATGGAGGCCATCCTCCGGGCCGACATCCGCGACACGGGCCGTACCCGGCTGGTGATCCGCAGTGGCCGTCCCACCGACCCCGCCGCCCTGGGCCGGATCAGTCCCGCGACCGCAGACGCCGTGTTGGTCCTCCCGCGCGACGACCCCGCCGAGGACGCCGAGATCGTCAAGACCCTTCTGTCGCTGCGCGCCGTCGTCGGCGAGGAGCGCGACCTGCCGGTCGTCGCGGCCGTGCGCGACGACCGTTACCTTGCCGCGGCCCGCCTCGCCGGCGGTCCCGGAGCCACCGTGCTGGAGATCGACGACGTTTCCGCACGTCTGCTCGTGCAGTGCGTACGCCGCCCCGGCCTCTCCCTCGTGCACCAGGAACTCCTGGATTACGCGGGCGACGAGTTCCACACCGTGCGGAGCCCGGCGCTGACCGGCCGGACGTTCAGGGAGGCGGCCGCGGCCTGCCCCGTGTCGAGCGCCGTCGGCGTCGCCCACGCGGATGGCGGCCTCACCCTCGACCCACCCGCCGCACATCCACTGGCCGACGGCGACGGACTCGTCGTCATCGCCCGCGACAGGGAATCCACGCACCTGACGCCGCTCACCGCTCCGTACGATCCGACGGTCCTCGCCGACGAACCCCCGCCGCGAGTACAGGCGCCCGAGCGCCTTCTGCTGCTCGGCTGGAACCGCAGGGCCCCCCGGATCGTCGACCAGCTCGCCCGGTCCGCGCCGCCGGGATCGTCCCTCGAAGTCGTGGCCGAGCGCAGGGCCGCCACGGTCACGGCGCTGCGCGCCGTCGGCCGCGCGGCGGGGGACACCCTCACCATCGTCCACCGGCCGAGCGACCCCACCCGGCGAGAGACCGTTGAAGAACTCGACCTGGCCGCCTACCACGGCGTGATCGTCCTTGGACCCGACCGCCGCTCCGGGCAGGACGACCCGGACGACCGCACCCTCGTCACCCTGCTCCATCTGCGGGCCCGCGAGCGCGACACCGGCGTGCGGGTGCCCGTCGTCACGGAGTTGACCGACGACCGCAACCGGCTCATCGCCCCGGTCGCTCCGGGCGCCGACTTCGTCGTCAGCGGCAAGCTGATCGGCCTGCTCATGACGCAGATCTCGCAGAACCCGCGACTGGCGTCCGTGTTCGAGGAGTTGTTCGCACCGGTCGGCAACACGATCCACCTCCTTCCCGCCGCCGACTTCGTCCGGCCGGGTCACCGGGCCTCGTTCGCAACCGTGGCGGAGGCGGCTTCCCGACGGGGCGCGTGCGCGATCGGGTACCGCTCGGCCGTACGCGCCTCAGAGCCCCCGCATCACGGGGTGCGGATCAACCCCCCGAAGGCGTACGCGAGAACGTGGACCGACGCAGACGAGGTGATCGTCGTGGCTTCCGCCGGCGCCGCCCTGCGGGCTGCAGCCGCCGAGGTGGCTGCAGTGCAACGGGACACCGAGCGAGAGGGGCCGCCCTGACCCCTGCTGTCGGCCGTGGTCCCGGCCCGGAACGCGGAGGCTGGGTGCGGCCGGAGTGCGGCATTGACAGGGCACTGGGAGGAGAGGAGGGTGAAATATGCCCTATCGTCCGATAAGCGAGAAATAGTCGGAGGTGTATGAGGGTGCGCCGTAAGATCATTGCCGCAGTCTCCGCAGGAGTCGCAGGCCTCGCGCTCGCAGTCATACCCGCAACCGGTGCGTTCGCTTCGAGCAACGCAAGTGGCGGTGGCGGCGGCTACGGATGCTCCGACGGGAGGGGCTGGGACGACCGCCGGAACAACTGCGACTTCTATGACAACCGGTACGACAGGAACTTCGACAACTCGGTGATCTTCATCGTGCTGTGAGTTTCTCGATCAAGGTCCCTACAGTTCAGAACCCCTGATTCGTCGGTCGGCGAAGGTGGGCGGACGCGAGCGCTTGACGTCTCTGAATGGATGCGTCGCGTCCAGGGTGAAGGAAGCTTGTCAGCCCCCTTGCGCGTGTGCCCATCCGCGCGCGTCACCTGTTGGGCTTGCGACTCGATGCCTTTGCGGGGCGAGATGGTGCCGGATGCCTTGAGAAGCCGGCCATCGCCGCAGGTGGCGTGAGTCGTAGCGCTTGTCTGCGTGCAGGTTGGCGGGCCGTCGGCATCGCGGGCCGCGACGGGAGCGGATGGGCTCGATGCCACGGACCAACGGGACGAGAGCCTGGCTCTCGTGGAGGTTGGCAGCCGAGATGCCGATCGACAGGGGGCAGGCCTTGGCGGTCGACGATGAGGTGGTTTTTCGATCCCTTCTCGCCGCGGTCGGTCGGATTCGGTCCTGTCGGCTGCCCCCTTCGGGGCCCGGACGCTGCCAGAGTCGGTCGCGCACCGCGACCAATCCACTCACCCCCGGAGCCGAGTTCGTCCAGGACCAGGCGGTGGAGCTTGGCCCACACTCTGGCCTCGGTCCTCTCGGTGAACCGGCGGAAGGCCGTCACGCCCGATATCCCGAAGCCCGCTGGTAGTTGATTCCAAGTGCAGCCATAGGTGGCCACGAAGATGGTTGCGGCCAGCACCTCGCGGTCCCCTCGCCGCCGGTGTCCTCCGCCCTGCGGGCGCTGCGGCACCACCCGGTGGAACAACGTCCACGGGTCTTCCGGCGCCATCCGCTCGCCAAGCGCAGCAGTCATCACCCGCGAGACCCCGAGTGCCGCAAGATCACGCCATGAAATGACGTCTGAGCGGATCTGCCGCACATGGCGTTGAACGCCGGTCGACTGTGGCGCAGAACTGCGCTCAGGACAGGGATGGGGCCTCGCGCCCACGCATGAGCTGGTTAGTGACAACGATTGTCATTATGTTACGGTCTACCGCTTGACCTCCCTTTTACCTCCTTGCCAGGAAGGGCCCACCCAAGTGCGCCTGCCAGCCCCTCCTGCCCGCCGTCGCCCTCGTCCCCACGGCCGCGCTGCTCACCGGATGCTTCGCCGCTTCCGGATCCGGCCAGTCGTCGGCGGACGACGAGGGCAACGGCAAGCGGATACGCATCCCGATGATGCAACCGCCGCGCTCCGGCCTGTCCCCGCTCTCCGACGACGCGTTCAAGCTGTCCCGGTGGTCCACCGCTGAGACGCTGGTCAAGCTCGACGAGGGAGGCGACGCCGAGCCCATGCTCGCCACCGAGTGGAAGCAGAGCGGCAGGACCTGGACGTTCACGATCCGCGACGGCGTCACCTTCCACGACGGTACGAAGCTCACCGCGCAGTCCGTCGTGCGGTCGCTGACCGAGGCCGCCACCGCGTCGCCCAAGCCGCGCATCCTCGACGGCGTCCAGCTCACCGTGAAGGCTGAGGGAGACACCGTCGTCGTCACGACCGCCACAGAGGACCCGCTCGTACCTCAGCGGCTGAGCTCCCCTCAGCTGTCGATCCTGTCGGCGAAGGCGTACAAGGGGAAGACCGTCGACCCGGTCGGCACCGGTACCGGGGCCTTCGAGCTCACGGACGTCGAGGGCACCACGTCGGCGAGCCTCGACCGGTACGACGGCTACTGGGGCGGGAAGGCCAAGGCCCCCGGGATCGACGCGTCGTTCGTCCCGGACGGCACCGCGCGGGCCGCCGCCCTGCGCAGCGGCGAGGCCGACGTGGTCGAGGCGGTCCCGGTCTCGCAGGCCGCGCTGCTCGACCAGGATCTGATCACCGAGGTGCCGATGCCGCGCACCAACACCCTCTACCTCAACGCGGAGAAGGGCGTCTTCAAGAACGCGGCTCTCCGGGCGGCCGCGCGCGAGGCGATCGACGCGAAGACGATCGTCCAGGGCGTGTACGAGGGGCGGGCGGATGTAGCCGGGGGACTGCTCGGACCGGCGCTGCCCTGGGCGGCCGACCTGCGCGACGGGAAGGCGCGGCGGGCGAAAGCGGGGGACCCGGACGGAGCCACGATCACCATCGGCACCTTTACCGACCGCGCCGAGCTGCCCGAGGTCGCCCAGACCCTGCAACAGCAGCTCCAGAAGGCGGGGTTCAAGGTGAAGCTGGACGTGCGCGAGTACGCGAACATCGAATCCGGCGCGCTGGCCGGCGAGTTCGACGCTTTCATCCTGTCGCGGGCGACGGTGCTCGACTCGGGTGACCCGGCCGCGTATCTCCACAGCGACTTCGCCTCGGACGGTTCCTTCAACATCGCGCAGCTCGCCGATGAGAACGTCGACCGGGCGGTGCGGAAGGCCTCCGCGACGGAGACGGGCGACGCACGCCGCCGGGCGGTCATCGAGGCCGAGGCCGCGGTGCTTGCCACGGACGCCGCCGTGCCGATGCTGCACGAGCGCGTGATCCAGGGCGACGCGGCGGGTGTCGTGGACGTCGCGCACGACCCGCGTGAGCGCGAGCTGATCAACGTCGACACCTATGTCAAGCGATGAACCCACCGAACGCAGGTGATCTGAAGGGCTCAGCGCAAGGCTCCGGCTCGGCGCGGGTGCGGGGCCCAGGGTGAGGGCCGGGCTCACGCGCATCGTCTGCCTCGCTCTCGTGCTGGCCACGGTAGGCCTGCTGCCCTGGCTGTCCGGCAAGGATCCGGCGCTCACGGTGCTGCGGGCCCGGTCCGCCGAGCAGGAGGCCACGGCGGAGGCGCTGAACGCGATCCGCGCGGACCTCGGACTCGACGTGGGTCCCCTTCGTCTGCTGGGCGGTTGGGTGGCCGGACTGCTGCGGGGCGACCTCGGCACCTCATGGGTGTCCGGTACCGACGTGCTGCCCTCCGTGGCCGCCGGTCTCCAGGTGTCGCTCGGCCTGATGGGCGCCTCGTTCGCGGTGGCGCTGCTGGTGGGGACGGTGCTGGTGGCGCCGGTCCTGGTCCGCGGCAGGGGCACGGCGGGCGCGTTCGCCGCGATACTCGCCGCGATACCCGAATTCCTGCTGGCGACCGTGGCGTTGGTCGCGTGCGGGGTGTGGCTCGGCTGGCTGCCGACGTCCGGCTGGCAGGGGCCCGCGCACACGGTTCTGCCCGCTGTCGCACTCGGCGTACCGGCCGGCGGGCTGCTCGGGCGGCTGGTCGCGGATGCAATGCCGGCCGTACTCGAGGAGCGCTGGGCGGAGCTCTGGCGCGGCTCCGGCGTGAACCGCGCCCGGATCGCGGCGGCGGCGCTGCGGCGTGTACTGCCGCCGCTGGTCCCGCAGTTCGGGATGGTCGCCGTCGGCCTGACCGGTGGCGCGGTCGCGGTCGAGACCGTGTTCGCGGTGCCCGGCATCGGCCGTACGGCGCTCGGTGCGGCCAAGTCGCAGGACCTGCCGTTGCTTCAGGGCGCAGTGCTGGCGCTGCTCGCGCTGGGGCTCGCGGCGGGGGCGGCGGCCGCGTTGCTGCGGCGCCGGCTGCTCGGGCCCGCACTGCGCGACGCGGGGCTCACGCTGCCGGCGGCCCGGCCGGTGCGCGTGCACCCGGTGGTGCCGGTCGTCCTCGCGGCGATCCTCGTGACCGCCGTCGGCTGGGGGCTGCTGCGCGATCCCTACACGGTGGACGCGGCGGCCCGGCTGGCCGCACCGTCCTGGGCGCATCCGCTCGGCACGGACGGCCTCGGGCGCGACGTGCTGGCGCGGCTCGGGCACGGTGCCGCGTCGACGGTCGGCACGGCGGCCGCTGTCTGCCTGGTCAGTTCTCTGGTGGCGGTGTGCCTCGGTTTTCTGCCGGTGTTCACTGCAGGAGCGTCGGACATCGCCAACGCCCTGCCGCCCGTGATCGTCGGCATCCTGGTTGCCGCAGTCGCAGGCCCCGGCACGGGCGGCGCCTCGCTCGCCGTCGCCCTCATCTCCTGGCCTCCGCTGGCCGCGCACGCCGCGGCGCTGGTCCAGGAGGTACGCGCCTCGGCATTCCTCACCGCCCAGAAGGCGATCGGCGCGAGCCCGATGTGGATCCGCACCCGGCACGTCCTGCCTTCGATGGCCGCCCCGGTGGCCCGCCACGCGGTCCTCCGCCTGCCGGGCATCGCCCTGGCCCTGGCGTCCCTCGGCTTCCTCGGCCTCGGCGCGCAGCCGCCCGCCCCGGAGTGGGGCCTGCTGCTGGACGAGTCCCGCGCCTACGTCGAGCGCGCGCCGTGGGCGGCGCTGGCCCCTGCGGTCGCGCTGGCGATGCTCGCAGGCCTCGCCGTGTCGCTGTCCGCGTACGGGAGTGGCCGCCCGGACGGTCCCACGTCGGCTTCTCCCACCGGGCGGTGCCCGGCACCGGGGCGCGCCGTGTTCTGACCGTGCTGTCCCGCGCCCGAAAGGAAACCACCCTTGTCCCCCGTTGATCCTCTGCTGTCGGTCCGCGGCCTGCGTATCGCCTTCGGACCGGTCGAGGCGGTACGCGGCCTCTCCTTCGACGTACGGGACGGTGAAGTCCTTGCGATCGTCGGGGAGTCGGGCGCCGGGAAATCCCTGACCGCGCGCGCCGTGCTGGGCATGCTGCCGCGCGGGGCGACGGCGGCGGGAAGTGTGCGGCTGCGCGGCGAGGCGGAGCTCTTCCCCGCGCGCCGCTCGGTGTACGCGGGGCTGTGGGGGCGCCGGATCGCTCTCGTCCCGCAGGACGCCCTGGCCGCACTGTCGCCCGTCCACCCGGTGGGCGACCAACTCGCTGCCGCCGTACGATCGGTGCGGGGCGTATCCCGCAGGCAGGCGCGGGTCGAGGCCGTCGCCGCGCTGGAACGGGTCGGGCTCCCCGACGCGGCGCGCAGGGCCCGCGCTCATCCGCACGAGTTCTCCGGGGGAATGCGGCAGCGCGCCGTCATCGCCATGGCCCTGATCAACGAGCCGGAACTCGTGGTGGCCGACGAGCCGACCACCGCACTCGATCCCGGCACCCAGCGGCACGTCCTCGAGCTGCTGACCCGGCGGTGCGAGGAGACGGGCGCCTCGCTCGTCCTGGTCACCCACGACCTCGCGGCCGTCAAGGAGTACGCCCGCCGGATGCTGGTGATGTACGCCGGCCGGGCCGTCGAGTCGGGCCCCGTGGACGAAGTGCTCGCGCGGCCCCACTCCCCGTACACAGCCGGACTGCTGGCCTCCCTTCCCCCGGCGGCGCCGCAGCCGGGTTCTGTCCGAAGCGGTCGAACCAGCCGAAGCGGCCGCCGCGCCGGCCGCCGTCTCCCGTCGATCGCCGGTACCCCGCCCATGCTTGCCGAGCTGCCGCCCGGCTGCGCCTTCGCGCCGCGCTGCCCCCTCGCCGATGACGACGACTGCCGCACGCAACTGCCGGAGCCGCGGCGTCTCGGCGACGCGCGGGAGGTGGCCTGCCACCACGGGGGCGACCTGCCGGACCGCCCCGCCGAGTTGTTCCTGGAGCGATCGTGAGCCCCGAAAGCGCCCTGCTGGACGTGCGCGAGCTGGTCGTCCGCTACGGCTCGTTCGTCGCCGTCGACCATGTGTCGTTCGACCTCGCCGCCGGGGAGACCCTCGCCCTGATCGGGCCTTCGGGCTGTGGCAAGTCGTCGACGGCCGCCGGCGTTCTGCAACTGCGCCGCCCCGCCGGCGGGGAGGTGTGGTTCGACGGCCGTGAGCTCACAGCCCTGGCCGAGCGCGCCCTGCGTCCCCTGCGTCCGGCGATGCAACCGGTCTTCCAGGACCCCTACGGATCCCTCAGCCCCCGCTGCCGTATCCGGGACGCCGTGGCCGAACCCCTGCGGGTCCAGGGCCGGTGGGATCGCACTTCCGGTCCCGCCCGGGTGGCCGAGCTGCTCGACCTGGTCGGGCTCGACCCGGCGTACGGCGACCGGCGGCCGCACGAGTTGTCCGGCGGTCAGTGCCAGCGCGTGGGCATCGCACGCGCGCTCGCGGGCGAACCCCGGCTGCTCGTCCTCGACGAACCGGTGTCGGCACTCGACCCGTCAGTCCGTGCGGGCGTCCTCAACCTCCTCGCGGACCTTCAGGACCGCCTCGGCCTCGGCTACCTCTTCATCTGTCATGACATGTCCGTCGTACGGCACTTCTCCGACCGGGTCGTGGAGATGCGGGACGGAAAGATGGTGGGGTGAGGATGTTGGTGCAGCAGGTCCACCGCAGACATCCACCGCGCCCGAACTCGGCCCGCTGCCGCTGGTGTTGGGCTACGCGTCGTAGGTGATGGTGGTCATCATCCCGGACTCCGAGTGGTAGATGTTGTGGCAGTGGAGCATCCAGTCGCCGGGGTTGTCGGCGTCGAAGTCGAGGACGAGTTTGTTGTGCGGCAGGACGGTGGCCGTGTCCTTGCGGGCGCCGTGTGAGTCGATGCCGGCGAGCGCATAGGTGTGGCCGTGCAGATGGACGGGGTGCCACATGTCCGTGGCGTTGACGACCACCAGTCGGACACGTTCGCCGCGTTCGACGCGGTGGACGCGGTCGGGCGAGTAGGGGCGGTGGTCGATGCCCCAGTCGTAGTTCTCCATACCGCCGGTGAGGGTGACTTTGACGATCCGGTCCGGTCGGCGCCGGTCGAGTTCGACGGATTCGTGCGGCCTGAGCTCGCGTGCCGACGGCAGGACGGTGCGCCGTAGTTCGGCAGGCCGGGTGGCCGGCCCGGGTAGTGCGCCACTCGCTGTGCGCAGGACGGCCATGGCTGCGCCGTTCTTGCCTTCGGCGAGTGCGGTGAGGGGGAAGACGCCGTCCTTGGCGGTGATGAGCACGTCGTAGCGTTCGCCCATGCCGAGGAGCAGGGAATCGGTCCGGTGGTGGCGTACGGGGAAGCCGTCGCTGTGGGTGACTGTCATCCGGTGTCCGCCGAGGGCCACGCGGAACGGGGTCTCCGCGCCGGCATTGATGATGCGCAGCCGGATCCGGTCGCCGGGTTTGGCCCGGAACTGGGTCGGGTCGTCGGGTGTACGTCCGTTGATCAGGTAGTGCGGGTAGGCGACGTCGCCGGCGTGGCCGCCGAGCAGCGGGCTACTGGCACCGGTCATCAGTCTGCCGGGGCCTCGGCTCGGCTTCGGTGAGGGCGAGGCGTCGTCGCGCGTCGGCGTGCGGTGGGGCTGCGGCGCGTGGGCGCGCGGTGGGCCGTATCCCGCCGCGACTCCTCCGGAGGGCTTGCCGTGCTCGCCCTGCCCGTGGCCCATCGCGGGTTTGCCCTTACGGAGCTGGTCGAAAATGTCCTCGGGGCTGGAGCCGCCGACCCCGTCGATCCAGTCGTCGAGCAGGACGATCCATTCCGCGTCGTAGGAGAGAGGCTCGTTGGGGTCGTCGACGATCAGCGGCGAATACATGCCGCGGTCGACCTGCAGGCCCAGGTGGGGGTGGAACCAGTAGGTGCCGGGGTGCGGCACCCGGAAGCGGTAGGTGAACGTCGCGCCGGGCTTGATGGGTGGCTGCGTCACGTCGGGCACGCCGTCCATCTCGTTGCGCAGGGCGACGCCGTGCCAGTGGACCGTGGTGGGGTCGGGCAAGTGGTTGGCGAGCGTCATTTGAAGGGTGTCGCCGGCGGTGATCCGTACCTCTTTGCCGGGCAGGTCGCCGTTGTACGTCGAGGTTCTGACGGTGCGCCCGTTGCCGATCTCGACCGTGGTAGGTGTGGCGGTGAAGGTGAGTCCGCGGAGCTTTCCTTCGGGACTGGGCGTCCATGTGGGCCGGACCTTCTTGCCGTCCGAGGCGAGGGAGCCTGGACCGGCGGCCCCCTTTCCGGCGCTGGCTGTGGAGTCCGCGCCGCCGCCTGAACAGGCGGTGAGCAGCGCGGATCCTGCTGCGGCGATGCCGGCGCCGAGTACGGCACGCCGGGTGGCAGAGTTCGGAAGGGGGTGATCCTGCCTGTACATGGTCCTCCGGTCGTCGTACATGCACACATCCCGCACCGGGCAAGGGGCGGCGCCCCGGGTGGGGCCTGACGCGGCAGGACCAGCATGGAGCACAATGCCCGAAACATGCGGTAAGTCCTATCTGCCTGTCGTATCTGTCGTGCCGGTGAGCACGCCGGCCGACGGGTACGGGCGCAGCTGGCATGGTGCACGGGGCCGGTGGCGCAAGGGGCCATGTCGCGGGTCGTGCGTCGCTCCCCACCGGGTGGGGCGGCACACTTTCACGTAGGCCCAAGGAGACATCCTGTGCACCGGGAGATCGCATCACCGGCGGCGCGCGTGTAGGTCACGGAGGCGATCGACGGCCGGACTCCGTACCCCGCGACGTGGCGGGACACGCCGGAGTGCTCGTCGATACCCTCATGTTCGCCCTGACGGCCGCCGCCCGGCGCCGCGGCGTCGCCGTCAGGGAGCGGCAGTCATGGCGGGCCTGCCCGAAGGCCCGGTAACAGTAGCCAGGATCAGCCACACGCTCGTGCTGGGAGTGCGCCCATGAGGGCTCGGTCATCGATCCGCGATGTATGCCGCCGCCGGCGCACCCCGAGCCTCCGCCGAGGTGGAGCACGCGTTCAGATGGCCGGCCCCGGCTCCCCGGGCTTCATCCATTGGCTGTATGTCGACCGGGGCATTTCTGACGGGCACCCCAACTCGCGTACTCGCAGCGATGCTTGGGGCGTGGGATCACCCGGTCGACGAGCACGCCCGACCGGCTTCTGCTCGCAACGTGCGAGCTCGCTCAGCCGGGTCGCATTTCGGACCGACGCCCTTAACCAACACCAAGTCGCCCTCCACATGGTCGGTACGCAAGCTGAGGATGGCGCGGTAGGCGGGGGAGTCGTACCACGCGCGGGCTGCCATGAGGCTGGGAGACTCGATCAAACCATGCTGCCGGGCCACGTGCCCTCTACGACGTCGACCGGCGGACCGTAGATGACGAAGCGGCCGGCGAAGGGGTCGAGGGCTGCCCGGATGCGCTCGACGTACTTCTTGACCTCGGAGTGATTCCGACGGCTGCGGAGATGAGCGAAGCCGTAAGCGGGCACCACGGGGCTCCTTGTGTTCCGGGGATGTGAGTGAGGACCAGCAGTAGCTGGGCGTGGCTGGGCCGTGCGACTACCTCAGAGGTAATGCGAATCCTGACGGCGCCGTCGGCGCAGACGGCAGGCCCACTTCCCCGGTTGCGTGCAGTTGCCCGACGATGCGAAGGATGGAGACATGGGGCCAGGCACTGGTTCCAGGCCGCTACGCGTCCTGACGATGCGCCGGGCCGAGCTCGTGTTGCGGTGCCGCTGCCGGAGGGTCAGTCCGGCGGATGGCCACCATCGCCACGTCGTCGGCGAATCGGGTGCCGACGTACCGCCGAAGGTCGTCGTGGACGGCCGTCAGCAGCTCGTCGGGTGCCAGGTGGGTCCAGGAGCGGAGCCGGTCGGCGAGAGGGTAGAAGATGCCGGCGCTGTTGCGGGCTTCGATCACGCCGTCGGTGTAGAGAAGGAGAGTGGCACCGGCCGGGAACTCGACCATCTGCACCTGGACCGTCTGCCCGTTGAAGTCGGCCAATCCGATCGGTGGCATGCGGGCCGTGGGCTCGATGCTGGTGACCGTGCCGCGGTCGACGAGCAGGGGCGGCGGGTGTCCGAGGTTGATCAGGGCGATACTTTGGTCGGTATCGGCGGCTTCGAGGATGACGGCGGTGGTGAAGCTTTCGTCCAGATGTTTCTCGCGAATGTCTGCGTCTTCGGCAGGTGTGGCAGCGTAGTCGCGCATGTCCTCGCCGAATTCGGTCTCGAGTTGGGCGACGAGGACGTCCAGTCGGCTGTGGTGCCGTGCCGCCCGTCGGAAGGCGTTCAGGACGGAGTTGGCCATCTCCAGAGCGGCCATGCCTTTGCCCTGGGCATCCCCGAGCAGGATCCGGATGGTGTGGTCGCGCTGGACAGCGGCGTACAGGTCGCCACCGATCGCGGCCTCCTCGTCGGCGGCTCGGTAGAGCGACGCGAGAGTGAAGGCGCCAGCCCGGCGCGGTAGCGAGCGGAGCAGAATTCGTTGGGCCACCTGAGCCACCCAGCGGGAGTTCGCCAGCTCGCGTTCCCGCTGTCGGCGAATGACGCTCGTAGCCAAAGCGGCCAGGCTGAGCAGCACAAACGCTGCGAACTGAACGGGGAAGTTGGTGGCGTTCAGTTGGAGGTTGGCGGCGGCGGCCAGCACCATGCACGGGGTCGTCACCACAGCTACCAGCAACACGCCGGCCGGCCCGACGAGTGCGGCCGACAGAACCGGTGCCGCCACCATCAAGGGGCCGAGGCGGATGTCTGGCGGGGTGAGCAGATCCACCACCAGCAGCACCAGGGGAAACAACAACAGGGACAGCAGCACCAGGTGTGTCCGAGGCGGCCGAAGACGTCGCGGTTCGCCGTCAGAGTCTTTCACCACGACCGACTCCAGGAAGCTGTCACGTCGCACATTCAACCGCACACCCCGGCTTTCCCAACCGAAGGCACACCAGCATCCCGGCGAAAGAATGAACGGGGTCAGCGAGGTGCTCACGCCGGCGGGTTATCCAGTGGCCGGTTGAGGCCGGAGACAGCGTTGCGCGGGGACACCTCGAGCTCGGTGACCGGTTGGAGTCCCGATACGAAGCATCCCCAGCACGCGCGGGGACCACCCGTTCGTACGCACCGGGATGAGTAGTGAACCGAAGTATCTTTACGGGGACCGGCCCATCCGCTCGCTCGGGAGCTGAAGCGGGGGCCGAGGCGGGAGGCGGCGCCCCCAGGCCCTGGCTCAGTCCTCGATCACCGGCCGGACGGGCGAGAGGAAGGGGTCCAGGCGTAGTTGGATCTCGCCCCTGGCCATGACGCGCACGCGGAACGCGCCCTGCCCCGGCGGGGCCTCCATGTCGGGGGAGCGCTCATAAAGCAGACCCCAGGACCCAGGAAAGCGAGTGGCGATGTGGCTCACCAGGGAGTCCAGCTCCGTTGCCTCGTCGCGGCGGCGGTTCATCAGCCCATTGGCGAGCACGAAGAACTCACCGTTGTGGACGTTCAGCACGACTTCGCCGGTCGCCCAGTCGATCTCCGCGATCCGTGCCCGCAGCTCGGCGATCCCCGCGGCGAGGCTTCCCGCGTCCGCCTCCTCAGGTGACTCGGCGATGCCGAACCAGCCATGGAACTCGTACATCGCCCTCGTTCCAGCGGAGTTGTGTCGATCACAGGCTCAATTCCGTATTGCCGACCGTATTCCTTCAATTTGTCGATGACGCCCGGACCGGGTTCGCCATCGAAATGGAAGTACGGAGTGCGACCCGATTGTAGCGCGTATTCGAATGTCGCCTTGGCCTGGTTTCGGAGGGCATTCCCATCTGCATTCCCTCCGGCTTCGACTGCGCGACGTACTCGTCGCTGATTGCGTCGATTCCCCCGCCGAGCGCTCGGGGCCCAGACGCCTTCACAGATGTCACCGCCGTCCGGCTCGACGGCCGGCGTGCAGGTCGAGGCCGGCCAGCCCTCTGACGAGTGGTCAGGCGGCGCTGCGCGTGCCGTCGATGGCCAGTCCAACGGGACAACTCCCGCGCACCCCTTGCCAGTAAAATTTCACAATACTATGTTACCTGCTGCGTACCGACGTGCCCCCGTTCAGTCCCCAACTCCACTCTCCATCCGGGTACTTCGTGATACTTCGTCCGCTGTTGCACCACCCCCACCTCCCACACAGGAGCTCCAGGTGTCCCAGCTCAGACCGATGCGCGCCCCCTTCCTCGCGGGCGCCCTCGCCGCGTTACTGCTCGTCCCACTCGGGCAGGCCGGTGCCGTCGAACCCCCGCCGCCCGCCGCCGCCAGGTCGCAGGCGCCGCCCTCCGACCGCACGGGCGACGAGGTGGAACGCCTCGCCCACCCACCCCGCTCCACGCCCACCGCCGCCCCCGCGCCCGGCGGTCTGCCGCAGGCACACACACCTGGCCGGCGCAGCACCCCAGCGCTGCAGCACGCTGCCGCTCCTACCGCGGTGCCCTGCACCCTCGACGTGGTCACGACGCTCGCACCCGAGGAGTTCGCCGACTTCCTCGCCGATCCGTCCGTCACCGCCGACGGCTGCCTCGGCGACCTCATATGGACGTGGGACCCACGCCTCCCGCGCGTCATGTCCGACAGCCACGTCCAGGCCGTCAGCCGCCGCGCCTCGTCCCTCGCCGCAACGCACGACGGCCGCAACTCCACCCATCTGCTGGAGATGTTCACCTATCTCCACGCCGTCGCCTACCACGATTTCTCGCACACCGAGATCGACGTCACCGACGTTCCCACCACCGAGGCCATGCGGCACGCGGTCCATGCCTTCGGCACCGCCGCCCGCACCTTCGACGTCACCAGGACCAATGCCGAGAGCCTGCGTGAGGCGCTCTACACCGGCAGCGCGCCCGGGCTGCGCCACAGCCAGCTCGCGCTCATAAAGAAGGTCCTGGCCACCATGGACCGCTACCACAAGGGGCAGTATGACGACGCCTCCTGGGGCGGCGCCGCGCTGGCCGCGCTCTCGGTGAACTACCTGGGCATCTACCCCGGCAACCGCGACACCGCGTTCCACAACGTGGTGACACAGAACCCCTCCTACCGGGCGGCGTTCCGCGCCTTCTCGGGCCACGGGCATCTCAAGGGCACGGTCAACGCATGGGTCGCCCGTGACGCCCTCGGCGAGTACGGCCGATTCGGCCAGGTCACCGTCCTGACCGCGGGGATCATCCCTGACCTCGGGGCCCTGCTGCCGGTCACCGAAGCGACCTTCGGGCGTGGGGCGGCGCCCTGGGCCTCGCTGGTGACCTGGCTCAACTTCTACGAGGCGTGCAAGCCCTACAGCGTGTGCAAGGGGGACATCGAACGCCGGATCTTCCCGTACACCTACACCTACGACGGCGGGGCGATGAAGGTCCGCACCGGCTTGGACCGCGCGACCGTGGACCAGCTCTACTACGCCGCGAAGCAGGTCAAGGCTCAGTTCCACCGGGTGCTCGGCACCCTGGAGCCGCTGACCGGCGACACCAACACCACGCTCAACGTGGTGCTGTACTCCTCCCGCGGCGACTACGAGGTCTATCACCCCATCCTCACCGGCATGGGCACCGAGAACGGCGGCGTCTACATCGAGCGCGGCGCCACCTTCTACACCTACCAGCGCCGCGTGCCGCAGGACTCCTCGCTGACCCTCGAGGAACTCTTCCGCCACGAGTACGTCCACTATCTCAACGGCCGTTGGGCCGTGCCCGGCTACTTCGGGGAAGGCCCCTGGTACAGCGGCGACCGCACCACCGCGATGGACGAGGGAACGGCGGAGTTCTTCGACGGCGCGACCCGCGACGACGGCATCGCCGTGCGCAAGTCCCTGGTGCAGGGTGTCATCGACGACACGGCAGATGGCGGCCCCAGGATGAGCGTCGACCGGCTGCTGCACGCCACGTACGACGGGGACGGCTTCCGCTTCTACGACTACGCGGGCACGTTCTTCGAGTTCCTGTGGACTGAACGACCCTCGGTCCTGCGGGAGATGTACCGGCACCTGAGGGCCGACGACCCTGCCGCCTTCGACGCCTGGCGCGATCGGCTCGGCGGCGACCCCACGATCCAGCGGGGTTACGACGCCTTCCTGGACGCGCGAATCATCGAGGTCGACGACCTGTTCGTGCCCGACACGCAGTACACGCCCAACGCGCGGCTGCGTGACGCCTCGACGGCCGCCGTCGCCTCGCTCTTCCAGAATGCGACATCTGTCGCCCCCAGGTGCGTCGACGCCGGTGAGGCGGGCATGCGCCGCTTCTCCTGCACGGGGCGCGTCACCGCCCGGCTCACCGACGCAAGGTCACCGGACCACGTCTTCGAGGACATGTCCGAGACGGTCGACCACTTCATTCTCGATCGGGCCGGCGCCGCCTCCAACAACCTCGCCGACATGAACTGCTCCTTCGGGGAGGTGGACATCTGGAGCGACGGCAGCGGCGGCACCTCGTCGTACCACTGCGAGGGCCCGCTGCGCAGCTGACCAACCGCTCAGGGACCGGGGCCCGTCCCCGGTCCCGTTCGGATTCCCCCCCAGCCAGAGCGGAGGTGTGAGGCATGTCGGCGATTTTCAGCACGGAGACCCACGACGTCGTCGTCATCGGTGCCGGCGTCGTCGGTGCCGCGTGCGCGCACTACGCGAGCCGCGCCGGACTCCGAGTGGCCGTCGTCGACCGTGGTCCGGTCGCGGGCGGCACCACGGGCGCCGGCGAAGGCAACCTGCTCGTCTCCGACAAGGCGGCCGGGCCGGAACTCGAGCTCGCCCTGCTGTCCACGCGACTCTGGCGTGAACTGGCCGCGGTTCTCCCGGCGTCCGTCGAGTACGAGCCCAAGGGCGGCGTGGTGGTCGCACCCGACGAGGCCGCCCTCGGCGCACTGCGTCACTTCGCCGAGGGTCAGCGCGGGGCGGGGGTGGACGCCCGTGAAGTGGAGGCCGGCGAACTGAGCGAGCTCGAACCCCATCTCGCCCCATGGCTCGCGGGCGGCTTCCACTATCCGCAGGACGCCCAGGTCCAACCGGCGCGCGCGGCGGCGCGTCTGCTGCACACATCGGGCTGCGACCGGTACCTGGACGAGGAGGCCGTCGCGATCCTCACCGGCTCGGACGGCGCGATCCGCGGCGTCCGCACCTCCCGCCGCGAGCTGAGCGCCCCGGCGGTCGTCAACGCCGCCGGAACCTGGGGAGGTCACGTGGCCGAGCTGGCCGGCACGACGTTGCCGGTGCTGCCCCGTCGCGGCTTCGTCCTGGTCACCGAACCGCTGCCGCGGGTCGTACGCCACAAGGTCTACGCGGCCGACTACATTGCCGACGTCGCCAGCGGTTCCGCCGCCCTGCAGTCCTCGGCCGTCGTCGAGGGCACACCGGCAGGGCCGGTCCTGATCGGCGCCACCCGGGAACGCGTCGGATTCGACCGCACTCTGTCCGGCGAAGCGCTGCGCCGCCTCGCCGCCCAGGCGGCGGCCCTCTTCCCGCTGCTCGCGCACGTCCGGGTCATGCGTGCCTATCACGGCTTCCGGCCCTACCTGCCGGACCATCTGCCGGCCATCGGCCCCGATCCTCGCGTGCCCGGCCTCTTCCACGCCTGCGGCCACGAGGGTGCGGGCATCGGCCTCGCTCCGGCGACGGGACTGCTGGTGACCGCCGCGCTGTGCGGTGAACGGCCGCCGCTGGACCCGGCGCCGTTCGCGCCCGAACGCTTCGACGACCCTGCCCACCGACCGACAGGAGCGGACCGTTGAACCGGTCACCCTCAGACCCGGTACGGGCCGAGCCCGGCCTGCCCTTCGAGATCACCTTCGACGGACGGCCCGTACGGGCGCTGCCCGGACAGAGCATCGCCGCCGCGCTCTGGGCTGCGGGCATCCTCGCCTGGCGCACCACCCGCAAGGGCGGCGCACCGCGCGGCGCCTTCTGCGGTATCGGGTCCTGTTACGACTGCCTCGCGACCGTCAACGGCCGCCCCAACCGGCGGGCCTGTCTCCTGCGGGCACGCCCCGGCGACGCGGTCACCACCCAGGAGGGCACCGGACATGCCGAACTCGCCGTCTGAACACGGGTTCGCGACGGGCGAGAAGCCCGCCGGTCTCGCGGTGGTCGGGGCAGGTCCCGCCGGGCTCACCGCCGCGGTCACCGCGGCGGACCACGGGATCACCGTGACCCTGCTGGACGCGGGGGAGCGTCCGGGCGGGCAGTACTACCGGCACCCCCCGCCGGAGCTCGGCGCGCGCACACCGGGCGCGCAGCACCGCAACCGGCGTGCCTGGGACCGATGGGAGCAGCGGCTGCGCCGACATCGTTCGACCGGCCGCATCCGGTACCTGCCCGCCCACCACGTCTGGACGGTGCTGCCGGAGGCGGACGACGGCGGCTGGGTACTTCACGCGGTCGCGGGGGACGAGGAGCGGGTGGTGACCGTCCGGGCACGCACACTGCTGCTGGCCACCGGGGCGTACGAGCGGCAACTCCCGTTCCCCGGCTGGACGCTGCCCGGTGTGGTCGGCGCGGGAGGGGCCCAGGCCATGCTCAAGTCGAGCCTGGTGCTTCCGGGCCGGCGTGTGCTCGTGGCGGGGAGCGGCCCGCTGCTGCTGGCCGTCGCTGCCTCGCTCGCGGCGGCGGGTGCCACCGTGCCGGCGGTCGTCGAGGCCGCCACGTACACGGCGTACGCGGACCGGCTCGGGACCCTCGCCGTCAACCCGGGCAAGGCGCTGCAAGGTGCCCGCCTCGGCGCCGGTCTGGCACGCCGCGCGGTGCGGGTGCTGCCCCGGCACGCCGTCACCGCCGTGCACGGAACCCACCGGGTGACGGGGGTGACCGTCCAACGGCTCGACGGCGCCTGGCGACCGGTGCCGGGCACCGGGCGGCGCATCCCCTGCGACGCGCTCGCGGTCGGCCACGGACTCGTACCGCAGCTGGAGCTCGCCACCGCCCTCGGCTGCGCCGTACGGCGGACGGCGGACGGGACGGTCGCTCTGGCCCTCGACACGCGCCGGCGCACCTCGGTGCCGGGCATCTGGTCCGCCGGTGAGACCGGCGGTGTCGGCGGAGTGAAACCGGCCCTGCTCGAAGGCCGGCTGGCCGGCCACGACGTGGCGTACGAGCTGCACGGAAGAAGGCTGCCGCCGCCTACGCGGGTGCTCGCCCGCCGCCTCGCGCGTCGACGTGCCTTCGCCGACACGATGGCCGCCGCGCACCGGCCTGGGCCCGGCTGGGTCGAGTGGCTCACCCCGGACACCGTGGTGTGCCGGTGCGAGGAGGTCTCGGTCGCCGAGGTTCGCGAGGCCGTCGAGACGCTGGGCGCCCTCGACTCACGGGCCGTCAAGTTGCTGACCCGGGCCGGAATGGGCTGGTGCCAGGGCCGCATGTGCGGCTCCGCGGTGGCCGCGCTCGCGGGCCGCGAAGAAGCCCCCGAGAGCCGCCCTCTGTCGTGCCCGGTCCTCCTGGGCAACCTGGCACAGCTCCCGGGCACGGACGTGCCCGGGAGTGGGGACCCCGGCGGCTGATTCCGGCGACCGCACTTCGCAGCACCGGGCCGCGGCCCCCACCCGTCACACTCACCGAAGGAGCGCCCATGACACCCGCATCCGCACCCGCCCTGCGTACCCGACCCTGGCACGGCCTCATGGTCGCCACCGCTCTTCCCCTCCGCGAGGACCTCTCCGTCGACCTGGACGCCTACGGCGAACACGTCGCCCGCCTGCTCGCCACCGGCTGCGACGGCGTGGTCCCCAACGGCTCACTCGGCGAGTACCAGACCCTCACCGACGACGAGCGCTCCCGCGTCGTCCACACCGCCGTCAAGGCCGCGGGAGACGGGGACCGGGTGATGCCAGGCGTCTCCGCGTACGGAAGCGCCGAGGCCAGGCGCTGGAGCGAGCACGCCGCCGAGGCGGGAGCCGGATCGGTACTCCTCCTGCCGCCCAACGCCTACCGGGCGGATGACGACGCCGTATCCGCGCACTACGCCGAGGTCGCCCGCGCGGGCGTGCCCGTGGTCGCTTACAACAACCCCTACGACACCAGGGTCGACCTGACCCCCGCCCTCCTCGCCCGGCTCCATCACGAAGGCAGCATCGTCGCCGTGAAGGAGTTCAGCGGTGATGTGCGCCGGGCCTACGAGATCGCCGAACTCGCGCCGTCTCTCGACCTGTTGATCGGTGCGGACGACGTCCTCCTGGAACTCGCACTCGCCGGGGCCGCCGGCTGGATCGCCGGATACCCCAACGCACTGCCCCACTCCTGCGTCACCCTCTACCGGGCTGCCGTGCGGCACGACCTCGCGACCGCGCTGCCCCTCTACCGTGCTCTGCATCCGCTGCTGCGCTGGGATTCGAGGACCGAGTTCGTCCAGGCCATCAAGCGCTCCATGGATCTGGCGGGCCGACCCGCCGGCCCCTGCCGCCCACCGCGTACGCCGCTGAGACCCGAGCAGGACGCCGCGGTGCGGGCAGCCACCGAGAAGGTGCTGGCCGAAGGCCACCGGTGAACCACGAACGACCGTTCAGGCCCACCACCCGACCAGGAGGGAACCATGCGCACCCGTCTTGTCTTCCACGTCGTGGACTCCCACACCGAGGGCATGCCGACCCGCGTCGTCACCGGCGGCGTCGGCGTGATCCCCGGGGCCACGATGGCCGAGCGCCGTCTGCACTTCATCGAGCACCTCGACCACATCCGTACGCTGCTGATGTACGAGCCGCGCGGCCACTCGGCGATGAGCGGCGCCGTCCTTCAGCCGCCGACCAGACCCGATTCCGATTACGGCGTCCTGTTCATCGAGGTGTCCGGGCTGCTGCCCATGTGTGGCCACGGCACCATCGGCGTGGCCACCGTGCTCGTCGAGACCGGCATGGTGCCCGTCACCGAACCCGTCACCACCGTCCGCCTCGACACCCCGGCGGGACTGGTGAGCGTCGACGTACAGGTCGAGGACGGTGCGGCCCGCTCTGTCACCCTCACCAACGTCCCCGCCTTCTGCCTCGCCCTGGACCGCAAGGTCGATGTACCCGGGCACGGCACGGTCACCTACGACGTCGCGTACGGCGGCAACTTCTACGCCTTCGTCCATCTCGACGCCCTCGGCCTGCCCTTCGACCGGGCACGCAAGAACGACCTGCTCGCCGCCGGACTGGCGGTCATGGACGCCGTGAACGCCGCCGACCGTCCGGTCCATCCCGAGGACCCGGCCATCAGCGGCCTCAAGCATGTGTACCTCGCAGCCCCCGGCTCCGACGCCCGACGTTCGCGGCACGCCATGGCCATCCACCCCGGATGGTTCGACCGCTCGCCCTGCGGTACCGGAACGAGCGCGCGCATGGCGCAGTTGCACGCCCGCGGCCTGCTCCCGCTGCACCGCGACTTCGTCAACGAGTCGTTCATCGGCACCGAGTTCACCGGCCGGCTCGTCGGGGAGGACACGGTCGCAGGGGTGAACGCCGTGGTCCCCACCGTCACGGGCCGCGCCTGGATCACGGGCACGGCGCAGTACTTTCTGGACCCGTCCGACCCGTTCCCCGGGGGCTTTCTGCTCTGACCAGCGCCCGGGCGACCCTCAAGTGCGCGCCGGCTCCCGCGAACTGCGCAACGTGACATTGTACGCTGGCGCTTCCCGCGGACCCGGAGGAAGCGCCATGGGCCAGCTGAAGCAGCACAACGTCGTCCCGGCCCAGGAACGTCTGCGCGACCAGGTCGCCCACGCACTGCGCGCGGCACTCGTCGCGGGCGAACTCCGGCCCGGCAGCGTCTACTCGGCGCCCGGTCTCGCGGCCGACTTCGGTATCTCCGCCACCCCCGTGCGCGAGGCGATGCTCGACCTCGCCCGGGAGGGCCTGGTCGAGCCGGTACGGAACAAGGGGTTCAGGATCACCGAGGTCAGCGAGCGCGACCTGGACCAGTACACCGAACTGCGGGCGCTGATCGAGGTGCCCACCATCGGCCGGGTCACCCGCAGCGCCACCGCGGGGCAGCTGGAGGAACTGCGCCCGGTGGCCGAGGAGATAGTGGCGCAGGCCCGCGCCCACGACCTCATCGGCTATCTGGACGCGGACCGCCGTTTCCACCTCGGCCTGCTCTCCCTCGCCGGCAACGACCGGCTCGTCGAGACGGTGGGGGACCTGCGCAAGCGATCCCGGCTGTACGGCCTCAAGGGGCTCGACGAGCAGGGCCGGCTCATCTCCTCGGCCCAGGAGCACATCGAACTTCTCGACCTGATGCTTTCCGGCGACGCGGCCGCCGCGGAGGCGTGCATGGCCAGGCACCTCGGACATGTCCGTTCCCTGTGGGCGGCGGCCCGCGACGAGCCGGTCGAGCCGCGATCCCGGCTCACTCTGGGCGGCGCCCGCCCCTGACCCCGACGGCACGTGCTCCGCCGCACCGTGCGACTGCCGGGGACGGAACACGGGATCTCGGTTCTGACTGCGTACGGGTGAACAGCAGAGTTGCCCTCGCGTCGAAACCGGAGCGGGCGATCAGGCCCGCTAGGCTGCTCGCGTGCCGTTGACCTGCGCCTTTGTGAACCTCAAGCCCGGAGTGGGCAAGACGACCAGCGCTGTATGGCTGGCACACGCCCTCCATGAGTCCGGCTACTCGCCGCTCCTGGTCGACGGCGACCCCGCCTCCTCCGCGTTGCGCTGGAGTGAGCTGGCGGACGGTTTTCCGTTTCCCGTCATCGCCCTGCCGGTGGGAGACGTGCACCGTCGCGTGAACGACTTCCTGGGGAACAGGCGGGCCGTCGTGTTCGACGCGCCGCAGCTGGAGGACCATCCCCGCATCGCCCGCAGCATCATGAGGTATGCGAGCGAATGGATCATCCCGGTGACACCTGCGCCCATCGAACTGGACCGCATGGCACCCATCCGTTCCGAGATGGACGATGTGCAGTCCCTGCGCGCGCAGCCGGCACGGGCCGTGGTCGTGCTGAACCGCACCAATCGTCCTGATGCCACGCGTACCGGCCCCGATTCCGACGCCCGTGAGGCGCTCACCGAGTGGGGCTTCGTGGTGTTGAGCACCCAGATCGCGCGGCTCGACCTGTACGCCCAGTCGTTCGGAAGCCCGGTCCGGGCCAAAGGCTCGGCGTACATGGATCTCGCCGAGGAACTCATCAAACGTCAGGAAGCGGTATGACGGAGCGCAAGGACAGATACCGCGCGGCACTGGATCGCGGCCGGGAAAGCGCTGCTCGGCCCTCGAAGGTCACCACGCTGCACACCAGATACGTCAGCGTGACGATCGAAGTCGACCCGGACCTGCAGAAGGGCCTGACGCGATGGGCGGGTCCGCCCCTGTCCGTGCTGGTGCTGGCCGGCACGAGCGTGCTGCGTGCCGTCGCCGATGTCGCCCCCAGGGTGCCCTTCTTCCCCGGCGGCACCCGGCGTTCCTGACGACTGCAACCGTCCGCGGAACCCGCCTTGGTCCGTGACCCGCGCACCGGTCCGCGCGGCATCCTGGCCGTCAACCGGCACGACGAACTCGGTCGGCGAGCGACGCGGCAGGATCGAACCTTGTTGACGCCGGGACGGTATATGTCCCGCTCATCAGCTCTCCTCACACCCCGATCACGCCGCACGGGCTTCTGGAAGCCGGGCCACACGATCCGTCCGCTGTGCGGAGTGACGCGTCGACCCCTGCCCGAATCGAGGCTTTCGTCCCATAGGGCTACGGTGATAACTGGCGGTGCCCACGAGGGATCGCCCTGTAGGACGACCAGGTGCCAGTCGGGGAGGCCGGTCGTGTCTGTTCGATTCTCAGGAGGAACTGTGGCTTACCCCGAACAGGATGCGAACCAGCAAGAGGGTCCCGCGGATGGCGGTGCGGCCGGCGCACCCGGTGTGCACGACGGCGGTGCCGATGGTGGTGCGGACGGCGGCGCTGAGGGTCCCGCGGATGGTGGTGCGGCCGGTACGCCCGGTGTGCATGACGGCGGTGCCGATGGTGGTGCCGAGGGTCCGGCGGATGGTGGTGCGGCCGGTACGCCCGGTGAGCACGACGGCGGTGCCGATGGTGGTGCCGAGGGTCCGGCGGATGGTGGTGCGGCCGGCGCACCCGGTGTGCACGACGGCGGTGCCGATGGTGGTGCGGACGGCGGCGCTGAGGGTCCCGCGGATGGTGGTGCGGCCGGTACG